>DASZFS010000556.1:0-8624 GCA_035939575.1 Vicinamibacterales bacterium | reverse complement strand
GATAGTCCGGGGGATAGGGGCCCCCGGAGTGATAGTCCGGGGGATAGGGGCCCCCGGAGTGATAGTCAGGGAGATAGGGGCCCCCGGAGTGATAAAGACGGGGCGTTCAGATCTTTGCCCGGCGGCTTGACCGAGCTGGTGTGCGGTCTCGTGAGCGCGATGGGAACAGCCCACGTCCGGACCGGGTCGCGCGTCGCGCGCGTTGCAGGCACCGGGCCGTTCGTCGTGACGACCGCCGACGGCGGCCGGATCGACGCCCGATCGGTCGTCTTCGCCACACCCGCCTTCGTGACGAGCGCGCTCGTCCGCGATCTCGACGCCGATCTCGCGCGGCTGTGCGGCGGCATCCCGTACGCGTCGGTTGCGACGGTCGTGCTCGCGTTCATGCGCGATTCGGTGTCACACCCCTTGAACGGATCGGGATTCGTCGTGCCGCGATCTGAGAAGACCGGCATCCTCGCCGCGACCTGGCTCTCGTCGAAATGGCCCGAGCGCGCGCCGGACGGACACGTACTGCTGCGCACGTTCATCGGCGGCGCCCGCGATCCCCGCGCACTCGAGCGCGACGACCCGGAGCTCGTCGCCACGTCCCTCGCGGCCCTGCGGCCGCTGCTGGGCATCGCAGGCGATCCGCTCCTCGCGCGCGTCTACCGATGGGACCGCGCAAACGCGCAGCACGAAGTTGGCCACCTGGCGCGCGTCGCAGAGATCGACCGCGCGCTTGCACGGCTCCCGGGCATGTTCGTCACGGGCAGCGGCTTCCGCGGCGTCGGCATCCCCGATTGCATTGCCGACGGCCGGGCGACCGCCGCGCGGGTTTCGGATTGGCTGGACGGAAGACACGAAGCAAGGCCGTGAGTGGCTCCAGCGTGGGATCGAAGCTCGTTCACATCATCGGCGTGCCGCTCGATCTCGGAGGCAATCGCCGCGGCGTCGACATGGGACCGTCCGCGTTCCGGATCGCAGGGCTGGGCGACCGCCTGACCGCGCTCGGCTATGCGGTCGTTGACAAAGGCGACGTGGCCGCGCCGATTCCCGAGACACAGAAGCAGCGCGACGAGCGGAAGAAGTACATCAACGACATCGCGAGGGTCTGCCAGAAGCTCTACCAGCTGTCGCTCGCGTCGCTCGAGGAAGGCGCGCTGCCGATCGTCCTCGGTGGCGACCACAGCCTGGCGGCGGGATCGGTGGCGGCGTCGGCCGAGTGGGCAAAGCGGACGCGCAATCTGCCGATCGGGCTGCTCTGGGTGGACGCGCACGGTGACATGAACACGCCGGCGACGTCGCTGTCGGGCAACGTGCACGGCATGCCGCTCGCCGCGCTCCTCGGCACGGAGCCCGCGGAGTTGTCGCGAATCGGCACGTTTGCGCCCAAGGTGGACCCCGCTCACACGGTGATCATCGGCGTGCGCAACCTCGACGAGCGCGAGAAGGTCGCTGTCCGCGACTCGCGCGTGCACGTCTTCACGATGAAGGACATCGATCGGCAGGGCATTGCGTCGGTCGCCGAGCAGGCCGTGAACCTCGCCGGCAACGGCACCGCCGGCGTGCACGTCTCGTTCGACATGGATGTCTGTGACCCGCTCATCGCACCCGGCGTCGGGACGCCGGTCAAAGGCGGACTCGACTACCGCGAAGCGCACATGGTGATGGAGATCGTCGCTGATTCCGGACTGCTGACCGCGCTGGATCTCGTGGAGGTGAACCCGACGCTCGACATGCAGAACACGACCGCCGTGCTCGGCACCGAGCTGGCGCTCTCGGCGCTAGGAATGAAGATTCTGTGACGGCGATCCGGCGGCCTCCGACAGCATCTCCTCGAGCGTTTCCACGAGCAGCACAAGCGAGTACGGTTTCTCGATGAGGCGCGTTTTCGGTCGGACGCGCTCGAGCTCGGCCGATTCTGACGGCACACCGGAGAAGATGATGACGGGAATGTCGGCGGGCGCCGAGACCACCACGTCGCGCCCCGATCCGCGCTTCAACCTGAGGTCCACCACCGCCGCGGTGAACCTCTGCTTCTTCAGCGCGTCGAGGCCCTCGTCGGAGCTTTCGGCGCTGGTCACGACGAAGCCGTGCATCTCGAGAAACTTCACCAGCGGCCGTCGGACGGACACATCGTCTTCGACGACCAGCACGACGCGCGGGGAATCGTTGGACATGATGTGATCGGATTATAGCTTCAAAGGGAGGGGGCGCTTGCGTACTTCAGCACTCGTCATAACCGGTGTCGCGATAGCGTGCATGGCCGTCGCAGCCGCCAGGACACAACAGGGCGGACAGGGCAACCGTGTGAGCCCTCACGAAACCGTAACCGGGGCCGTGGACGGCGCAAACCTCACCATCACCTACGGCCGGCCGTCGATGCGCGGCCGCGCGATCTTTGGCGCGCTCGTGCCATACGGCCGTGTCTGGTGCCCCGGCGCGGACGAAGCAACAACGCTCGACAGCACGCGGCCGCTTCAGTTCGGCGCGTTGAGCGTGCCGCCGGGACCACACACGATCTGGATGCTCCCGACCGCCGACGCCTGGACCCTCGTGATCAGCAAGGAATCGAGCGGATTTCACACGGGCTATAACAGGCGCGCCGATCTGGGGCGGCTGGTCATCCAGAAGCGCGTTGTCGAGGCGCCCGTTGAGCAGCTGACATTCACCATCGGGACCAACCCCGCAGGCAAAGGTGGCGTGGTCACGATGGCCTGGGAGAAGACAGAGGTGTCTGCCCCATTCGTTGTGCAGTAACCGCTCGCGCCCACGCGTCAGTCCTCGCGCAGTGCGATGATCGGCTCGACCCGTGATGCGCGACGCGCCGGCAGTGAGCACGCCGCAAGCGCGACCGTGACCAGCACCGCTGTGACGCCGGCAAAGGTTATCGGGTCACGCACCGGCACGGCGAACACGAGGCCGGCCAGCGCGTGGCTGAGCGCCAGGGCTGCGGCGAGCCCGGCGCAGACGCCGGCGATGCCCACGGTCATCCCCTCGCGGACGACGAGCCGCACGACCGCCGCGCGCGGCGCGCCGAGCGCCATCCGCAGTCCGATCTCGCGCGTCCGCTGCGTGACGGAATACGCCAGAACGCCGTAGACGCCGAGAGCGGCAATCGCCAGCGCGACAGCCGCGAAGATGGCCAGCAGCATCGCGTTGAGCCGCGGCTGCGACGCCCCGTTCGACACCCAGCTCTCCATCGTGCGCACGTTCGAGACAGGCATCTGCGCGTCGAGCGCTCGGATCTTCTCGCGCACTCCCGGGAGCAGCGCCTCGGGCGGCAGCGACGTTCGCACGACGATGTCCATCAGCGGCCAGACACGCGCGACGCTGGAGTAGTAGATGGCCGGCGACTCCTGGTTGAGCGCGGTGTTCCGGACGTCTCCGACCACGCCGACAACCGTGTAGTCCCGGCCGCCGGCGTGAAGCGAGCGGCCGAGCGGATCTTCGGTGCCCCAGAATTTTGCGGCGGTCGCCTGGCTGACGACCGTGACGTTCGGCGCGGCGGGTCCGTCCGCGTCGGTCAAGTCGCGGCCGCGAATCAGCGGAATGCGCAGCACGCGGAAAAACCCCGGGCTGACGATCCGCCAGTCGATCGGGATTGCCGTGCCCGGCGGCAGCACGGATCGGCCGTTCGGCGACATCGGCGTGGTCGTGAGGTTGCCAACGCCGAACGGAATACCGCTCGAGACGGCGGCGTCCTCGACGCCGGGGAGCGTGCGCAGCGACTCCAGCAGCTGGCTGTGAAAGAGCGGCGCCTTGTCGGCCGGGTATCTTGTGAGCGGCAGCGAAACCTGGAATGTCAGCAGGCCCGCCGGATCGAACCCGATCGGCACGTGCTGCAGGTTGACGAGGCTCTGCGCCAGCAGTCCGGCAGCGATGAGCAGAACCGTCGCCAGCGCCAGCTCCCCCGCTGCCAGCCCGTTCCGCACCAATGGACGCGCCCCGCCGGCCGCCGAGCGGGATGCCTGCTTCAACACGGTATTCAGATCGCTTTTCGACGCGTGCCACGCCGGGACGCTGCCGAAGAGCAGGCCGGTGAGGACCGTGATCGTCAGCGCGAACAGCAGCACCGTGACGTCGATCGAAATCTCGGGAACGGGAAGCAGGGACGGCGGAAGCTGCGCGTTGATCGCGCGCACGGCAGCAAAGCCGCCGGCCAGGCCGAGGCCGCCGCCGGCGAGCGACAGCACGAGGCTCTCCACGAGGAGCTGTCGCAGGAGCCGCGATCGGCTGGCGCCCATCGCGGTGCGGACGGCGATCTCCCGTTGCCGCGCCGCCGCGCGCGCCAGCAGCAGGTTTGCGACGTTGGCGCACGCGATGAGCAGCACGCACCCGACGGCGCCGAGCAGGATGAGCAGAGCGGTCCGCAGCTGCTCTGTGACGAACCAGTGGTCGAAGTCCACGAGCCGGATGCCCCAGTCCTTGACCTCCGGGTACTGCTGTCCCACCCGCGAGGCGACGGTGTCCATCTCCGCCTGTGCCTGGCGCATCGTGACGCCGCGCCGCAGCCGGCCGATCGCGAGGATCACGTGGTTCAGTCGAATCTCGCGACCCGGATCGATGACGAGCGGCGTCCACATATCGCCGCCGGTCATGACCGCCAGGCTCGCGGGCGCGATGCCGACGACGGTGCAGTCGAGGCCGTTGACGGTGAGCTGACTGCCGACGAGTGCCGGATCAGCCCCGAAGCGGCGCTTCCAGAGCGCTTCGCCGATGAGGACGATGGGCGGCGCGCCCGGCTTGTCGTCGCCGTCGCTGAATCCGCGGCCGAGCAATGGACGGATGCCAAGCAGCGGCATCACCGTCGGGCTGATGCGTGCGCCGGCAAACTGCTCGGGGTCCCCCTTTCCGCTCAGGTTGAAGTTGCCCTGCCCGAATGCCCCGAGCGTCTCCAGCGTCTGCGTTTGCTCTTTCCAGGACAGATAGTTGAGGACCGATGCGCCGAAGGTCGGCAGGGACAGCTTGTCGTTCTTTTCCGCCACCCACATCAGCCGGCCCGGATCCGCGAACGGCAGCGGGCGGACGAGGACGGCGTTTACGACGCTGAAGATGGCGGTGTTCGCGCCTACGCCCAGGGCCACGGTGAGGATCACGGCCAGACTGAACACCGGCGCCTTGCGCACGGACCTCAGCGTGTAGCGAATGTCGTTCAGCATGATGTCGGCGTGCTCCTTTGGCGCGGTGCGGACGAGATCGGCGGCGAGGTAGAGCCACAATCGCGGGCCGCGGCGTGCGGTGTCCCGAACGAGGCGCGCCATCTCGGCGCCGAACTCGTCCCTGAACTCGGTCGGGTAGAGACACAGCAGGGCGCGATAGAGCCGATCGGACCACCGCTGCTCCGTCACACGTTCTTTGGCGCGAGGCCGGTCGCGCGTGCCTGGCGCAGCAGCTTCGCCAGCCGCGCCGATTCCTCCGCCGCGACGCGACGGCCAAGCGGCGTGATGTGGTAGTAGCGCCGGCGCTCATCGTTATTCCCAGGGTCCCGGGTGTCTCCGGGGTCGGTGCCTTCTTCAATCAGGCCGACCTCGAGCATGCGCTTGACCGCGCCGTACAAGGTGCCCGGTCCGAGGCGGAGCTTGCCATCCGTGCGCGAGGCCACGTCCTGCATGATGGCGTAGCCGTGGCGATCGCGGTCGGCGATCGCGACGAGGATCTGGAACCAGGCGACGGGCAGGGGTAGAAACGGGTCGACGTCCGCCTTTGCGCTCACGGCCGAACTATATCATGCGCCGATATATCGGCGCACGGCAGAGTGGGCGGAAGTGCCCGCGAGCGCGTTTCACCGCGCTCGCGGGCCGAGGTCTGGTGCAGCCTGATCCTACGGGCGCTTCAGCACGGGAATGTCAGTGCTGATGCCCCAGGTATACGTGACCGGGCTCTGGTAGTTCCGGCTCGACAGCAGGAGGATCCAGGAGCCTATTGATGGCCGGTAGACCGCGAGGTCGGCCTTGCCATCACCGTCGTAGTCAGCCGGCACGGGGATGTCAGCCGGTACGTCAGTCCCGAACCCCAGCACGGCGTGTCCGTATGGCGTGTAGTTGGTAGTCGACAGCAGGGCGAACCATTCGCCCGTGGCCGGCCGGTAAATCACGATGTCCGCCTTCCCGTCACCGTCGTAGTCGGCTGGTACGGGAATGTCCGCGCTGGCGCCCCACTGATAGCTGGCGTAGGTCGTGAAATTCGTGCTCGACTTCAGGATCCACCAGGTGCCTGTGGAGGGACGATAGATCGCGAGATCGGTCTTCCCGTCACCGTCGTAGTCACTGGGTACAGGGATGTCCGTGCTCACGCCCCACTGGTACGCGACGTAGGTCGTATAGTTTGTGCTCGACAGCAGGATGATCCACGCGCCCACCGAAGGCCGATAGACGGCGAGATCGGCCTTCCCGTCGCCGTCGTAGTCGGCCGGCACCGGCAAGTCGGTGCTGACGCCCCATTGATAGCTGGCGAAGGTCGTGAAGTTCGTGCTCGAGAGCAGGATGAACCACGTCCCGGTGCTCGGCCGGAAGACGGCGATGTCGGTCTTGCCGTCGCCGTCGTAATCACGCGCGACGGGGATGTCGGTGCTGACCCCCCATATGTGGGCTCCGAACGTTGTGAAGTTCGTGCCCGAGCGCAGAATCCACCACGTCCCGTTCGAGGGCCGGTAGACCGTGATGTCGGCTCTTCCGTCGCGGTAGAAATCGCCTGTCGGAGGCTTTGGCGCCGGCAGTCGGAACACCACACCGGCTCCGGACGCTCCGCCGTTGCGGGTCGTCCCGTAGAAATTCCCGTCACTGCCCTTGGTCAGCGCCGAGAAGGGGCTCAGACCGTCGTTCGGCCCGCCCGCAAACTCGTGCAGGACGGTCAGCGTGCCGGTCGGAGTCATCTTGAAGGCCGTGCCGAAGAAGGCTCCAAGACCGCCGGCGTTCAGCGTGGTGCCATAGAAATTGCCGTCGGCCCCCTGCAAGAGCGCGGACTGCGGACTGCCCCCTTCTGTTCCGCTGTTGAACGAATGCACGACCGTAACGGTCCCATCGGGCGTCATCTTGAACGCCGTGCCGGCGTTGAAGTCGCCGCCATTGCGGGTCGTGCCGTAGAGATTTCCATCGCTGCCCTGAATGAGCGCGCCGCGCGGGCTGCCCCCTTCCAGCTGCCCTCCCGCGAATTCGTGCACCACGGTGAGCGTGCCACCCGGCGTCATCTTGAAGATCGTGCCGGCGCCGGAGGCGCCCCCGCTGGGAGTCGTGCCATAGAAATCCCCGTCAGCGGCCTGGAGGAGCGGGCTGATCGGAAACGAGCCGTCCATCCCGCCGCCAGCAAAGTTGTAGAGGACCGTGTACGTGCCGGCGGGGGTGACCTTGAAGACCGTGCCGTTCCCGAATTGGCCGGCGTTGGTGGCGGTGCCGTAGAAGTTCCCGTCGGTGGCCTGGATCAGAGTGGCCTGCGGGCCGCACCCGTCGAGTGGCGCGCTCAGCGAATGCAGGAGCGAGACCGTGCCCGCAGGGGTCATCTTGAAGATCGTGCCGCAGAAGTTGGCGCCGCCGGACTGAGTCGTCCCGTAGAAGTTCCCGTCGGTCGCCTGAATCAGCGCTGCGGCAGGGACACTTCCGTCCGCCGGGCCGCCCTGAAAAGTGTGCAGGATGGTGAGCGTGCCGCCCGGCGTGACCTTATAGATGGTGCCGACGCCGGAAGTGCCGCCGGCAGGCGTCGTGCCGTAGAAATTGCCGTCGGTCGCCTGGATCAGATCGCTCATTGGTACGACGCCGTCGGCCCCGCTGGTGAACGAGTGCAGGACCGTGACCGACGATCCCGCAAGATTCATCTGGAGGACCGCGCCGACGTTCACGGGGACATTGGAAACGGTGGGCACGTACAGATTCAGGTCCGTGCCCTCGAGAACGGCGGCCCCCGAACCGCACCCATCGACCGGGCCGTTGAACGCGTGAACAACCGCGAACGTGGACGGGAGCGTCAGCCCGAAAACCGTGCCGCATCCGGACGGCCCGGAGCTGTTGGCGGTTCCGTACAAATGCCCGTCAGTGCCCTGAATCAGAGGGGCCTGTGAAACGGCGCCGTCCGTCGCCGGGTTTAACGGGTGCACGACCGCGAACGTGCCGCCGGAGGTGATCGAAAAGATGGTGCCGCCGCTCGAAGCGCCGCCACCTTGCGTGGTCCCGTAGAAATTTCCGTCGGTGGCCTGCATGAGGGCCGCCATGGACGATCCGCCGTCAGTCGCGAAGTTGAACGCGTGCAGGACGGTGAACGTGCCGGCAAGCGTCTGCGAATAAACCGTCCCGCCGCCCGATGGCCCACCAGCGTTCGTCGTCCCGTAGAGATTCCCGTCCGTGCCCTGGACGAGGGCCGCCACAGAAGCTCCGCCATCGGTCGCGAAGTTGAACGAGTGCAGGACGGTCAAGGCACCCGCCGGCGTGAGTTTGAAGATAGTGCCCGAGCCGAAGGCACCGTTGTTATTGGTCGTCCCATAGAAGTTGCCGTCGATTGCCTGGATCAGCGCTCCCCGAGGACCGCACCCCTCTGTCGGGGGATTGAATGAATGGACGAGGGTGACGGTGCCGGCCGGGATCATCTTGAAAACGACGCCGCAGTTGAAGTTGCCACCTGCGGGGGTCGTTCCGTAGAAATTCCCGTCGGTT
>DASZFS010000555.1:0-10839 GCA_035939575.1 Vicinamibacterales bacterium | reverse complement strand
CGAACTCGACGAGCTCCAGCACGCGTACGCAGTAACAGTCCACCGCTCGCAGGGCTCGGAGTACCCCGCCGTGATCATCCCGGTCACCACCAGCGCCTGGACCATGCTCCAGCGCAACCTGCTCTACACCGGCGTGACCCGCGCCAAGAAGCTCGTCGTCCTGGTCGGCTCCGAGCGCGCCCTCACCCAGGCGATCCGCACCGCAGGCGCCGGCCGCCGCCACACCGCGCTAGACCTGCGCCTGTCCGGGCGCATAGGGACGGAGGCCAGCGCTCAAGCGTGAATGAAGGGGGGTGCGCTGTCCTGGCCGGGCGCTGTCCTGGCCGTGGCCAACCTGTATTCGTTCCCATGTTTCGCGGGGAAGTAAACCCATTCGCGCGTCATGGGGCGGCGAACCCGGCTAGGCTGAATTATTCTACGTCCGATGCCACATCATTACGGGATGCGATCGATGCGGAAGAGCCTGCGCTGGGGAGGGGGGCGGTGACGCACTATGTGGTCGACTCTTCGGACATGCGGAAGATCGCCTATCAGGTCAGCGGTGCACGGGATGGTTTTCCCGTGTTCCTCCTTCACGGGACTCCGGGTAGTCGGCTTGGACCCCAGCCGCGCAGCGTCCAGCTTTACCGCCGTCACATCTGCCTGATCGCATACGACCGGCCAGGCTACGGCGAGTCAACCCGGGTCGAGAAGCGCTCGGTGGCCGACGCGGTTGATGATGTCAAGATGATCGCCGGCGATTTGGGTATCGACCGCTTCGCCGTCGTCGGCCGCTCCGGCGGTGGCCCGCACGCGCTTGCGTGCGCCGCGCTGTTGCCTGAGATGGTGACGTCGGCGGCCGCTATGGTGACGCTCGCGCCACGCAACGCCGAAGGTCTCGATTGGGTCGGCGGGATGACTCCCAGGAACGTCGACGAATTCGGCATGGCGCACACCGATCCTGAGGCGCTGCACATCCGCTTATCCGACCGCATGAGTGAGATCCGCCGGGACCCCACCTCCATGCTTCCGGTACTCGACGCGGGTCTGCACCTCGCCGACCGGCGGGTGATCCGCGACGGCGGCATTCGCAATCAGCTGCTCAACACCTACCGTGAGGCGTTCAACGAGGATCTGTGGGGCCACTTCGACGACGTGGTCGCCCTGGCCGACCCGCACGGCTGGGGATTCAAGCTCGACGGCATCCGCGTGCCGGTGATGTTGTGGCACGGCGGCGAGGACGCGTTCGTCCCCAAGGCGCACACCGAGTGGCTGGCCCAGCAGATCACCGGCTCCCGCGTCGTCATTGAGCCGTGGGCAGCGCACTTCTCGGCGATCGAACAGCTTCCCGACGTGCTCACGTGGGTGGTGGCGAACGCCGCGCCTGCACCCGCACCCGCCCCCGCAGCTGCGCAGAAGGCGAGCCATCAGACCTTTGATGAGGTCCGTGCGGCGGGTTGACAGCGCCGGAGCGGCGGGGTCTGGCCGGCCGACCCGGTCGCACTGTCAGATATCGCCGTGCTGTCTCGCCGTCAGATGTACTGCGGTTCCAGGATGCGGTCGGCGCGCTTGCCCATGCGCAGATCCACGACGACCGAGTGTCTGTCACCGAGCCGCTCCGCCAGCGCGGCCAGCGTCCGGGCGAACCGGTCGCCGGAGCCGTCGCCGGAATGGCCGGACCGCTTGCTGAGCGCGAGGTTCACCTCGCAGCGCAGCGTGTCCGGGTGGTTCTGGCCGAGGCGGTCGGACAGCCGCGCGGCCGCGTCCCCGTCAAGGCGTTCCGCCGCGTCGTGCTCGCCCGCGTCGGCCAGGCAGTTCGCCAGGTTCATCTGCGCCGCGAGGGTGTGCGGATGATCCGAGCCCAGCGCGGCCGCGAGTCCGTCGAAGGACTGGCGAGCGGCCGCCGTAGCCTGCTCGACCCGGGAATCGCCGCGCAGATAGACAGCGAGGTTGTTGATGCAGGCAAGGGTGTACGGGTGCGCGGCGCCGAGCGTGGGCTCAAGGATCCCGATCGCCTCCCGCACCATGCGAGTGGCCCGCTTGGCGTCGCCCGACACGAACACGTCGGCCGAGAAGTTGACCCGGCACGCCAAAAGTTCCGGATTGCTCATGTCGCTGTACAGCGCGGTGTACTGACGCGCGGCGGCGCTCATCAGACTGTACGCATCGGTCAACTCGCCGTTGGCGCGCAGCGACACCGCGAGGCTCACTTTGGCGGCCAGCGTGTACGGCGCGTCCTCGCCGAGCGTCTTCGTGCACTGCGCGAGTGCGTCGCGCAGATCCTTGACCGACCTGTCGTAATCGCCGAGCTCCCGGTAATCGCGCGCCAGATTCGCCTGCGACCGGAGGGTCTCGCGGTGCTCGGCGCCGAGAATGGAGCGGCGACTCTGAAGCACCCGCGTATCGCGGATGCGCGCCTCGTCGTAGCGGCCGAGACGCCGCAGGTCCTCGGCGATGTTGTTGGCCACGGCGAGGCTCCGAGCGTGCCGATCGCCGAAGATCTCCAGGAATCCCGCGTGTGTCGCCTCGTCCAGCGCGAGCGCCCGGTGGTGTTCGCCCGCCGCGCGCAGATCTGCGGCGAGGCTGTTCGCCGTCATCAGGGTGTGCGGATCGCGCTCGCCCAGCTCCCTGCGCTGCGCGTCGAGCACTTCCTCGTCCAGGGCGAGCGCTGCGGCGTATTCGCCTTGGGCGCGCAGGATGTTCGCTAGATTGAAGCGCAGGTGCAGCTGCCATCGGCGAAGGTCGCTGGCTTCTGAGTGGCCCAGGTCGAGCGCCACCAGCTGCTGAGTCCACACCTCGTCAACGCGCTCGGCTACCTCGCGCCCGTCATCCAGCGCGCCGGTGTGGAACAGGTACCGGACGCGGTCGATCATCAGCTCCCATGCGCGGGGCAGATCCGATTCAAGCAACTGCGACGGCTCGAGGTGCGGCCACAGCTGCTCGTACCGCGGCCAGAACGTCGGGGAGTCCACGGCCCCATCGGTGCTCGGCCGCGCGGCCGCCAGCACCCGGTGGGCGTCGCGCCGCGTCGCCGCCAGCGTGTCCGGATCCATCGAGCCGCGGACCACGAGCTGGACGACTCGGTGCACATGGACAGAGTCGCGATGGTTGTCGAGCTTGATCAGCGCCAGGCGCTGGAGCTCGCGGGTCAGGGTGCGGCGCTTGAAAGACATGCCGAGCGACGGGTCGAGCTCGCTCAGGATGTCGGCCATGGCGTCCCCGGTGATCAGCTCCATCGGGATCTCCGAGGCCAGCACCGAGCAGATCTCGTACAAGCGCAGGGCGGCGGCGCTGCGCTTGCCCAGTTGTTCGAGGGAGATCGCCCACGTGGCCGCGACGTCCGTCGGATAGTTGGGTGACTTGACGACTGACAGCGTCTCCCGCGCGCGCCGATTGAACTGGTCGAGGTAGTCGGACGCCGTCGTGCCCGTCTCCGCCATCAACGCGCCGGCGTTCGCGATCGCGATCGGAAGGTCGCCAAGGGTAGCGGCGATCCGTTCGGCGTCCGGGACGGAGAGCTCGGGCACGCGCCGGGTCAGATGCTCGAGGCTCTCCTGGCGCTGGAAGACGTCGACGTCGATCACCCGGGCGACGTCCGCCCAGTCGCGGTTGCGTGAGGTGATCAGCACCCTGTTGCGTGGCCCGTTCGGGATGAACCGCTTGATCTGCGCCGGCTCGTCGGCGTTGTCGAAGATCAGCAGTGTGCGCGAGTATCGCTCACTGCGGCGCAGTGCGTTTAGCACGCCGTCGACCACGCGCGGTGAGTCGCTCCGCAGGTTGAAGTGCTCCGCGAGCGTCGACATCGAGGTGTCGATGAAGCGGGGCTGGTCGGCGGTCACCCACCAGATGAGGTCGTACTCGGCCTGAAAACGATGCGCGAACTCGAGCGCGAGTTGCGTCTTGCCGACACCGCCGAGGCCGTAGAGCACGACTGGCCGCCCGGCCGACGTCCCGCCGACCGGGCGCAGCGCGTCGAGCATCTCGGTGAGGGCCTCGCCGCGTCCCGTAAAGGCGGGGTTGCGGGTTGGCACCCCCTCGAATACGTCCGGGGCGTGGTCCGGGAAGCGGGTGGTCAGATCGGACGGAGCCACCGCGCCGGGCTGGCCGCCGAATCCGGCCGCACGCAGAAGGGCCTCGATGGCCTCCTGCTCGGCCAGGCCCGACAGGACCGTCACGGGCCAGTTGTCGAACGGCGCCTCAGGCCGGGCCTCGCCGACTCCGGCTACGATCGGGTGCCTTGCGCCCAGCCCCTCCCGGTCTGACAGCGCTGTCACGAAGCGGGTCGCGGCGGCCGATTCCGCGAAGGCGCTCGACACGGCCATGATGATTCTGGCCCCGTCGGGTACCACCGCGTCGGAGCGTGACATGTTGACCGTGCTCGCCTCGAACCCGGCGCGCCGCAGCACATCCGCGATCCACTCGCCCCACATGGCGTCCATCGGGACGTGTGCGACGGCGAATGTCGTCCCAGCGTTCCTGGCCTTGCGCACGAACAGCTCCCGCGTGCGCACGCGCTCGGTCTCGTCGAGCGCTGGGAACTTGGTGATGTGGCCGGACGTCAGGTGGTCGGTGAGCCGCTCGAACGCGGACAGCAGGGAGACCGGGACGCCGGGCGGGTCGCCGAAAACGGCGAGGGTCTCTTCGTACGCGTAGAACGGGCGGTACGGGATCTCCACGTTCGCCCAATAGACCTGGCGCTCGGTGGGCGACAGTCCTTTCGGCAGCGGTCCGAACCGCTCGCGGGCCCACGCGCGGCCCGCGTTCGCCTTCTCGTTCTCGCCCTCGTCCACGCGCATCGGGACAGGGAGGATTCTGACCTTCCGCTCGCGGATATTGACGTGGCGGTCGATGCCCAACGAGACCTCAGCCGTGCCGTCGATGCCCTGCTCACTAAGGGTGAAGCAGGCCACGACGGTGTCCGGCAGGTGGATCGTGCACACGTCGGCCACGTCGCCAAGGCCGGTGCGACTGTCGATGAGCACATAGTCGTAGTTGGCCCGCATGTCCTCGCGGAGCGCCTCGAGGAAGTGCATGCCGTCGTTGTCGAAAAAGGTGTCCCAGCTGACGGTCAGCAGCAGCGGCGAGAACTGCCGGTTGTGCGAGCCGGCCGGCAGGAAGTCCAGCGAGCCGCCGTCGGGGAAATGCCAGTTCACCGGCACCACCCGCGGTACCACCTTGGCGTAGTCGGTGAACCAGTCGTCGGGGCGCGGAAGGCCGACCTTGCCGGCCAGCTCGAAGTCGTGGATCAGCCCGATGACGCCCCCGGTCGCGGCCAGATCGTTCTGGTCGAGGAAAGGGTGCAGGAAGCGGTGCAGACCCGGGGATTCCAGGTCCCAGTCCGCGGCTAGCACCCGCTTGCCGTTGGCCGCCAGAATCCAGGCGATGTTCGCCAGGGCCATGGTGCGCCCGGTTCCACCCTTGAACGAGTAGAACGTGACGACGGATCCTCGGGGCTCTTCAGGCATCTGCGCGCTCATGTCCGATCGACGTCAGGGGTTGAATACGGGCGACGGCGCGGCGGCCGGGCCGCGGGGCGGGTACACCGGCCCCTGCCGCAGGTATCGCCGCGCCGCGTCGGTGACCAGTATCGGGAACAATTCGTCGAAATCCGCCAGATCGTCGATTCCCTCGGCCGCGTGGCGTGCCGCTTCGGTGCGCGGCGGGTGGGCCGCAGTCAGCGTCGCGTCCAGCGGGCCCAGGTTGCCCGCCCCTTCGCCCGCGAGCCGCGGATCGTCGTGTGAGAAGACGACTACCGGCACGGTCCACCGCGGTAGCGAGGTGAGCTTGCGCAGGCCGGCCGGCGTCGAGGCGACCGGGTGCCAGGGGTCGATCAGCGCGACGCCGGGCGCGGTGGCGAGCAGTTCCCGCGCCTGGTCGAGCCCAGTGACGAGCGATGAGAAGCCGAACCACTCCGCGATCGACGTGGCGTACCGGGCCAGGGGCAGCGTCTCTTTCGGTCCGTAGGGGCGCCATTCGGCCGCGGTCTCTCCGTAGTATCCGGCGAGAGCGCCATCGGACAGCTGCTTGGCCGTGTCGGCAACGACCACGATGACGAACGGCTGCAAGGTCCGGCCGCGGGGAAAGTCCAGGTCGCCGTCGTCGAGGTCGGGGACGGTGCCGGGTTCGATCGGGTGGCGCTCCGCCAGCGTCACGATCTTCCGGGCGAGTACGGCCACGACGTTGTCGTACGCTCCGCGGAAGCGAGGTAGCCGTCGCAGCGCTTGAAGGCCGTGTTCGCGGTACTCCGGGACCTCGTCGAGCGTGAGCGGCTCTGGTACGCCGGGGGGGAGGGGGTAGCCGGGTTGGAGCGGGTTCCACAGCACCGGAATGTAGCGGCTGGCGACGTCGCGGACGCCGGAAATCTGAAGACGTCGGTGGAACGAGGTCCATTCTCGGCCGGCCGCCGTGCTGCTGAAGTAGCGCGGGGCGTACAGCGCGACGAAGGTCTGGCACGTCTCCAACGCGGCGGACAGGTAGCGCTGCCAATTCGAGCCCGCTGCCAGCTCCCGGTCGATGAATCCGGACCGGCCCTCCCGGCCGGCGCGGTCCGTCAGGTCGGCGACCGCGTCGGACAGATCGCGGAAGAACTCGCCGACGCCGCGATCGGGATCCTCCCGCGGGTCAGAGCCCGAATGCGGCGTGTGCGCGTAGCTGAGGAAGAAGTACGGCAGCTGTGCTTGCGGGGGTGTCGCCGCGGTCGCGTTCATTCAGCCTCCCGGAAGACATTGGGCAGGGTGGCGGCGTCGCGGAACACGCGGGGTGGTACTCGGACGGTGTGATAGAGCTCTGCGATGCGTCGCGCGAGGCAGTACGTGATGAAGCGGTGGGTTTCCTCATTGCCGCTGGCGAGAAGTCCCCACAGACCGTGTTCCCGGTAGAGGGTGTATTCGCGTCCTTCGAGCGGAGCGAACTCCTGGACGGCGTTCATGGCCTTGGGGGGTTGTTGCCCGGGGGCCGGGGGGATCCAGCGCACCACGATCATGCCGCTGTCTCGAGGCAGCGGCTCTCCGTCGTCGGTGCGCTGGCGTGACTCGAAAGCGCCCCATTCGCGGCCGCACCACTCACTGCGGTAGTAGCGCGGCGATGCCAGTGCCACGAACACGCGGCAGGTGCCGACTTTCTCGGCCAGTTCCGGGGACCAGCGTTTGCCGCCCACGATCTGCCGGTCGATCGCCCCCGGAGGTGCCGCGGCATCCCGGTCCAGCAACTGGTTCAGGAGGGCGGACAGGTTGTAGAACAGGCGCATCACCCCGGCGTCCGGATCGCGCTCCTCGTCGCCCTTGACCGGCTGGGTTCGAACATATGACAGAAAGAAGGCTGGTTCGACCGAGGTCTGATCCATTGATGAGGGTTCTGACAAACCCGCCGCCCCCCTTCCCCTGCGACACGTCGGCGCGACAAGGGTAGAGGAGCGGTGGTGCGCCCGTGGCGCGACGGCGCGAAGCCGCTCGAATTGATGACGCTCAGATGGATGAAGTGAACTCCGCGACCGGAACGCTCGCTCGAGTCTTTTTGCTGGCAATCCTCTCCACCGCTTCCCCCCGTGCGCGCCCGACGCCGTCCGGTGCGGCGAGGTCGGCCAGTGAGGCGGACACCAGGTCGGCGACCTGGCTCCGGACGGCGGGTTCGATGGGCGCGGCGGTCATCGATCTGGCCTCCCCGGTGTGGATTCGGCGGCCGTCGGCTCGCGTCGTCCGCCGAATCAGCGCTGGCACTCCCACGCCATGGTAATCCCCGGCCGTGCCGGGCTACTAGCCCGCAGTCCAACTCTGGCCACGGTTTGGCCAGTTCGGCGGTAGTTGGCCAGTGCGGCTTCTTTGCGTTTCGACGTCGACTGGACCGAGCGGGCCGCGTCTTTAGCGGCGTGTACTCACGCGGGCGTCCCAGGCGGCGCGATGTTCGCGGGCCGCGCGCTGAGCCGCGCTCGCGGCACGTTCGCCGACCGGCTCGTCGAGCCACCCGGCGAGCGTGTTCGCGCCGGTGCGCACGAACCGCTCGCCGAGCGCGGTGAGCGATCCGGATGCCAGAAGCGTTTCCATCGCCTCTGCCACCCCCGATCTCGCCTGGGCGAACTTTATGTCCGCGGCCCGCTTTTCGGCACCGCCGACGAGGTGGCGGCGCACCCGCCAGTAGTCGGTGATCGCCAGATGCGCATACGTGCCTTGAAGCAGTCCTTCGAACGTCCGCGGATCGTCTCGCCACGGCGCGTAGTACTTCTCCTGAGTGTCAGAACTGTCAAAGAATTCGTACAGATCGAGTAGTGACCCCAGCTTGCTGTGCTGGAACTCATGGATCATCAGCAGGGCCAGAGTGTGGCCGTCCGCGGGGAGTGCCGCGCCGATCACGCCGTATGCGTCCGTGTTGGTCGCGCTCGTGGCCGCGCCGTCCGCACGCGGGACCAGCGGTGTCAGCGTCGCGAATCCCCCGGCCAGGCCGGACAGGTAGCGCGGCAACGCGTCGTCGAGGAAGGTGACTGCCGCATCGAAGCGATGCTCCCAGGCCTCGAAGTCGGCCGACGAGAGCCGGGATGCCGCCGGTCGGGTGAAGCAGTCGCGCAAGGGGTCGCAATCGTCCAGCATTACGTCCAGTGGTCCTGCCGAGAGACGCCGCAGGGGCATCCACGCAGCTGACGTGCTCGGGTGCGGTGCGGCGGAAATGAGGTGCGGCGGCTGTCCGTCGACCGTCAACGTGGCCGTGCCGTCGCCATCTGACTCTATCCGAGCTCGCCTATGCGCGGCGCCGTGCGTGAGCGTGCCGAATCCGGGCACATGAAACGCGTCGTGGGTCAGCCCGAAGTCGAGTTCGATCGGCAAGCCGGCGTGCATCGCAGCCGAGACCGCGATTTCAGTGAGCCGCGTCAGGTTGGGTGACGTCTTCTCCTTCAAAGCCTTAACGCAGCCTGTCGCCCAGACCCGCGTGTAGGGCTGTGTTAATAGTGCCTGTGCGACAGTCTCGGGCTGCGCGCCGTCGAGCTTGAGGATCTCGGCCCACGCGGCGGCGGCGTCGGTTCCGGCCGGAAGCCGTTTCCCCACGTCGGCGATCATCCATTTGCGGAGGGACATTTGAGCTCTGGCCGCCCTGCGTACCGCGTCAGCGTCACCGAATCCCGACGCGAGTGCGTCGAATTCCGCCGCGGTCAGCTCGTGGACCAGTGTGGGTTCTGCATCGACCTCGTGTGCGGACTCGGCTGTCGCTCGCCCGGAAGGTGCGCTCGCGGAGACGTGGTGAATGAGGCCCTTGAGGTCATCGCAATAGACCGACGGGTTGTCGAATCCGTTGTCGCTCCGGTATCGGTGCGCGTAGAGCCCACCCCCACAGATCTCGACGACCGGGCATGCCCGGCAGGTCGCGCACAGATCGGCCGTCCCGCCTTGGCGAGCCGCCATACCCGCGTGTGCGCTGGCTGCGTCGAGGCTGTGTTCGAAGACGTTCAAACCGGTCTCCGGTGCTCCCGGGTAGGCCGTCCTCAACGAGTCGGCCTGCTCGATGGTGCCGTCCGTCTCGATGACCACGAAGGCAGCAGGGGACAGCCCCAGAGCCTCGGTCTGGCTCGGCTCGCCGCGCAGCGCGCCGAGGATGGAGTCGAAGGTTCGGATCGCGAAGGGGCGTCCGTCTGCCGACCATCGGTCGTGGACAGTGTTGAGCCACGTCGCGTACTCGTCCGGGCGGCCATTGAGCCTCAGCGGCGGGCGGTCCCAGGTGGCGTGCGGCAGCAGAAGATCGACCCGGGGCGGCTGCTCGGCGGCGAGTGCTTCGTAGACGGCGACGGGATCGTTGCGTAGGTCGATCGTGCACAGGATTCCGGCGTATCGGGCCTGGTACTCCGGTCGGCGCAGCAGCTCCAGGGCCCGCAGCACTTGCGGGTGACTGGTCCGGCCGGTGGCGAAGCGACGGTGCAGGTTGTTCGCCGCCTGATCGCCGTCGAGCGAGACGCCGACACTCACTTCGAAGGTGTTGAACAAGTCGAGGAATGCGGTGTCCAGCTGGACCGCGTTGGTGTGGATGCGCAGGTCGAGCCGCGTTTCCGGGAAGATTGCGGCACGCAGGAGCGTGAGCAGTGCGCGGGTTCGTTCGAGCCCATAGAGGAGCGGCTCACCGCCGTGCAGGATGACAGTGATCTCAGGCAGCTGGTGCGCCCTCGCGTGCTCGGCGATGCGCTCGGCCACGCGTGCGGCGGTGGCCTCGTCGAGTTCGAGAGGGCGTCCGCGCCAGCTCTGGTCCGCGTGCTTGTAGACGTAACAGTGGTCGCAGTCGAGATCGCACCTGCTGTGGACCTTGAGGATGTACTGTCGGAAGGGCTGCACGAGACGCTTGTCCGTCGATTCCGGGGCGGAGCTCAGCGGAACGACGACGAGTGCCAGGCGGCAGCGCTGGAAACGGCGACATCCATGGTCTGACTCCTTCGGGGCGGCGGAGGTTGCCTTCAGGGGTCTGCGCGGTGTGCGAGGCGAGACGCCGCATGCAGCTGCGCCGCGGCTGCGGCGCTCCGGAGTTCCCGCGCCCGGCTTCGGTCGGGATGGAACGATTGGCGGCACATTTGTGTGGTGCCACCGCACTTCCGCACTTTTGCAAACATCGCGCAGCGGCGCAAGACGAATCGTTCGGTTAGCGTCGTTCGTCCCCGCTAGGGCCGCGTATTTCGCGTATGCCGAACTATTTCGCAGTGATCTACTGCCCTGGGCCTGAGCTTTCCACGCTTCCCGGGTCGCCGGGCAGGACGAGACGGGCGAGGGCGCCGCCGCCCGGCGCGGGCTCGAGGCTCACGGCTCCGCTGGACTCCTCCGCTACCTGGGCGACGATGGCGAGTCCGAGGCCTGAGCCCGGTAGGGACCTGGCCGAGTCGGAGCGCCAGAAGCGTTC
>DASZFS010000554.1:0-7553 GCA_035939575.1 Vicinamibacterales bacterium | reverse complement strand
GCTGTAAGGTCGTTTAGAAATCGAGGGCGTAGGCAACTGCACGCGACCATGAGTCCTCGGCCCGCTTCAGAGTCTTCGGCCCCGCCTTCGAGTCTTCAGCCTACTCCTGCCGAAGCGCGGTGAGCGGCTCCACGCGACTCGTCCGTCGCGCCGGCACGTACACACTCAGCAGGCCGACGGCGGCCGTCACCAGGGTCGCCACGATCAGCGTCCGCGGGTCGTGAGGCGCGATGCCGAACAGGATGGCGCTAAGGAATGTCGTCGCCAGCGCAGCGCCGGCCACGCCGGTCAGCAGCCCAAGCCCTACCAGGAGCCCGCCCTCGCCCATGACCATGCGGACGACGTTGCCGGACGTTGCGCCCAGCGCGATGCGAATGCCGATTTCGCGAGTCCGTTGCCCGACTTCCCACGCCATCAGCGTTCCCAGTCCCAATGCGGCGAGCGCCGTCGCCGTCGTTGCGAAGGCAACAAACACGATCGCGACGAGTCGTGGCGTGGCCACTTCGCGCTCGATCGCATCGCGCAACACGACGACGTCGTCGACGGCCAGGTCTGGATCGATCGCGTGGACTTCCGCGCGAATGGAACCAATCAAGGCGTCTGGACGCGCGGCGCTCCGTGCGACGAACTGGTGGGCGGCATAGGGGCATTGCGCCGCGCTGATGTAGAGATCGAGGCGGTCTCCACGCAGGCCGCGATATTTCGCGTCGCCGACAACGCCGACCACAGAGAACCACTGGCGGTTGTACGCGGACCCGGGCAGTGGGAACTGAAGGCGTCGGCCGATCGCGCGGCCGTCGGGCCAGAACCGGCGGGCCAGACGCCGCCCGACGACGGCGACGGCTGGCCGCCCGGCGCGGTCGTCGGGAGAGAGGTCGCGGCCGTCAAGGATCGGAATGCCGAGCGTGGCGAAATAGCCGGGGGACACGGCTTCGAGATTCGTCAGCGGGTTCCGAGCTGCGTCGACCGGTGCCTGGCCTTCTACGACAACCGGCCAATCCATTCCCGCCACGCCCCACAGGGGACGCAGCAGCACGGAGGCGGCGCGCTGGACGCCCGGGAGCGCTATCAGACGGGGCAGCAAGCGGTCAGAGAACTGCAGGCTCTCGTTCGCTGTGGGATATCGGCTCGGTGGCTGCGGGACGTCGAACGCGAGCACGCGATCGGCGTCGAACCCAACGTCGACAGTCCGCAGGTTGACGAACGTCTGTCCGACGAGGCCTGCGGCGACCATGAGCGCGGCTGACAGCGCGACCTCGGACACGACCAGGATCCGGCGGGGCGCTGTTCTGTTGGCGGAGACCCCACGCCCGCCGCCGTGCAGCGCGCCGCCCGGATCGCCAGCCGATGAGCGCCACGCAGGAATGAGGGCACACACAGCCGTGGCCGCGCAGATCACCGACAGCCCGAACGTCAGAACACGTCCGTCGATGGCGACCTCATCGATGCGCGGGATCGCGTTGCCGCCGAACTGCCTCACGGCAGCGACGAGCCCCGCCGCGAGCAGCGCGCCGCCGGCGCCACTGGCGACAAGCAGCACCAGCGACTCCGCCAGCGCCTGGCGGACGAGATGACGCGGCGTGGCGCCGAGCGCCAATCTGACGGCGAGATCGCGGGCACGCGCGGCGCCGCGCAGGAGCAGCAGGCCGCCCACGTTCGCGCAGGCGATCGCGAGCAGCACGAGCACCGCCGCAAACAGCGCCCAGATCGCAGGACGTGTGTCGCCCACGAGCTCGCGCTGGAGCGGGACGACGGACAGCTCCTCATCGCCGCGCGCGGGGTGGTACCGCCGGGTGAGATCGGCCAGCGTCGGAGCGAGATCGGATCGTGCGAGCTCGGTCGTGACGCCGGGCGACAGGCGGCCGACGATCTCGAGCCAGCCCACGTTGCGGTCGTTGACGACTTCGGGGGCCCCGTGGGCGACCGTCGTCCACATGCGCGCGTCCGGCGGGTAGGCGAACCCTCGTGGTGCCACCCCAGTCACGCGGAAAGGCCGGCCATCCAGCGTGAGCGCCTGGCCGACAATCCCCGGATCTGCGCCGAAGCGCTGCCGCCACAGCGCGTCGCTCAGCGTGACGACCGGCGTCGAGGCGGGCAGATCGTCGGCGTTCGTGAGCGTGCGTCCAACGGTGGCCGCGACGCCGAGCACCTCGAAGAAGTTGCCGGAGACGATCCGAACCGGCAGCTGGACCGCTTCGCCGGATCCGGTGAGCGTCATGCCCCCTGGGGCGTTCGCCAATGCGGCGACGCCGTCGAGACTTCGAGTCGCACCCGCGATGTCCTGCACGTCGGGCCACGAGAACCCGCGCTTCACCGTGTCGCGCCCGGGACTCACGCCCCAGATCGCCAGCAGTCTCGCACCATGCGCAAACGGGAGCGGACGCAGGATTACTCCGTCCACGATCGTGAAGATCGCGGTCGCCGCGCCGACAGCGCACGACAGGCACGCCACCGAAGCGGCGAGCACGAGCCGCGCGCGGGCGAGCGCGCGGACCGCCTGTCGCAACTCGTCATACATGATGGACATCCGTCAGCAGGTCAATTCGCGCGTCAATCAGTACGTCAGGGTCGCGATGCCAGCCATCCGTTCAACGACGGCTGCTGGCGCTGCCGCATGGCCGCGCAGTTCTCGATGCGCTCGACGGTCTGCTGAAGCGTGCGTTCCCCGGTCGGCAGGGCGTGGGAGGCGAAGAAGCGCTTGATGTCGTCTCGCGCGTCGATCGAGCAGAACGCGGACAGGCTGCCCGCGAGGGTGATGTCGCCGAGCGCGATCGTGACCTTCGGCTCCAGCTCCGCCCAATGCGCCTTGATAAACGTCCAGGCAGGATCCCGTGCCGCGTCGTTACCGAAGAACGACGACAGGTAGAGCGCCGTGTCCTGGCTCCGCAATGCGGGGGATACCGAAAGGTCGAGCGCGCGCTGGACCAGCGCGGGATCCGTGAAGCCCGGAAGCGCGTACAGATATCGATAGTGCTCTTCCGGGCTCGTGGCGTGTTCCGCGGCCCGCGCGAGCGCGTCAAACAGGGCAGCGTCACCGTGCGCCGCGGCGATGTACACGAGCGTGCCGGCCAGAATCGGGTCGAGCGGCTTCGCGCCGGGCAGGGCTTCCAGGGCTTCCGCAACCGCGCCTCGCGCGTTCGCGACGACGTCAGCATCCTGAGCGACACCGCCGAGGGCGCCGATGATCACATTGCGAAGCGACCGGCGGTCTTCGCTGTCGTCCGCCCGGCGATCAAATCCGGTTTGCTGGTACGCCGGCTGCAGCAGCGAGCGTACGAACGCCCGAAACCTCGCGCGGTTCGACGGCGTGGTCAGGTACTCGTCGATGAAGCCGAGCCTATCGGCGGCAACGCCCAGCACCTGGGCCATCGATTCGTGGCCGAACCCCGAGACCAGGTCGAGGTAGTTGGCGACCGTATGGCGGCCCGCTCGAGCGAGCGCCCACTCGTCGGACACGAGCGAGAGCCGTTCCGGCGCGGACAGTGCCGTCTCGACGTCGGGTGCAATCGCCTTGATGGCGTCAGGTGTGTAGACCGAGCGGTAGTAACCCCGTCCGCCCGCGTTGGCAAACACCCAAGGTGCACAGCCGTCGCCGACCGGCATGGTTGTCGTCGGCTGGGTGAAGAGCAGGCAGCTCGATCGGTCGGTGCCGGCCGTCTTCAGGCAGACAGGAATCTGCCAGCGTTCGCGTCCGTCGCTCGACGCGCTGTCCAGGGACAGGCGCCGCTGGGTCAGCGTCAGCGACGTCCGGCCGTTGGCGCACGCGGTCGTGACATCCACCTCGGGGACACCGGCCTGAAGCACGAAGGTGCCCATGACGCGATCCACTGGCTTGCCGGAGGCGTCCGTCAACGCCTGGAAAAAGTCCTCGGCGGTGGCGTTGCTGTAGGCATGCTTCTCGATGTACGCGTTGACGCCGGCGCGAAAGGCGTCTTCGCCCACGTACGACTCCACCATGCGCAGCACCGACGCGCCCTTCTCGTACGAAATGGGATCGAACACCGACTCGATTTCCGCCGGCGTATCGACGCTCACGTGGATGGCATGCGTGGCCTTGAGCGAGTCCAGGTTCAGCGCGGTCTGGTTCTCCAGCGCCTCGCTCACCTCCATATGCCATTCCGGGTCCAGCGTCTTCGCCGGTCGCGCCGCCATCCATGTCGCGAAGCTCTCGTTCAGCCACACATCGTCCCACCACCTCATCGTCACGAGATCGCCGAACCACATGTGCGACATCTCGTGGCTGAGGATCGATACGATGTTCTTGCGCGTAGCGAGCGACGCCGTGCTGCTGTCTGCCAGAAGATCGGTTTCGCGATAGAAGATGGCGGCCGTGTTCTCCATGGCGCCGGCGGCGAAGTCGGGCACGGCGACGACGTCGAGCTTTCCGAACGGGTACTTGATTGAGTTGTACTTGTTCAGGTAGGAGAGGATCTTCTGGGCCGAGTCGAGCGCGATGTGCCCGAGATCACGCTTGTCCGGCGTGGCGCAGATCCGGATCGGGACGCCGTCGGCGCCGCCCTCGAGACACTGGAAATCGCCGACCGCGAGCGCCACGAGATACGACGACATCTTCGCCGTCGTCGAGAACTTCATCGTGTGCTGGGCGGCGGACGGCCCGGGCGTGTCGGACAGCATCCGGCCGTTGGCAATCACCGTGTCCCCGCGATCCGCGATGGCGGTGACGGCAAACGTCGCCTTGAACGCCGGCTCGTCGAAGCAGGGAAATGCGCGCCGGGCGTCAGTCGACTCGAATTGGGTGACCGCGTAGGATCGGTTGCCGCTGCGGCTCAGATAGAGACCGCGCAGCTTGTCGTTCAATGGTGCGCGGTACGCGATCTCGATGCGCGCGCGGCCGGGAGGTATGTCGCGCGAGACGGTGAGTGTCGCCGTCTGATCCGCGGCGTTCAGCGTCACCTTCGCGCTCTCGGTCTGGCCGCCGGCGCTGATCGCTGCCCGCGTAATGTCCAGCTCCAACGCGTGCAGGCGGATCTTCGACGTCGGCTGGGCGAGGCGAACGTCGATGCCAGTCTCGCCGGTAAAGCGCGCCGCCGCGAGGTCGACGGAGAACGTCAGGTCGTAGTGATCGGGAGAAACGCCGGTCGGCAGGCGCTGAGCCAGCGCGGGCAGGACGGCGGCGGCGTAGAGGCAGAGGGCGAACGCTGCAACTCGGAGCGTCATCCCCCGAGTGTACCTTGTCGCGAAATCCTCCAACCTCAATCCGCAATCCGCAATCCGCAATCCTCAATCGTCAATGCGATGAGGCGGCCGCCTGCATCGCGTCCCAGAGCGCGGCGACATGCTGGCGCTCGGTGGTCTCGGCGCCGACCGATACGCGGACCATCCAATGGCCGTCGAGCAGGGCGGGTGTCACATACGCGGCGCCCGACCGATTCAGCCCGTTCGCCCACGCCTGCGTGTGACGGTCGAGGTCGTCTCCCTCGACGCCGTCCGGCGAGTGGAGGACACAGACCGTCTGCAGCGGCACTGGCGCCAGCACGCGCCAGCCAGGCGTCGAACGGATGTGGTCCGCGAGCCATGCCGCGTTCGCGATGTCGCGGCGCAGCCGTGTCTGCAGCCCGCTCACGCCCTGCTCACGGATGAGAAACCAGAGCTTGAGCGCTCTGAACCGGCGGCCGAGGGGCAAGCCCCAATCGCGGAAGTTCTTGACGCGTCCGTCGACCGCTGACTGCAGGTAGCTGGGATTGGTCGACATGACGCGCACGAGATGTTCGGCATCGCGGACATAGTAGAGAGAACAGTCGAACGCCGCGCCGAGCCACTTGTGCACGTTCAGCACGACCGAGTCGGCCCGCTCGACGCCATCCCACATCCAACGGCACTCGGGCAGAATCATCGCCGAGCCTGCCATCGCTGCGTCGACGTGCAGCCACGCCGCGTGCCGCTTCGCGACGCTGGCGATGGCGCCGATCGGATCGAGGGCCGTCGATGTCGTCGTGCCGGTCGTCGCGACGACGGCGCAGGGTCTGATGCCTGCCGCGGCATCACGCGCGATCGCGGCGTCGAGGGCCTCGGGCCGCATCGCGTGCGCCGCGTCGTGCGGGACGAACCGGATGTTGTCGCGTCCGAAGCCGGCAAGAAGCGCGGCCTTGCCGACCGAGCTGTGGCTGTGCGCTGAGACGTAGACAGCGAGCGGCGCGCGTTCGGCCTGCAGACCGCCGTGCGCCAGCGCGTACCCCGTGGAGCGTTCCCGCGCGCACAGGAGCGCGACGAGCGTGCTGGTCGATGCGGTGTCCTGGATGACGCCGCTCCAGGATTGCGACAGTCCGACCATTCCGCGCATCCAGTCCGTGACGACCTCCTCGACTTCCGTCAACGCGGGGCTCGACTGCCACGACAGGCCGAGCACGCCGAGACCCGTGCTGACATAGTCGCCGAGCACGCTCGACAGCGACGCGTTGCTCGGAAAGTAGCCGAAGAAGCTCGGATGCTGCCAGTGCGACAGCGCGGGCAGCACGATGTCGTCGAGGTCGCACATGATGCGCTCGAACGGCTCACCCGTCTGCGGCGGCTCCGACGGGAGCCGCGTCTTGCAATCCCCCGGCGCCGTCTGCGCCATCACCGGAAGGGTCCCCATTCGCGCCCGGTAGTCCGCGATCCAGTCGACGATGCGGTGCCCCGCGGCTCGAAACTCTTCAGGAGTCATAGGTGTCGAAGGTATCAGATTGTGTGCGGCGCAGCGTGCGTCGGGTCGCAGCTTTTGCGATAGAGTAGCGCCCAACGGTTCATGCGCGTGGACGTGTCTGCAGTCATCATCGGTGGTGGACCCGCCGGCGCCGTCGTCGGCCGCCTCCTGGCGGCATGGGGTCATCGCGTGGTCGTCCTGGAGCAGGACGCGGCCACGCCTTCACCCGGCGGCCACGGCCTCGCCGAGTCGATTCCACCGAGCACGCGCAAGCTGCTCGCGCAAGTCGGCGTCCTCGACGAGGTGGAGGCGGAGGGGTTCTATCAGTCGAGCGGCAACACCGTCTGGTGGGGCAGCGACGAGTGCCGCGTCGAACGGTTCCGCGAAGGGCGCGCCCAGGGGCTTCAGGTCTTCCGTCCGGACTTCGACCGCGTGCTCCTGGCCTGCGCGACCGCCGCCGGAGCCGACGTCCGCCGTGGTGCACGGGCGCGCGCCGTGCATCTCGACGGCAACGTTGCGGAAGTGGAGTACGAGCACGCGGGACGTCGAAGCACGCTGGCAACGAGGTTCGTCCTCGACTGCTCGGGGCGATCGAGTGTCCTGGCGCGGCGATTTCGCGTGCCTGGCCTGCGCACCTGCGCGCTGGTCGGGACGTGGCATACCGGGCGTACCGGGCGTAAGGGGCAGGCGGGGGGTGGATGGGGGCTGCCGGACGACACGCACACAGTGGTGGAGGCCTACGATCGCGGCTGGGCCTGGTCCGTGCCTGTGTCCGCCACGACC
Source organism: Vicinamibacterales bacterium (assembly GCA_035939575.1). Classification (GTDB taxonomy): domain Bacteria; phylum Acidobacteriota; class Vicinamibacteria; order Vicinamibacterales; family CAVVIG01; genus DATKHR01. Next base: position 127 of record DASZFS010000554.1, on the reverse strand, counting down.
CGCCACGCAGGCGTCATGATCGACGGGCCGTCGCGTCGAGATCACTCCGGGGGCCCCTGCCCCCCGGTCGCGCTGCGCGGGGGCCCCAAGGCCCCCCTCCGCAACTCCCGGGGCCCCAGCCCCCCGG
>DASZFS010000553.1:0-15882 GCA_035939575.1 Vicinamibacterales bacterium | reverse complement strand
CGGGTCGAAGGCGTTGATTCGCCCGCGGGCAATGTTGTTCGTGATCAAGATCGCATTACTCATCGGCCCGAAGTCTGCCGGCGCGAGCGCCACACCCCACGGTGAGTGGAATGGCCCGTTCAGCGCAACATGCGACAGCAGAACACCAGCCGGTGTGAAGGCGGCTACAAAACCGCTCTGCGCCTTGTCGAGAGCTGTGTACGTGACCCAAATCGTCTGAGAGCCATCGGCTGCCGTAATCGTCTGGATACCATAAGGCGCGAACTTCTGTGGGATGTTGGGGTCTACGAAAGCGTCGGGACCCAGATCGACGAGCTGGAACGCGGAATTGAACACGTCGATCCTGCGGTTTGGCCCGTCATCGGCCGCGTACAACATCTTGTTTCCATTGTTGGTCGCAATCGCCAGGCCCGAGTAGGTGGCACCAAACCTGGACCGATTAACGACGATCGTCGCCGTCGCGGCGCCCGTGAAGCCACTGATGGTGCCATCCAGCGTGGCGAAGATGAAGGCCGCCGGCGTGCCGTTGATGAGGAAATCGGTGCCGCCCTTGGGGGTCTCCGGAGCGACGATGCCTGTCGGTGATCCCACAGCTCCTGAAAGTCCCGGAACAGTCACAACCAGGGTCTTCACCATGGTGGCCGTCACGACGCCGCCTGCATTGCTGATGGAATAGAGCGTCGAGAATCCGGTCGCGTTGTCGCTGACCCAGAATGGGCTTTTGGTTGTGGAGACCAGGCCCCAGGCGTTGACGAGGTGAGGGTCTTGAACGGTACTGGCCGCGCCGGAGTCGGTGACCAAATTGGTGACCGTATATTGCGCAAAGCTTACCGAAGGCCACGAAATGGCGAATGCCATCATGACCGCGCCGATGGTCAATTTCATCGAGATGTGCTCCTTAGGTCGAAGTAAACATTCTCAGCGCCGCAGTCCGGGATGGACGACGACGATGGCTTAGTCCGCTGAGTGACAAAGGTTCACGCAGACTGCGATGCATCGCCGTCGCAAGTGGGATGCCAATGTGCGTACCCCGTCATGCGCCTCGCGGAAGCCGTGAGACCTTACAAGGGAGGTAAAGGCTTACGAACGCCGCCAGAACCGTTGGGCTGGGGGTCAATTGCCAAAGCTGTTTCCTGCGCGTGGCGATCAGATGCAGGCGTACTTTTCCGATCCTGGCGAGAGGGGCCGATCAGTCGCTGTTGGGCCAGGGTCTCTGAAACCCACGTTATCGTTGGAAGCTGAACCTCAACGACAAGCGGTCGCGTGCACCTGTGCGCAAACGCACAGACATGCGCTGGCGACTACTACATCATGAGACGCGAAGGAGGAATCACCATGCTATACACTCTCGCCGTCATTCTGCTGATCGCCTGGCTGCTGGGCCTCGTCGGGACGTTCACCATCGGCCCGATCGTCCATGTGCTGTTGGTCGTCGCCCTCGTGTTGTTCGTCGTCGGGCTGTTAAGCGGCCGCCGATCACTGGTCTAGTCAAAGGCCACCATTTCCATGCACGGAGGTTTCGATGGACCTGAGACAGCTGATGAACCCCAAACTGATCGCGCTGGCCGTTGCAGTCGTTCTGGCCGTGGTGCTCCTTGCCTGGCTATTCGTGCAAAGACGACGTAGCACGACGACGTTGGTGATGCGCCAGCGTTTCGGGCCTGAGTACGAGCGCGCGGTTGGAGAGCACGGGTCTGCACGCCGCGCGGAAGCGCACCTGGCGGCTCGTGAGAAGCGCGTTGAAAAACTCAAGATCCACGATCTCGATCCGGCGAAGCGAGAACAGTTCTCTGCTCAGTGGCAGGTCTTGCAGTCTCGCTTCGTCGATGACCCGAAGGGGGCGGTCACAGAGGCCGATGCACTCGTTTCTACCCTGATGCAGGCCCGTGGCTATCCTGTCGCCGATTTCACTCAACGTGCTGCGGACATTTCCGTCGACCATCCCCGAGTGGTGGCGAATTATCGGTCTGCGCACGAGATCGCCCTACGACTCGGGAATGGGGAGGCCAATACAGAAGATCTGCGAACCGCGATGATCCACTACCGCTCCCTTTTCGAGGAGCTCGTGCAAGTATCACCCGCTGTGGAAATAAAGGAGGTGGCATGATGGTTGAGCCGCACACAGAAGTGCGTGAGCTGACGACTGCCGACCTGGCGGGCCAGGCCGATGCTCGGAGGCGGCCCGATGGTCCCAGGCTCGTCACAGGTCAACACCCGGAGACTCCGCCCTTGTTCTCTGAGTCGGAAAAGGGAGAGTTCCGATCCCGATGGAACAACGTACAGACAGGGTTCGTGGATGAGCCGCGTCGGACCGTTGAAGACGCCGACAAGCTTGTCGCGTCTGTGATGCAGCGACTCGCGGAAGGGTTCGCGAACGAGCGGTCGGGGCTGGAGAAGCAGTGGGAGCAGGGCGATCACGTGTCCACCGAGGACCTTCGAGTTGCCCTGCAACGCTATCGTGCATTCTTTGACAGATTACTGAAGCTGTAGGACGAACGCGCTCTCCGACGAATGCGGTAGTGCGAGAGTCGCGGATGCCACTTCTCTCCGCGGCCCTTCGGGCGTTGCTTGCTTCATGAGCAGCACGTCTCAGCGGCTCCAACCAACCCATCACGGTTACATCCTTACCTGCGCGCCATCAGGCCCGGGAAGCGAGTGTCGCGGACGGACCGAGACGCCCGTGAGTGTACGCGAACGGTCACCCTCGCGTTTTTCAACCACGTCCGGAGGAATCGGTTTGGTCCTGGCCGACACAACACAGCATCGAGTGGCCCAATCCATGCAGTTCTGGAGTCTGCGCCGTAACGCGCCACAGTGCTGCGCAAGACGTGGCGGCCGAGCCGAGAGGCGGCTCTTGAACCGATCCGGACCAGGTGAGTCGGAGGATGATCATCGCAGCGCTTCTCCTGGCCGCACTTTCGCGCGACGCGCAGATGTTCCCTGAGCCCCTGTGCGAGCAACTCGCCGAGGTGAGGCCCGAACTGAAGACCTGGGTCGCCCGTGTCGCCCCGGAACTCGCCCAAGTTCAGGTCCGGGAGCTGCCCGAGAAAACGGTCCTCGACATGTTCGGCCGCGCAGCGGCAGCTGGCTGGGGAAGTGTCGACGTGCTCACCCAAGGCGCGTTCCGGGAGCCGTGCACCTTCTATTTCTCCCGAGAGGCGCTTCGCGCCGTAGACGCGGCCTTCGTGCTGGACCTCGTAACGGTCATTTGGGGGCAGGACAAGAAAGGCCACGATTTCGAAATGACCGCGCTCCTCGCCGGCCGCGGCAAGCTCGTTGCTGTTTACGACCGAGACGGGATCGTGTACCGGAACGAGCCGCTGGGCCGCGACTTCAGGCTCTCTGCACGGGTCGAATTCGAAACGCCGGCCGCCGGTGTACTCCAACATGTCGAGGGACTCTGCGCGAAGGTTCTGGTGTTGGGTTGCGCGCGCGTCCGTTCCCTTGTCAAGGTCGGAGAGACGCTCAAGGTACAGGCCGGGACCTTCACCTCGGAGACGCCCCTGAAGCCGATCCAGCCTCGGGAGGCCGCTCCGATCACGCCCTTGCTCACGCTCGGTTTGGCGAGGCGCACGACCCGCTAAAGGCGGGATACCCGCCCGCCGTTCCCGGCTATTTCGTCATCGACGACGCGACGCTGCGCGGTTCGTAGCGGCAGAAGTCGCGCTGCCTGTCGTGAAATCCAGTGCGCAGGCCAAATTCGCGATATAGCCGTCGTCGGTGGCGTCGCGATGCGTTCCCGGCGGAATGCGCCAGTTGTTCAGGAACGCCCATTCAATCATCTTGAGCACCGATGTGTGGTCGTACTGAAAGCCGGTGCCGCCGTCGACTGGCCGAACGGCGAGACGATGATGGCGGGTACGCGAAATCCCAGCGGTACAAGACCATTGGCGTCCGGTCCAATGCCCCCTTGCTGCCCGGCGATGACATCAGCGTAGGTGACTGACGGTACTTTCGGCGGCACCACGTGATCAAAGAAGCCGCCGCCGTCATCGAAGGTGACGACAATCACGGTCGACGACCAGAAAGAGCTTTGACGGATTGACTCGACCGTCTGTTGCAGCCAGAGGTCCGCGAACGAGACGTCTTCCGGCGGATGATAGTGCTGACTGTCGATGAACGTAACCGGCGCGAAAATCCCCGCGTTGAGATCGCCGCCGAATTCCTCAACGGGATGCGTCAGGTAGTTCCGGTCGGGCCACAAGACGTTCAGGTAGTCGATCGGATCGGACGAACTCGACCCACCGTAGTAATAGCGGCCCTGATGCCCCGGAGCTGGAAATGCCGTTCCCAGGCCGCCCAGGTCAAAGTCCCAAATAGTGGCCTGCCCGGGAGGGCAATCGAATTGACATCCAAGGTTGTCGACGCGGTCGGTCGTCGCCGCATGCTCGTACATGCGGTTTGGACGGGTCTGGGCAAGCATCGATGCGAAGTAGTTACTCAGCGTGATGGAATTCCGGTCTCTCAGCAGGCGAGTGAGATAGGGAAGCATCTGCGCGTCTTCTTCGTAGTAACCAACCGCGTAGTGAGACGTGTTCAGTGGATCACCGTCGAGAGAGAACAACCAGCCGTCAGCTTGTCCGTTGCCCTGGTCGTCGCTGTCGTAGTAGCGAGCCACTTGGCTCAAGCCGTGGTCTGGATCGCTGTCGTCTGTGCCCGTCGCGGTCGGGACAGTCAACGGTGCACCGCTTCTGCTCCATCCGAGGCTGCAGTCGGGATCGTTTGGGCGGTTCAACGGAAACGTGGAGCACAGCTGGCTGCTCAGCGGGTCACCGACACGATAGGTCTGTGATTGTGTGCCGGTGAACCATCCCACGAGGTGGTCGAAGCTGCGATCCTCCAGCACGATGACGACAATGTGCTGGACGAAGTCGCCGGGCAACGACGGCAATGCACAACTCTGGGCAAGCGCCCGCGGCGGACGAGCGAGAATTGCCAGCACGAGCGCGGCGGCGGCTCCCGCAAAGCAACGAACCGTCCGAACGTCAACTCGACTCATCAGGTTGTTCTCCAGGTGCCGCCCGAACCCCGCCTTTGTATGGCGTCGAGCATAATTCGGTCCAATTCGTGAGTAGGCGGCGCACCGGAACATCAGCTGGACGTTATCAGAGGCTAAGGTCCAGCTGGCGTTGCAGGCGTGCGGCTAGCTCAGGGCGGAGTGACAACTCGTGGTCGATCTTCTTGAGCGTATCCAGGCTCGGATGCGCGGACACCGGGGCCAGCAGCAGAATCGACCGCGGATCAGCCCCCTCGGCCCGGCCGCGCGAGAGAATAAATTCGGCGTCTTCGTGAAGGCGTTCGAAGACGTAGGGTGAAAGATCCAGAACGATTCTCCGATCGACGGACACCTGCCGGACGAGTCGTCGAAAGTCTAGTCACTTCCTCTGTGACCGACAAGAGGCCCTTGTTGCGTGGAGCTCTCGGTAGGGGGGGACGTGCACAATGCGCTCAAGCGTGTGGGTCAATTCGCCGGCGTCAGTGCAGCTCCCGCCGACGCGAAAATCTGCAGCGACCGTACTCGCGCCGAGTGGTCGTAGATTTGCGCCGTGGCGATGAGTTCGTCCGCTTGGGTGGCATCGACAAACTTCTGGAGTCCCTCGGCGATCGTCGACTCCGCGCCGACGAACGCCACCAGTTGCATCTGCTCGAGCGGCATCGCTCCGAACGGCACGACATCCTTCTCATACTCTCTGTTGGGCGGCGGGAGCTGAACGGGCATGCCCCGACGGAGGCTCGCGAACGATTCTCGAGCGGACGTGGCGAGCAGGCGCGCCTCGTCATCCGTATCCGCGGCAACGACGTTGATGCCGAGTATCACGTAGGGCTGCGACAGATGCGTTGACGGACGGAAGCTCGCGCGGTAGATCTCGATCGCCGGCAGCATCATCGCCGCGGCAAAGTGCGAGGCGAATGCGAACGGCAGACCGATCGCGCCTGCGACTTGGGCTCCGAAGGTACTGGAACCCAGAATGTAGATTGGTACGCGCAGACCCGCGCCCGGCACTGCCCGAACGGCGTGATCCGCGCGCGGTGAGAAATACTCCATCAGCTCGAGGACATCTTCAGGAAACCGGTCTGGGTCGGTGGCGAGCGTTCTCCGCAGCGCATGCGCCGTGATGGGATCGGTTCCAGGCGCGCGGCCAAGTCCGAGGTCAATCCGGCCGGGGAACAGCGACTCCAACGTGCCGAACTGCTCGGCGATCACGAGCGGCGCGTGATTCGGGAGCATGATGCCGCCAGCGCCGACGCGAATCGATGTCGTTCCCGCCGCGACGTGGGCGATGATGATGGCCGTTGCCGCACTCGCGATCCCGGGCATGTTGTGATGCTCCGCCAGCCAGTAGCGGTGGATGCCGAGACGCTCGGCATGGCGGGCGCAGTCGAGCGTGTGACGAAATGCAGTTGCGGCGTCGCTTCCCTGCGTGATGGATGCCAGATCGAGAACTGACAAACGAACCATTGTGTCTCACGATAAGGTAGTGTGGTCTCGAGGACACTGTCAAAAGTCGTCCGATCCCTCTGCAATTCGTGGACCCGATCCCAGACTGGCCGCACTCGGCTTACAGGTTGCATCAGCGTCAGCTCACAACACACCGTTCCGCGTTACGGCAAAGTGTCGCACCTCAACGATGCTGTGCAACCACTCGCTGCCGCGGACCGGCGAAGGTGGCGAAGCGGCCCACATGCAGCAGGCGGGCAGCAGCTAGTGTGAGCATCACATCTAGGATCGTGGAAATGGCTCCCATCTTGGTCTCCATGAGCAGCGGTCCGTCCGGGAACACTCCGGTTGCGAGGAAGATGCCGAATGCCGCACTCAACGAGACCGTGAGCGAAATGACGAGCATCTCTTTCCAGCCGACCCGATGAGGCAGCTCGAGGGCGACGCAGACCGCCGCAAGAATCCCAATCGGCCGACCAACGATCGACGCGAAGAGCACGGCCCATGTCCCGGTGCCGATCCCGCGCATGAGCACTCCTGTGTTAACGAACCCGAACAGAAAAGCAACGGCCTGCATAGGGTGCCGGAAGAGATATTCGAAATGCGTGGCCGATGCATGGCCCTGTCCCCTCGTGTCGACCCGCAGGTGATTGAGGTTGCGCGGAGTGTGGCGGAGAGAGGGCACGATCGGCAGCAGAGCGATCGCCGGATGCAGGCCGGCCAGATAACACGCCGCCCAGGACGATCTGCGCCGTCGATTTGCGCGTCGCCAAGACCTTCGAGGTGTCCCGCATGAACCTCCGACTGATCGGTGACCTGTTCAACGTCGCGAACGCGAATACCGCGGTCGTCCGGCAGCGCAACCTCGCAGCGACCAATTTCGACGTGCTCGCGCAGGCCTTGAGCCCGAGGATCTTCCGCGTGGGCGTCGTCGTCGGCTTCTGAGAACACCCGGTTGCCCGGCGCAGGCTGTTGCTGCGCCGGGCAGAGGAACGCGCGTTGGTCGTCAAAAACGATGGATGACCTCGCCGATCTATCTCGAGTATTTGCGGGGCGATCGCGAGATGACCTGCACTGCGTGGGGCAATCCGACCTACAACCCGCGCGGATGGAAAGGCCCCTGCTATCTGATGACCGATGCGCACCATGCGACCTTCGCCGAGTTCATGGCGAACACGCCATGGGAGAAGTACGGGCGCGGCCGCGACCCCCGCTGTGAGGATTGCATGGTCCACGTCGGCTACGAGCCGTCCGCTGTGTTGGGCGCGAACCGCAAGCTTGGTGACAGCTGGAAGCTGCTGACCTGGCAGTTGACCGGGCGAACGGGCCTGCCAGCGCCGGTTGAGAGCCTATCGCCGTGATCACTCTGGTCACGGGCGCTAACGGGTTCGTCGGATCGCATATCGTGCGGCAGCTCATCGAACGAGGGGAGAGGGTTCGTGCGCTGGTGCGTCCTCAGAGTTCGATGCGCGCTCTCGATGGGCTCGCGGTCGAGGTTGTGCGAGGTGACCTGCGGAGTACTTCTGACGTGCGGGCGGCCATGCGAGGAGTCCGTCGCGTCTTCCATGTTGGCGCCGACTATCGGCTCTGGGCGAGGAATCCGACCGAGATCTATGAGACCAACGTGGTGGGCACCGAGAACATCGTTTCGGCCCTCGATGCCGATGTGGATCGCCTCGTCTACACCAGCACCATCGGAACGGTTGCTGTTCCACAGGCTCGTTGGCCCGATGAGGGGGCGGGCGCCTCGCTCGACGACATGGTCGGGCACTACAAACGGTCGAAGTTCCTGGCCGAGCAAGTCGTGCTCGATGCCGCCTCCCGAGGGGCGCCGGTCGTGATCGTCAATCCCACGACTCCGGTCGGGCCAGGGGATTGGAAGCCCACGCCCACGGGCAAGGTGATTGTCGACTTCCTGTGTCGCCGGATGCCCGCGTATGTGCAAACCGGGCTGAACATAGTGCCCGTCGAGGACGTTGCGCGGGGTCACCTCCTCGCGGCCGATCACGGTCGACTCGGCGAGCGTTACCTCCTAGGCGGCCGCAACATGACGTTCAAGGAGCTGCTCGACGCGCTGTCCGCGACATCAGGCCTTCCGGCGCCCCGCGTTCGTCTCCCATGGGCGGCGGCGATGGCGCTCGGATACGTCGACCGAATCACTGCCGTCGCGCGTGGTCGCGAGCCGCGGATTCCGCTCGAGGGAGTACGAATGGCCCGACACACGATGTGGGCCGACTGCACCAAAGCGGGGCGTGAGCTGGGCTTCCAGGCTGGGTCCGTGGAGGGTGCTCTCCAACGGGCGGTCGAGTGGTATCGCCGGAACGGCTACGTGGGCAGCCGATGATTGTTGCGGTCACGTTCGCGATGCGTGCCGAATTCGAACCGTGGCGCCGGCTTCGGTCGTTCTGCCAGTTCGCCGACGGGCATGTGCGAACGTTTGGCACGCGCGTCGGCGACGTACGCCTTCGCGTGGTGGTCACCGGCGTCGGCGAACGCGCCGCGATTGCTGCGGCTGAGGCGATCTTTCAGGATCGACCAGACGTGTGCGTGGCATCAGGGCTCGCCGGTGCCCTCCACGACGGGCTTCAGGTTGCCGAGATCATCGCCAGCGACCGCGTCTGCGATGACGACGGCCATTCGGTGGGGAGCGATCCGCGGCTGTTTGCGCTTGCGGCCCGCGGCGGCGCACGCTCGGTCACGATGTATAGCTCGCCGACGGTGGTCGTCCGCGCGGCAGAGAAGCGCCGGGTGCGCGCGGTCGCCGATGCGGTCGACATGGAGAGTGCGGCAATCCTTGGTGAAAGCTCGCGGCTCGGGATTCCCTGCATTGCCATCCGCGCCATCAGCGATCGCTCGACGGTGGATCTGCCTTTGGATCTCAACCAGACGCTGACCGAGCAGGGACTTTTCAGCCCGGTACGTGTCGTGGCAGCACTGGTGAAGCGACCCCAAGCCGTGCCGCAGCTGGTCCGCCTGGGTCTTGACGCGCGGCGGGCCACGATGGCTCTCACCGCTTTCCTCGATAGCTACATCGAGCAGCTTGGTGCCAGTTCGACCATCGCTCAGCAAACCAAGTAGCGTAGCCGCGCACAACCTGAGTCAGGAGTGCGGCTGATTGCATCTTTACGGAATAGCGAGTCGACAGGGGATTTCGTGGTCTTCGCTGAGGGCGTAGACTGCGCACACACGGTGGTATCCATCTGCAATAATCAGCGGCTTTCCGACCACCAACAGTACCGGTGAAAGCTTCTTACCCTCCTTCACCTTTTTGAGATCTTCACGCACGTGAATATTGTCCCGGTCCAGCAAGGGCAATCCTGCCGCGCGAAGAACATCTTTAGCCTTCTTGGTGGTCGTCTCAGCCTTTCGCAGCTTCGTCACGATGGCCGCGGCTATTTCCTTGGGGAAATGAAGTTCCAGGTAATCCGCTGCGGCGGGAAAATCGTGATCCTCCGGATCGCGTAGCCAAATCTCGTCTTTCATAGATCTGCTGGTTCCCCACGCCCTCGCGCTGTATCTCTTCCGGTGGTTGCCCGCTGACGAATGCGCGATACAGTAACACGCGGTACCCTGTCATCACGCAGCCTCCCCGAGTAACCGTCGTGGGCATTGTGACACGCGATCGCGTGGCGAGCCTCACTGCGTGCCTTGAGAGCTTCAGAGCCAGTTGCCGGCGCCACGCCAGGACCCCTGAGTATGTGGTCATGGATGATGTCGTCGATGACGACCCGATCGGCGTAGCGGGACGTGCACCTGTTCGGGCAGCCCTTCGCGCGCTTCAGGCCACCGGGGACGAGACGATTCGGTACGCGGGGGCGATCGAAAAAACACGCTTCGCCGACGCCCTCGCGGGTGAGTCGTCGATTTCGCGTGAGATCATCGATTTTGCGCTCTTTGGCGATCGACGGTGCACCCTGTTCACGGGCGCGAATCGAAATGGTCTCCTGCTGGACACGATCGGGAACCTCGTCTTCGGCGCTGATGACGACACGTTAGCCCACGCCGCTGCCGCTCCGCAGAGCACGGTGCCGATCTCTTACTCCTCCGAGTACGAGCCGAGGGAGTTCTGGTTCTTTCCTGATCGTCGAGCCGCGCTCGAAACGGTTGCGCCAACCGACTCGGACTTTCTCGCGTCTCACGAGCAGCTCCTCGGCAGAGTCCCCGCTGAAGTCGGCGGACCGGCCGCAGCTGACGGATCAGTCACGATCACGCTGCCCGGTCTGGTTGGCGACTCGGGGATGGGCTCTCCTCACTACATCCTGACGCTGACCGGTGCGTCTCGGGAGCGGCTCCTTTTTTCACGGACGACCTACACCTCCGCGCTCCGAAGCCGGGAGGTCCTCAGGACCGTCCGCCAGCCGACGATCGCGGCTAGCCCTTTCTGCATGACCACGTTCTTCGGTTTCGACAATCGTCTGCTCCTGCCACCGTTCTTTCCGGTAGAGCGCAACTCTGACGGTGTCTTCGGGGTCACGGTGCAGCGCGTGATCGAGGGTAGCTGCGTCGCGTTCCTCCCTTCGGTGCTCCTCCACGCGCCCCCGGAGCACAGAGCATTTGCGGGAGACGAGGCATGGACCGAGCCGAAACGAGTCAGGATTGCCGACGTCCTCCTTGCTTCCATCCTGGTGCACGAGGCGCGCCTCTTGACTGCCGGCCCTGCTGAGCGGCTGCTTCATCTAGGGCGGTACCTTCGGCAACTCGCCTCGCTCAACGCTCTGGAGTTCGAGGCCTTTGTGAGGAGCGCTCAAGAGCTGCGGAACCTGACGTTCACCGCGCTTCTCGAGGCCCGACTCAGCGAGCACGGCGGAAGCCCATCCTTCTGGGCCGACGATGCAAGGAAGGCGATCGAATTTCTGCGGCGAACAACGCTCATGACGGACTACATCGTGCCGCGGGATGTGGGGAATGCTCGTGACGTCGACGGCGCGCGCTCTCTCACGCGGGAACTGGTAGCGAAGTTCGGCAGCCTCTTAGAGGTGTGGCCGACCCTCGTCGAGTCGGCCAGGCGTCTGCGCGCGAAGGGCTGCCGCGTCTCGGAGCCTGTGTAGCTGTGCTCGTCAGCTGCCGAAGCAGCCACCGGTGGACCCGACCATCGGGGTGCAGCTGGCAGTGCCGCTGTAAGAACCGGTGAAGTTCGATCCGCCGCCACCCGTAGCGCCGCCGACCACAAAGGATCGGAAGTTTTCGGGTGTGCCAGCGTGGTCCGAATTCTTGTACAGGCTCGCCTGGTTGTCATCTGTCGGCTTGACGCCGAGACCCTCGTAATCCCCGGTCAAGAATCCAGCGTTGCGGTAGACAGCAGCTGCCCATTGCCACTGCACCGTGAGTCCCTTGGTACAGCTGAAGAACATGCCAGGCCATATCACGTCCTTGATGCCGCCCGGCAATCCGCCGGCAGGCACCAGGAAGGCGACGCCATCGAGGAAGACGTTGCCGGCCAAGCCCGACGTGGGCACATTCGTCGCCCACGCCCCGGCGACAAAGTCGGTGGTCGCGAGCGCGAGGTTTGGAATGAACGTCACGGCCGCGGGCGGCACCGGGATCATGACGGGCGTACCGTTGGCGCTGAATGTGACCGGCATCGGGACGAAGGTCACCGTGACCTGTTGCTGTGGGTTCAACCCGTGCACTTTGAGTACGCTATTGAACCAGAGGTAGTCGCCACCCGCGATTGGCGTGCCGTTGAAGTTGGAGGCGATGGAACAGCCGGACTGAGTCTGCGCCAGGAGCCGGCTGACTCCCGGAGTCCCTGCCAGAGCGCCCGCGCCGATCGCGGATGTCGTGATGAACCTTCTGCGTGTGAACGATCCCATTGCGCCTCCCTGATGGGTCAGGCAGCAAGCCGCGCGCCAGGACTGACTCACGACCAATCACCAGCTTACGGCTCGCTTCGAAAGGGTTTTGGGTGTCGCGCGGCAACCGGCGCCAACTGTCGTGACGAATCCGTCACGGAACTGGAGGATTCTGAGATTACGATCTTGTGGTAAACGACCTTCCGACAAGGCGTGATTTGGCTAGAATCCGGCCTGCAGACGGACCGCGACGCTGCGCGGTGCGGCGAGGGCTGTCCCGGAGAACAGTCCAGCGAAGTTGATGACATTCAGACGGTCCGTGAGATTACGGACGTCAATCTGGAGCCCGAGCGTGCGCGTGTTCGCCTTTACGAGGATGACGCCGGCCGACGCGTCGATCGAGAACGATGCGCGGACGCGCCCCGACTCGAAATCAATGCGATCGACGATGCGTTCCCCGTACTGCGTGATCGCCTGCGCCCGGTCCCCCGTAAATTCTACGGGAAGCCCGCTGCCATACGAAGCCGCCAAGGCGACCCAGAGTGACGAGTTGACCTGATCACTCACCCGGCCGCGGACCGTGTGTCGCTGATCTTGGGACACGGGAAACCGGTTCGTGGCGGAGAGCAACATCATCGCGTCGTCACCGAGGAACAGACCGCCCGTGATGGGGAGTTCGCCGATCCCGTGCATGTTGGCGTAACTGACAAATCCCGAGAGTGTTCTCCAGTGCGGCAGGTCGAGCTTTAACTCCGTCCCGGTGATCTGCGCAGTCTGAAACGCAATCGGAAAACTCACCGCCGTGTTGAGAAGCAGATCGTCGTCCGCAAAATTGCTCATCGTGCGGCGGAAGTACGTGACATCGAGCCGCATCTTGCTGAAGAGACTTTTCGAGAACCCCGCGTCGTAGAAATTGCCACGCGACGGTCGCACGGGAAGGCGCAGGACATTGTCATTGAGCGTATCGACCGCCGGGGAGCTGGCCAGTAGAAGGTTTTCGACCGAGGGTGTTTGAAACGCGCGGTCATAGGACGCGCGCAGCACCAGGTCGGCCGCCGGCCATGACCAGGCGACGCCCACCCGTGGGCTGACGGCACTGTCATCAACCACCAGGCGATAGTGATCCCATCGGATGCCGGCATTCACGGTCCACGCGCCGTATCGCATCTGGTCTTGCACGAATAGCGCCTGCTCCCGGTCGGGCCGCGTGTCGTTGAAGTTGAAGACCGGCGGTGTGCCGGGATCGAATTGGCTGGCATCCGTGATCTGGTACGCGAAGCGCTCACGGATCGTGGCGACGTTGAGGTCAGCGCCCGCCTTCCACTCATGGGCGCCGATGTGCCCGGACACCCCGCCTTTCAGGTACAACTCTCGAAATCCACGATCCTGCCGCGCGAGGATCGGTGTGGACGCAGGATTCGACCGAAAGTCTGCCGACAGATCGCGGGCCATGCCGCGGAGATCCGCCAGCAGCTTTGCCGAAAAGATATGCTGGTATGCGAACTGGCCGGCGGTCTCGGCGCTGCCACGATCCTGGCGCTGCCCCGCCACCTGCTGGATATATTCATTCGGGACGAGGAAGCGCGCATCACCGCGACGAACGATGATCCCGAACCGATCGCCATCGGTGAGATCGCGTTCCAGGTGCACCGCGAGATGCGATGTCGTTCCGCGGTTGGTGAAATTGTCTTCGACGGGCGGATCAAGGTACCGGTCAGTCGCCGCGAGGCCCGCGCTAGCACTGACCGTGGTCCGTTCGCCCCCATAGGCGCCGAGGATGTCGCCGCTCTTGGTCGCGAAGCTGCCTGCGGCCGCCGCGACACTCCCATGAAAGCCTCGACGGGCCTGTCCGGCGGTGACGACTTCGATCACGCCTCCGAGTTTCCGGCCATACTCGGCGGGGTACCCACCCGTGAGAATATTCATCGCGTGCACATCATCCGCGCCGATCTCCGGTGCGAAGGCTGGCGAACGGTTATCCGTCAGCGGCAAGCCATCGACGACGTATTGCGTCTGATATTCAGAGCCGCGCGGATGCAGGATGCCATTGGCTTCGAGCAACCAGCCCGGCTGTGTATTCACGAGGTCCGGCAGCGATCGGCCGGGCAGCGCCGTCAAGCGCTGCTTGAGGGTGTCCGCGCCGATGCGATTCATGGCCACGGTCTGGTGCGGATCGAGCAGCGTGTCTTCTGGTTCGACGGTGACGTGGGCTTGTACCGGTGCGAGGCTCAGGGTGACGTGATACTCGGTGGGCAGCGCTGAGCGCACCTCGACCAGGCCGGCGAACGTCGCGAACCCGTCGCGTGTCACGGCGACGCGATAGGTCCCAAACGGCAGGCGTTTCGCGGTGAGGATGCCCTGCGGGTCCGTCTCAAGGCTTTCTCGAAGCTGATGCGCCTCGCTGACCAGCTCAACGCGGCTTTGCAGCGGGAGCCCCGAGGCATCGACGACCGTAAGACGCAATTCGCCCGTGTTGCTCTGGCCAAATTGGGCCAGCGTCAGCAGAAGGACGAACGCGCAGCCGGACATGGTGTCGCTGATTCCAGAGGTCCGCTGTCACACCGAACCATCGAACGAACCAGACGTGGCAGTAAGCAAGCCACTTCAGCAGACTCGGGTCATTCTGCCATACCGGCCGGCGGCCCCATCCGCATGACCCGACCAGCCCGGATCACATTCAACGTATCGCTTCGACGTCGGCGAGATCTTCTCTGTGCCGGGTGGCTGCGCCTCGGTGATTGACTTAGTCTAATGACTTAGTTACGCTCTCACCATGAAGACCGTCAATGTGCACCAGGCAAAGACGCATCTTTCGCGGCTGCTCGAGCGCGCGCACGACGGCGAGGAGATCGTCATCGCCAAGAGTGGCAAGCCGTACGCGCGTCTCGTCCCCCTTCATACCCGTCAGCCAGCACGGCGATCGGGAACGCTGAAGGGAACGGTCGAGATCACGAAAGCGTTTTTCGAGCCACTCCCTCAAGGCTGGAGTGGCGAGGACTGACGTGGACGAGCGCGATCTCCTGCTCGACACACACGCGCTTCTGTGGTGGGCCGCTGGCGACAGGGCGCTCAGCAGGAAAGTCGCCCGTTTTCTCGAAGACCACGAAGTCACCATCTACGCGAGCGCCGCGACTGCATGGGAGATTGCGACGAAAGTGCGGCTGGGGAAGGTGAAATGGACCAGCCCTGATTCCGTTGAGACATATTGCTTGGAGCAAGGTTTCACACTGATGCCGGTGACGTTCGCTCAAGCTCAACGAGCTGGCTCATGGCCCCAGGCACATGGCGACCCGTTCGATCGGCTGCTCGCGGCACAGAGCGACCTCGAAAACATTCCGCTCGCAACGAACGATCCGAAAATCAAGACTTTCGGAATCAGGACGATCTGGTGATTTGAATCAGTTAAGGGACTCTGACGCCTTCACGTTCCGCCAAGAGAATCCGTTTGAAAACGGTGCGAGCACGAAGCGCCAAACAGACCTGCCGAACCGTCTCGAAGGGCGCAGGTCGGTCTTGATTGGCGATGATGAGCCAGCGGTCGCCGCCGGGTTTGGCGGAGTCCATACATGCAAGCACGGAACGCGTCACGTCGAACAGGACCGAAGGATCCGGCTTGGGATTGTGCACGAACCCGATCAGCTTTGAGGTTTG
>DASZFS010000552.1:0-15944 GCA_035939575.1 Vicinamibacterales bacterium | reverse complement strand
GCGGGGCTCGCGTCGACGCCTGGAGACACACTCTGTCATCGAATACGGTACGGACGAGAAGAGATTTGAGGATTTGAGGATCGAGAATGTATAGCGTCACGGTCCGCGGCCACATGATGATCGCGCACAGCCTCACCGGCGAAGTGTTCGGGCCGGCGCAACGCCTCCATGGTGCCACGTACGTCGTCGACGTCGAATTCCGCAGGCCGGCCCTCGACGCCAATGGCATTGTCGTGGACATCGGCCGCGCGACGGGCTGCGTCCATAGCGTCCTCGCCGACTTGAGCTATCGCAATCTGGACGATGAGCCGACGCTTGCCGGACGTAATACGACAACCGAGTGCCTGGCGCAGGTCGTCTTCGAGCGCGTCGGACTCGCCATCAGACGAGGGGAGTTGGGCGCCGGCGCGCGCGCGATCACGTCGCTCCGCGTCACGCTGCACGAATCGCACATCGCGTCGGCCTCGTTCGACGCGACCGTGGAGCCGGCGGTCGATCCGGCAGTCGTTCCGATAGTCGATTCGACTGTCGATCCCTCGTAGCCGATGCCGTCGGCTGTCTTCATCGTTCCCGGGCCACTGGCGACGCTGACCGGAGGATCCGTGTACGACCGGCGCATGGTCGACGGCCTGCGCCAGCGCGGGTGGTCGGTGGACGTTCGAGAACTTCGCGAGGGCTTTCCACGCCCTTCTCGCCCAGCGCTCGAGGACGCCGCGGACGCGTTTGCGTCGATTGATGACGGGGCGATCGTCGTCATCGACGGTCTCGCGCTGGGCGCGATGCCTGACGTCCTGCAGCCGCATGCCCGCAGGTTGAAGGTCGTCGCGCTCGTACACCTGCCGCTTGCGGAGGAGATCGGCCTCGAGGCCCACACCGCGCGTTCGCTCGAGGCAAGCGAGCGCCGCGCACTCCAACTGGCGAAGAGAGTCGTCGTGACCGGATACGCAACGGTTGACGCCGTCGTCAATTTGGGCGTACGAGCCTCGGACGTCGCCGTCGTCGAGCCTGGTGCTGATGCGTCGCCCCTCTCGCGGGGATCCGGCAGCGACACGGTAAGCCTGCTGTGCGTCGCCACGATCAGCGCAGGCAAGGGACACGAAGGCCTGGTACGAGCGCTCGCGGCCAATCGTTCCCACGCATGGGCGCTGACCTGTGTCGGCAGCATGAGCCGAGATCGCACAGCGGTCGAGAGGCTCACGCGCCTGATTGCTGCCGAGGGCCTCCACGAGCGAGTCACGCTTGTCGGCGGCGCATCCGGCGCCCGGCTGGAAGCGTGCTATGACGGAGCTGACCTCTTCGCGCTCTATACGGCGCGCGAAACGTACGGGATGGCGGTCGCCGACGCCCTCGCGCACGGTCTCCCAGTCGTCAGTACCCGGACAGGCGCGATTCCGACGCTTGTCGGCGACGAAGCCGGCCTGCTCGTCGAGCCGGGCGACGAACCCGCATTGGCGGAGGCTCTCTCGCGCGTGCTGAGCGACGCGGTCCTCCGCGAGCGCCTCCGGGATGGCGCGCGACACGTTCGGGAGCGGCTCGAAGATTGGGATGCCGCGGTCGGTCGAATGGCCGCCGTGCTCGAACGCGTGGCGGCCGGTGGCTGACTTGATGTCTGACTGGCTCGCACTCCGCGAGCCGGCGGACGCCGCGGCGCGCTCGACGGAGGTCACGCAGGCCATCGTCGACGCACTGCCGCGAGAGGGTCCGGTTCGAGCGCTGGATCTCGCGACCGGCACCGGCGCGAACATCAGGTTCCTCGCCCCGAGGCTGCCGGGGCCGCAGGAGTGGATCGCGGTCGACCGCGACCCTGTTCTGCTGGCCCACGTTCATGCAGACGTGCCGGCAGACGTCACCGCGTTGCGCATGGAGCTGGGATCGCTCGGCGACCCGGCGCTCTCCGGGCTCTTCGCCGGTCGTCACCTCGTCACGGCGTCTGCGCTGTTGGATCTCGTGTCCGAGTCATGGATTGCGGCTCTTGCCAATCGCTGCCGCGAAGTCGGGGCCGTCGTCCTGTTCGCGCTCAACTACGACGGCCGCTCGGCCTGCTCACCGCGCGAGCCGGAGGACGACTTCGTCCTCGAGCTGTTCAATCGGCATCAGAAAGGGAACGACAAAGGGTTCGGCACGGCTGCCGGTCCCGATGCCGACGACTGCGCCGCGCGCTCGTTTGCGGCCGCGGGCTATCGAGTCCGCCGCGCGCAAAGCGACTGGGCGCTCGCGCCGGAGAGTCCGGGGCTTCAACGCGCGTTGATCACCGGTTGGGCTCAGGCGGCCAGCGAGGTGGCGCCGGACCGGGTAGATCTCATCGGCCGATGGTTGGCGCGGCGGCTCGCCCACGTCTCAGCTGGACGCTCGTCCGTCCGGGTTGGCCATCACGATCTCGCGGCGTGGCTCTTATGACCAAAGTTGCCTTCTTCCCCGCTAGATGACCCGCGTCACCGCCTGTCCCGTTCCGCCGGTGTGAGGGGGCTCCACAAAACGAGCGCGGAGGTCGCAGTCGAAGAGCACGTCTCCACCCATCCGAAAGACACGGTAGGCAGGACGATGGCAGTCGCCCAGCGCTACCGGCGGCGGTAGACGAATCGCGGCGCGGCCGTCGCCGATGAGCAGCGGCGCGATGGCCAGGTGCAGGCGATCGAGGAGATCGGCCTGCAGAAACATCGACACCGTGACTCCGCCCCCTTCCACGAAAACACGCGAGCACCCACGCGCGCGAAGCGCTCGCACCAGCTCGCTCAGATCGAGACCGTCGGCGCTGCCTGTCACGCCGAGCATCTCCGCGCGGCCGAAGCGAGCCTCGCCGGCTTCGATCAGCCCCTGCGCGCAGACATACAGCGTGTCGGAGCAGTCATCGCTGAAGACGCGATGCTCTCCGTGCAGCCGCCGGCCCGGGTCGATCACGACGCGGAGCGGGTTTCGTCCCGGAACGAGTCGGGTGGTCAGGCGGGGATCGTCTGCCGCCACCGTTCCCGCCCCGACCACGACCGCGTCGCAGAGGGCGCGCAGTCGGTGCATGTGGACGACGTTCTCCGGGCCTGTGACCCAGCGCGAGTCACCTGTATGCGTGGCGATGAAGCCATCCAGACTCTCGCCGAGGTGTCCCACGGTCAAGGGGCAGTCGGCCGTAGCGCTGCAGATGGGCAGATACAGATCGACGAGGGCACGGCGCTCGTCGTCGGCCGCCAGCAGGCAAGCCCATCCGTCGCCGGGATGCCACGCGAGGACGGCCTCGTGGTCATCATCCCGGACGCCCTCGAGCTCCCCGTCGGCCGAGAGCGCGAAACGCGCGCGGCGGCCGTCGCGCGCGGCCCGCTCGGCGCGGCGCGCGGCAGCCAGGACGAGCGCCCACGCACGATCGGGCATTGATTCGGGGATCGGGGATTGCGGCGACACGGCGCCGGTCGGCTGCGACATCGGTCCGGTGGCGATTATAGCCGTAGCCTGCCGAGGATGAGCCCGGCGTGTCGCGCGGTCGCGTCCTTCTCCAGCGCCTGCGTGTCCATTTCGACGTTGGATCGACCCGCCGCACGATCGATTTGCAACAGCGCCGCACGGCTCTCGAGCTCGGCGAGCACCATCCCCGATCGCGCCAGCGTCGTCCGCAGCTCGCTCAGACGGCGTCGAGCCTCGTCCGTCCGCCCGCGCGCCGCGTCCGCTTCTGCTTCGACCATGGCCAGCCAACGGCGGACGTCGATGCGCTCCGTCTTTTTTGCCAGGTCTCGCGCGGCACCCAGCCAACGGTCGGCCGCGCCAACGTCGCGACGCGCCAGCTCGGCCCGCGCGAGGATCAGATCGACGCTGATATGCAGGGGACCTGGCTCGCTTGCGAGGGATTGATCGAGACGCATCGCCTCACGCTCGGCGTCGGACGCGCGACCTTCCTCAAAGGCAAGCGCCGCCAGGGCGACCTCGCTCTCGGGGATCGTCCGCGTCTCGCCCATCTCGCGGCGAAGCGCGAGCGCTCGTTCGTGCTGCTCGCGGGCTCGCTTGAAGTCGCCCGTGGCGAGGGCGATTTCTCCGAGTTGGAACAGCCCCTGAGCCTCGCCCGGCTTGAGCCGCGTCTCGCGCGCCAGTCGAACGGCTTCCTCCTCGGCTTTTCTCGCGGCGTCGATCTCGCCTTGGTCCAGCAAGACCATTCCCAGCTCGACGCGCCCGATAGCGCCGCCGCGTTTGTCGCCAATCTCGGCGCGAGTGGCAAGCGACTCTTCCAGTCCCGCGCGGGCCGCGGCCATGTTCCCCAACTCGCGCTGGACGATGGCCAGGTTGTGCTGCGCGCGCACCTGTTGGCGCTTGTCGCCGATCTCCCGCGCGATGGCCAGCGACTGGTCGTAATAAGTGGCGGCTTCGCGAAGCCGATCCTGCTCGAAGAGGACGACGCCGATATTGCTCAGCGAGACGGCGATCCAGTCGCGGTCACCGATCTCCCGCCTGAGCGTGAGCGATCGCTCGTGGGCCTGCCGCGCCTCGTCGTAATGTCTCTCGTCCTTGAGCAGGATACCGAGATTGTTGAGGGCCGCGGACATCCCCCGGCGGTCTCCGATCTCTTCACTCGTGGCCAGTGATTCCTTGTACATCTGCTCGGCGCGCGAGATGTCCTGCTGGTCGGCAAGGACGCTTCCGAGACTGTTCAACGCCGACGCTGCGCCGGCACGATCGCCCGCCTCGAGGAACATCTGGCGGGCGGTTTCCAGCGATGGCGTGGCCCGGTCCGGTTGTCCCTGGCTGAAGTAGCTGCGCCCCTCGAGGAGACGCGCGCGCGCGACCAGCAGCTTCGAGCCGGTCGCGGAAGCCGCCTGCAGCGCGCGTTCGAGGGCCGCGAGCTCGCGCGCGAAGTTCGCGAGGGCGGAGTAGGCTTGCGCTTCGGCAAGGTCGATTCGCGCATCTTGATTCTGCGGCGCCGGCGCGCCGCGCATCGCCTCGACCGTCGCGATCGCATCCTGCGCCTGGCCGCCGGCGGTCTGCGCGCCCGCGAGCCGCAGTCCGTATTCGATGTTGTCTGAGAAGAAACCCCAGAGCGTGTGATACACGTCGACGGCCTTCGTCCATTTCCGTTGGGCTTCGTACAGCCGCCCCTCGACGTTCAGACGATCCTCGCGATTCAGCGCGCCCGACGTATCGAACGCTTTCTGCGCCGCCGATTCGGCGCGGCCGTCGAAGCCAAGCGCGGTCCACGCGGACGCGAGGCCGGCCTGCACCAGCGGACTGTCCGGCTCACGTGCCGCCGCCTGCTCGAGCAGGTCTCGCGCGGCCACGGCGTCGAGCACCCGCAGCCTCGCGGTGGCCTCTGCATACAGCTTCGTCGCCTCGAGGCTGCGCGGAAACGCGGCGCGGGCGCGGCTCGTCGCTTCCGGCGGGCTCTCGCTCAGGCCCAGATGGGCCCGCAATTCGCGACCGGCGCCGGCGATGGCGTTGAAGATGCCTGCCTCGTCACCGACGCTGGACACCGCAATCGGGTCGCCCGACACGCGATGAACACGGATATCGAGCCGCAGCGCCCTCGTCGGGCTTTGCTCGGTCATTGCGACCGTGCCCATCACCAGGTAGTCAACCGCCAAGGCGACACGCATCTGCTCGACCGCAGCCGCTTTGGGGCCCCCGCCTCCGGAGTCCCCAGGGCCTCCGCGAAGGACATCACGCTCGGCTCGCGCCACGAGGTCGGTCGGCACGACGCGAACCTGACCATCTCCGGCCAGCTCGGTCGTGAGCATCTCCGCGAGCGCCGTGGAGAGCCACTCGTCGGACGGCCGTCGCGACAGGCTCGTGAAGTCAAGGACGGCTACCGATGGCCGAGGCGCGGTCTGCCCACGCGCAGCGACGGACGCGTCCTGCGCGCTCGCGGCAGATCGCGTCGACACCCGCGCGACGAGGGCGCCAATCCCAATCGCCGCGACGACCATGGCCGCAGCGCCGAGCCCGGCGCGGTGACGGCGTGCCCACCGCGTCGTGCGGTAGCGCAGCGCGCCGCGGCCGGCGGACACCGGCTGCTCCGCGAGGTGGCGACGAAGGTCGTCAGCGAGCGCGGCTGCGGTGGGGTAGCGGCGCTCCGGCTCCTTGCGCAGCGCCTTCATCACGATGTCGTCGAGCGCGCCGGTCAGCCGCCGTCGCAGCAAGTCGGGTGAGCCCTCTCGTGTCTGGCTGACGGTCGCGGGCGTCCTCGTCTCCGTGGTGCCGTCGGCCAGCGCCCTGGTCTCGGTGCGCCCGACGACCGCGCTCGGGCGCTCCGGGTCCTGCTCGCAGACGACCCTCGCCATCTCCTCCGTGGTATGCGTCGTCAGCCGATGAGGGCGGTGTCCGGTCAACAGCTCGTAGAGCAGCAGACCCACTGCGTACACGTCGGTCGCCGGCGTCACCGGGTCGCCGCGAACCTGTTCCGGGCTTGCATAGTCGGGCGTCAGCGGGCGCGCCAAGGTCGTGAATGTCGATGCGCCGTCCATGCCCTCCTGATCGAGCAGCTTCGCGATGCCGAAGTCGAGGAGCTTGGGACGGCCGTCCGCCGTCACGAGCACGTTGCTCGGCTTGAGATCCCGATGGACAACGTGCCGGTCGTGCGCGTGTTGGACCGCGTCGAGAACGCCCAGACACAATTGAAGCCGCGCAGCGATCGTCAGGCGGTGCTCGTCGGCGTATCGATCGATCGGGATGCCCGCCACGTACTCCATGACGAAGTAGGGCAGCCCATCGGGCGTCGTGCCGCCATCGAACAGAGACGCGATGTGTGGATGATCGAGCGAGGCAAGGATCTGGCGCTCGTGCCGGAACCTGCGGATGACCAGCTCGGAGTCCATGCCCCGCCGGATCATCTTGATCGCAACCTGGCGGTCGAACTCGAGATCGATGCGCCGCGCCAGGTACACAGAGCCCATCCCGCCGCGCCCGATGCATTGCTCGATGGAGTAGGAGCCTAGCACCCGCCCGATGTTGGACTCCTGGCCGTCCTCTTGCCGTTCGTTCGCCGCGAGCGCGTCGAGCGCGAGGCCAAGCAGCGCGGGCTGCTCGATGAAGCCGCCGGATTCGGCGTCGGCGCGGAGCAGCGCCTCGACCTCCTCGCGGAGGGCGGGGTCCCCCGCACAGGCGGCATCCAGGAACGCGGGCCTCAGGTCCGGATGCTGCTCGAGAGCCGAGGCAAATGTCTCCTTGACCCGCTGCCAGCGGTCAACGTCCATTTGGGCCCATTTGGAAAGGAAATCATACGCTCGCTTGCCGCTGGCCCGAAGTCGCGCCGGAGCGCTGAGCGCGTAGGAGGACGAATCCCGGTCTTTCCGGTGATCCCATTTGTCCTGAAATGGCGCGTCTTCAGGTGTGCGGAGGAATGCCATGACAAACAGGAACGTGTTTGCGGGAGTTGCGGGGATCGTCGGGCTCATGCTATCGGCGACTCTCATCGCGCAGACCGGGCCGGGTCAGAAACCAGCTCCGAAGGCGAAGGCGAAACCAGCGCCTGCCGCGACCGAGCAGGCCCCCAAGCCGCCAGCCCCGGTGGCGAAGCCAACGGACGTCAAGATTCGCGCCCGGTTCGTGAGCGACGCGCAGATCTCGGAGAACACCACCTACTACCAGGGACCGCGGCAGCGCGTCGAGTTCCCGGGGGTGGTTCTCATCACCCAGTGCGATCTGAAGAAAACAATTCAGATCAACGACAAATCGAAGCGCTACATGGTCCAGCCGCTGGTCGAGGCCGCACCGGCCCCGGCAGCACCCGCAGCGCCCGCCGCAGCGACCTCTGCGCCGGGCGCCCCGGGATTCCCCGGACCGTCAGGCTCCCAGGGGCAGGGGTTCCCAAGTCCGTTCGGTGCTGCGTTCGGGCAGCGAGGCGCTGCGCCGCAGAAACCCAAGGGTGGCGTCCTCACCTACACGACGACCATCATCGACACCGGCGAACGTCAGACGATGCTCGGCAGTGAGGCGCGGCACATCAGGTTGACGACGGTCAAGGAAGCGTCGGCGGATGCCTGTGACAAGCGGCCGGCGAAAGTCGAGACCGATGGGTGGTATATCGACCTTGCGGTGCACCTGGCCGAGTGCGAGAGCGCGCCCGCGCCACCGCAGCAACCCGACGCGACGTCGTGCGAAGACCGGACCGAGTCCAGGCAGAGCGGCGATGCGAAGCTTGGATTCGCCGTGGCGACGACCGTGACGACGACCGAGGACAAGGACGTCAGAACGTCATCGATGGAGGTCGTCGACCTGCAGATCACGTCACTGGACCAGGCGCTCTTTGCTGTTCCAGCTGGCTACACCGAAGTCAAGAGTCAGGCGGAGCTGCTCGCGCCCTCCAAAGACGGCAGCGCGTCGGGCGCCGGCTCGACGACACTGGCGGACGCGCTGTTTGGATCGCTCGCGGACGGTACCCGGACGGTTGCGCCGAAGAGGGCGGGAGCCCTTCGAATCGGCGTGGTCGATCCGGCCACGACGGGCGGGCGCGACGTCTCGAGCACGACCTTGAGAACCACACTCCTGCGGAGCATGAACATCCCACCCGACCATGGGGCCGGGCTGAGCTTCGAGGCGGTGCCGATTCAGGGCGCGACGCCTGCCGACCTCGAGCAGGACGCCCAGGCAAAAGCGTGCGACTACGTGCTGACGAGCGACCTAGCTGAGCTGAAGACTTCCAAGCCCGGTAAGATCGGCGGCTTTCTCAAGAAGGCATCCGGAGAGCCCGCCCCGGCGTCGGACGTCTACGACGCGCGGGTCGATTTCAAGCTGTTCTCGCTCGCCGATCGCCAGAAGCCGCTCCTTGCGGCAAACGCAAAGGCCAGCAGTGGAGGCGGAGGCTTCGGCGTGGGCTCCGCGCTCCACCTCGCCACGTGGGCCGGGACGATGTATATGACCATGGGGATGGCAACGATGATGGGGCCGATGATGAGCATGAACGCCATGGGCCTTGGCGGAGGCGGAATCGGCCGGCTCGGCATGGGGTCGATGATGATGGGGCCGGCCATGAGCTCCGCGATGTCGATGATGTCGCGCTCCGCGATGGTGCCCGGCATGGGCGGCATACCGGGCATGGGCGGCATGCCGGGCTTTCAGCGGCCGGGCGCGGATCCCGCGTTGGAGCGCACAGTTTCCGAGGCGTGCGAGAAAGTCGGCAAGACTGTCACAGACGAGTTGAAGAAGAAGGCACCCGCCCAGAACGAACACACCCCTCGCTGATTTGGCCTGCCTCGTATCGGGGTGACTGGTGGCTCATGACGCGGTCATGATCCATCGGTCACCCGCGAGCCGCATTTGGCCCTACAATCGTCGAATGTCGAAGCCGGGCGCGATCGAGGCGGTCCTCCTGCTCGCTCTCCTCGTGCTCGCCCTCTGCCTGCTCCCTCTCCTTGTCCCGCCGACGCTCTCAGCCCAGGCGGGAGCGCGGACGCCCGACGGCCGGCCGGACCTGCAGGGCACCTGGAATTTTTCGAGCCTCACGCCGCTGGAGCGGCCGGCCCAGTTTGCCGGCAAACCGGTGCTGACCGAGGAGGAAGCGGCGCTGTTCGAGCGGCAGACGCTCGAGCGGAACAACGCCGATCGCCGGCGCGAGACAGCGGACGCGGACGTGGCGCAAGCGTACAACGACGCTTGGTACGACCGCGGTACGAAGACGGTCGGCACCCGGCGGTCTTCGCTCATAGTTGACCCGCCTGACGGCAGGATCCCCGCGTTGACGAGCGAAGGGCAGGCGAGGGCGGCGGCGCGCGCCGAGGTGCGCCGGCAGCGGGGCTCGGCTGATGGCCCGGAGGATCGCTCGCTCGCCGAACGCTGCCTCCTGTTCAACGCTGGACCCCCGCTGTTGCCGGGGCCCTACAACAACAACTTCCAGATCGTGCAGACGCGCGACTACGTCGCAATCGCCAACGAGATGATCCATGACGTGCGGGTCGTCCCGCTGGATGGCCGTCCACACCTGCCCCCGGCCGTACGGCGCTGGCAGGGTGATCCGCGCGGTCACTGGGAGGGCGACACCCTCGTGGTCGACACCACCAACTTCAGCGACCGGACCAATTTCAGAGGCGCCGACGAGAATCTGCACCTTGTCGAACGCTTCAGGCGCGTCGATGCGCACACGCTCGACTACACGTTCACCGTCGACGATCCGCACGTGTTTTCCCGTGCCTGGACCGTGGCGCTGCCCATGACCCGGAGCGAGGGGCCCATTTACGAATACGCCTGCCATGAGGCGAACTACGCCATGGTCGGCATTCTCAGGGGAGCGCGGGCGGAAGGCCGCTGATCCGTCAGAGCGTCTGGCGCCGCTCGACCAATGACGCGATGACGGACACGAGGTCGGAGGGCTCGACTGGTTTCGAGAGATACCAGTGAAACCCGGCTTCGAGCGCGCGCATCCGATCCTCGGGGCGCGCGTACGCCGTGACGGCGACCGCCACCACCGTTCGTCCGCCGGCGGCGGCGAGCACCTGTACTCTCCGCATGAGCCCATACCCGTCTTCGAGCGGCATTTCAATGTCGGAGACAAGGACGTCGGGCCACCACGTATCCATGATCGACAACGCCTCGCTTGCCGACGCGGCGTTTCTGATCTGCGCTCCGGCGTCTTCCAGAATGACGCCAAACAGGTCGCGCGTCTGTGACTCGTCATCGACGATGAGCACGGACGTGCGATCGAGGCGTTTGACGCCGCCGTCGATCGGCTGGCCCGCGCCTGACCGCGGTCTGTCGGGACTGTTCCCGCTGTCACGGCCGATCGTCAGCGGCAGCACGATTCGAAACAGTGCTCCCTGACCTTCCGTGTGTTCGGCTGAGACGGTTCCCCCGTGCAGCTCGACCAGATGCCGCACGATGGCCAGGCCCAGCCCGACGCCTCCGTGCCGGCGCGTGGTTCCGCCTTCGGCCTGTCGAAATCGATCGAACATGTACGGCACAAACTCGGCGGGTATGCCCGGCCCGGTGTCGCTGACGACGATCTCCGCGTGCGAATGCACGCGCGCGAGGCGCAGCTGCACGCGACCCTCTTTGGGGGTGAACTTGATCGCGTTCGACAGCAGATTCCAGACGACCTGCTGAAGGCGTTCCGGATCTCCCATGATCGGCCCGGCGTTCGGATCGAGCACCGCGTGGAGCGTGATCCCTTTGGCGTCGGCGGCCGGCTGCATCGAATCGATCGCGGCGTTGATCACGCGGACCAGATCGACCGGCCGCACGTTGAGCCGCAGCCTTCCGGAAATGACGCTCGAGACATCGAGGAGATCGTTGACCAGCTGGGTCTGGGCCAGTGCGTTCTGCTCGATCACTTCGATCGCGCGCGGCCATCGTTCCTCGGGGACGTTTCCGCTCCGCAGCATGCGCGCCCACCCGTAGATCGCCGTCAAAGGCGTCCGCAATTCGTGAGAGAGCGTGAGAAGGAATTCATCCTTGAGACGGCTCGCGGCTTCGGCGTCTTTGTGGGCCTGCTGCTGGTCCTTCAGCGCTGCGTCGACGCGCTCACGGCCTTCGACCTGGGGTGTCACATCGACCGCGTGCAGCAGGATGCCGTCCACCGCGCCCGCGGCGTCGCGCGTCGGGAGCAGGCTGAAATTGAGGAACCGACGCTCGATCGTGCCGGTGCCCGTCCAATCCAGGCGCAGTGGCACCTCCGCCGCCTCGCACAGCTCACCGGTCGCGTACGCGCGATCCAGGTACTCGAGCAGCGGCTGACCCGCCAGCTCGGGTCGAGCCACGCGGATCGGCCGGCCCAGGCTCTCTCGACGGACCACGCGCCGGTGGGTTTCGTTGACGAAGGTGAAGACGTGGTCCGGGCCCTTGTGGAGAGCAATGAGCGCCGGCGACGCGTTGAGGATCGCCGTCAGCCTCTGGCGTTCCGCCTCCGCGACGTCACGCGCGTCGCGCAGCTCTTTGGTCCGGGTGTCCACGCGAGCCTCGAGCTCGTCGTT
The DNA here is from genome assembly GCA_035939575.1 of Vicinamibacterales bacterium. Taxonomy (GTDB): domain Bacteria; phylum Acidobacteriota; class Vicinamibacteria; order Vicinamibacterales; family CAVVIG01; genus DATKHR01. The sequence continues at coordinate 4,077 of DASZFS010000552.1, read as the reverse complement.
GGCGCGCTGCAGGGCGATCGCGTGCCGGCGGCGGCGATTGGCATCCGCGACCAGCTGCAGATACCCCCAAGCCAGCGACGCGGCGCCTGTGACCACGAGCGCGGTCATCACCCGCCCTGTCCGCCGCGCAGCCTGCTGATCATCGAGCGCCCGCCGCTCGAGCAGGCGGTCTTCCTCTGCGCGGATCTCGCGGATGACGACCTGCACCGCCTCCATTCCGGCTCGCTGCCGGTCGAGGCTCGCCTGAGGCACTTCGTTGCGCGACCGGCGGTTCGCTACCGCATCTCGAAAAGCTCCGAACGCGTCCCCGATGCGGTCCCGAAGACGGCTGACCAGCAATTGTTGGGCTGGATTGTCGGCAACGAGGGAGCTGAGCCGATCGAGCTCAGGTGGAACCGAAGCGCCCGCGCGGTTCATCTCCTCGAAATGCCGGCCTTCACCTGTGACGGCGAAGCTGTGTGCCCCGGCCTCGGCGCCGGCCACGCTCGTGGACACGGCATCGAGCGCAGCCAGGACCTGCTGAGTGTGCAGAACCAGGCGATTGGAGCGATCCTCCTGCTGGACGGCGTAGTAGCCGAGACCGCTCACGGTCAGCATCACTGCGGCCGCCCCTGCGAGCCCGCTTCTGATCACAGTGTGAGTCTCAGCCATCGGCCACCGCTACGCGTCTCGGGAGTTCGAGCGTGCGACAACACTCTAGCAGGAGTCGAACGAGGCCGCAGCCCGCAGCGTGCTCAGCTTGCGTCACTCCATCCGGTGAATTCACCCGGTGCCCGCTCGGATCACTGGTGTGCGCCGACGACGAAGTGGAGGAGAAACAGGAGCGTCAGCGTGTAAGTGACCAGGTTGTTGTCGGCGTGGCGCCCGGCCAGCAGCTTGATGATCGTGTAGGACACGAAGCCGAAGGCAAGCCCCTGGGCGATCGAGTAGGTGAGCGGCATCATGATGATCGTCAGGAACGCCGGCACCGCCTCGGTCACATCGTCGAAACGGATGTGCGCAATCTCCGTCATCATCATCGCGCCGATCAGGATCAGGGCCGGCGCCGTCGCCTGGACCGGGATCAGTCCCACGAGCGGCGCGAACACCAGCCCGATGATGAACAGCGCGGCGACGACAACCGCAGTCAGTCCGGTTCGGCCTCCTTCGGACACCCCCGCGGCGCTCTCGATATAGCTCGTGACCGTGCTCGTTCCCACCAGCGCTCCGAACATCGTTCCGAGCGAGTCTGCGACGAGCGCCCGGCCGATCCGCGGCAGCTGGCCACGGTCGTTGAGCAGCCCGGCCTTGCGCGAGACGCCAATCAGCGTGCCGATGTTGTCGAACAGATCGACGAATGTGAACGAGAACAGGATGGGGATGAGCCCGACCCGGAGCGCGGCGAGGATGTCGAGGTGGAATGCCGTGGCGCGCAGCGCGGCGAAAGGATTCGTCAGGGTCACCAGGCTCGCTGCGCCGCGTGGCGCCGGAGAGACGCCGGCAAGCATCGCGATCGCCGTCGTGGTCAGGATGCCGAGGAGCAGGGCGCCGCGCACGCGGCGCGCCACGAGAAACGCCGTGACGAGGAGCCCCGTGACCGAAACGAGGACGCCCGGAGCGTTCATGGCGCTCAAGGTCACGAGCGTCGCGTCGCTGCGAACGATGATCCCCGCGTTTCTGAGGCCGATGAAGGCGATGAACAGCCCGATCCCGACGCCGATCGCCGATCGCAATACCGCCGGGACCCCGTCGACGATCCACTGCCGCACGTGCGTGACGGTGAGAAGGAAGAAGACCAGGCCCGATATGAACACGGCCCCGAGGGCAGTTTGCCAGGGCAGCCGCATGCCGATGACGACCGTATAGGTGAAGAACGCGTTGAGGCCCATTCCGGGAGCGACGGCGATCGGGTAGTTCGCGTAGATCCCCATCACGAGACTCGCGAACGCCGACGCCACGCAGGTGGCGGCGAACGTCGCCTCGACCGGCATGCCGGCGTCCTTCAGGATGTTCGGATTGACGAAGAGGATGTAGGCCAGCGTGACGAACGTCGTGGCGCCGGCCAGAATCTCGGTCCGCACGTCTGTCTGGTTTTCGCGGAGGCGGAAGAAGCGGTCGAGGCTCACCGGTCAGCGCTTGAGCGAGGCGATGTAGGCCTTGACCGCAAGGTACACGTAGTCCTCGCACGCTTCACTGGTCCCGGGATCGTAGGCTCCGCCGTTCGTGATGTTGTCGGAGACCACACGGATGCCGATGAACGGGACGTCCAGCTGCGCGGCCGTCTGCGCCGCTGACGCGGTTTCCATCTCCTCCACGGTGGTGCCAAATTCGGTGTGGAACCGCGAGATGCGATCGATCTCGTCATTCCAGACATCGCTCGATCCGATGACGCCCTCCACGACGCGCGCTCGCGTGTAGGCGGGCTTCGCGCGTCGAGCCGCAGCCAGGAGGGAGACGTCCGCGTCGAAGCGCGCGAGCGTGCGCCCGGGGGTGCCGGCGCCGGCGCTGCCGTCCGACGCCGTCAGATCCAGCGGCGTCCATTCGAGAGAGTTGCTTCCCGATCCCGCGGCCCTGAACCGGCTCTTGAACGCCCCCAGGTTCACCGAGCTCGTTCCGACGACGATATCGTAGAGATGAAGGCCGGGGTCGTGGCCGCCGGCCGTTCCCTGGTTGACGATCGCGATAGGGTGGTAGCGCTCGACCGCGATGACGGTCGCGGCTGCCGCGTTGGAGACCCCCTTGAGCGTCTTCGAGACGATGACCGGATAGCCCTCAATCTCGCCACGCCAGAAACTCCAGGCTCCGACGCGCTCGACGGTGACGTTATCCAAACGGCTCGCCAGCTTCTCGATTTCCACCTGCATGGCGCCCTGGACGATGACCGGTCGCGGATGGGACGCTGGACTCTGGGGAAACACCGGACTCGGGAGCGCGAGACAGGCGGCGACCAGGAACGGCGAGAAACGGGTCATTTGAAAGGTCCTCCGCGGTTCAGCGCGCTATCGTGCCTCGATCGCGCCCCACTCCGCCGGGGCGACATCGGCCACATGTTGTGAGAAGACCCACCAGTGCCCCGCGTGATCCTCTGCCATGTACTGGCGCTCCCCAAACGGCTTGGTCGACGGAGGCGCGAGAATCTTTGCGCCGTGCTCTTTTGCCTGCTCGAAGTGGCGATCGACGTCGTCGACGGTGACATGAACGTACTGGTTCACGCCGTCCCGGGGCGAGCCAAAAGGCCCTCCACGCCGCCCGACCCGAACGCTCCGCACAGCCATGTGAGGGCCTGACTCACGTCCTCGTAGATCAGGATGGGCACGATCGTCGCAGTCGGAGCCGACCGGTTCACTTGCATGGAAAGGCTCTCCATGATAGTCGCGTTACATTACATCCTCGTGCCGCCGCCGGCCAGTGGCCGCCTTGCAGCGACCAGCACTCCACCCATCGCGAACGCAAGGAGCAACGAACAGGTCCGAGCCCACGATGCGTCGACCATCACGTCGTAATCCAACTCCAGCCCGTGTTGCGCGTGGTCACGCCGCTGGGCTGTGATCTGAATGCGGCGATCTGCCGGAACCAGCGCGTTGACGAGGTAGACGCTCGACTCGGGGTGGTGCGTGTTGAAATACGAAAGGCGGTGACGTCCGGCGCCTGCGGCCGGAACCCTGGCGCTCGCGCGCACCCGAATCGTTCCAACACCGAGGCTCATATCGTGAACGTGCGGGAAGCGGATGTCGTCCAGCCTGATGGGCGCGGGCCGGCCGTCCACTGACAGCAGGAGAGAGTCGAGCATCAGTCGCGCATAGCGTTCACCCTCCGCGCTGGAGATCTGACCATCCCGGTTCGCATCAATCCAGGCAACGACCTCAGATGCGACACCCACGCCGGCCGTGAGGTCAATCTCCAGACCTACACGCTCCATGTCGATAGACAGCCGGGTGGCCTGGAGATATTCGTCGAGTCGATGCGCACCGGCGGGAGCGGGAGCGGCTAGCCAGACGCCCAGGACCGCGAACGACACGAATCTCGTGCGCGCGTTCATGGCCTGACGAGTTTCGCGCCGTAATCGTTGGTCGGGTCGCGGTAGATGGTGTGGATGTG
>DASZFS010000551.1:0-5005 GCA_035939575.1 Vicinamibacterales bacterium | reverse complement strand
GAACGTGGCGTACTGCCAAGGGACCCGACGCAAAAGGTTTTCGTCGTCGTGTATTACCCGATCTGCTGGCTGGGTCGGAGCGGGCCTGAGCCGGTGCGAAACGTCCTGCATCTCTGGGAGCGTTTCTGGCGGGGGGATTTCTGAGCGCGGTTGACGGACAAGACGAAATGTCTGTACCATTCGGTGAGACTTCGGCGTGGCGACAATCAGTTCGGTGCGAGCCTGGGAGGACGCCTTGTGCCTTGCCATGTAAACAAGGGACCGAAAGTCCGCGAGAAGGTATCCCTGCGGCACGATGCGTCCGAGGAAATTCTTGGGCGCGTCGCCAGCCTTCTGACGCGGGCATTGCTCGTCGTCGTATTGCAGGCGGGCGGTCCCTGCCGCGGTGATGACGCGTCTGACAAAGTCGAGCGCGAAAAGCAGTCGAAGCGGCGCCTCGAATTCATGCAGTCGGTGATCGACGATATGAAGGTTTCCTCGAGCGAAATTGAGTCGGACGCCGCGCTCAAGCTCGGCAAGACGCCGCTATTGCGGTACAACGATCCGACTCGCGCTTTGGGGGACCTGTCAAAGGGGCTCATGGATGCCGGCGTGTGGCGGCTGGGGGAATCGGGTCGCCCGACGGCTCTCGTGACGCTCGAGATTTATCGCGTCGAGGCCGACAGAGCCATACTCAGCTACGAGTTTGCCTCGCTGGTGCCGTCGCGACTTGATATCGTTTCGCCCCGCGGACCGGTGTGGCGTCCGACGCGGACTGACTTGAAAATGGTTCGGCTGCCGGATGCTCCCCATCCGGCCGATTCGCCAAAGGCGCGCTTGGTTCAGATGCGGCAGTTGAGCCGGCGGTTCGCCGTGCATGAAGCGCTGGACACGGGCGACAAAGTCGAATGCCGGCTGCTGCCGCAGCCCATCGATCGCTATGCCGACGAGAAACAGGGGATCTTCGACGGGGCGATTTTTGTGTTCGCGAACGGCACGAACCCTGAGCTCGCGCTGCTCCTGGAGTGCAGCGCCGACGAGTGGACCTGCGGCGTCGTGCGCCTGTCTGCGGCAGCGCTATTTGCTGATCTCGACGATCAACAGTTCTTTAACGCTCCGCAAAGCTTCGGTCAGCCCCCTTCGGCTCCGTACCTGGGGACCACTCATCAAATCACGCTCGATGAATGAATTTGCTCGGGGGATGTATCGTCGTTCATCACGGCTGATCGGGCGGCTGTTTCGGCGGGTCAAGGGGAAGCGTGGCGATGCCGTGGACAGACAGGTAACCGCCGCGCGGGTCGGTGGGGTTCTTGCCGGTCGAGTCGTATCGCCAGACTTCGCGATCATCGAGGAGGGCCACCGAGGTGCTGCGCGTCGAAAGGACCAGGCCATACTGCCAGATCGGGCGGCCCGCCGGCTGTTCGCCTTTCTCCACCAGCAGAATAACCTCGGGATCGTTTCCCACCACCAGCGAGAACAGGGCGCCGTCGGCACCCTCGGGGGCGCTTTCCCGGTAGCGATCGAGCGGCGTAGGGAGCAGCCGCAGGATCCGTTTGCCGCGGGTCGCCTCTTCGGTGTAGGCTGAGAACCGGCGGGAGATTTCCTTCATCTGCACCAGTCGCGCTGCACGGCTGGCCGCAGGCGCCGGCGCATCGGGAACGTCGCGCATCTCGACTCCGGGAGCATCGGGCGTCCAGAAAATCTTCCCCTCGCGCAGGCCGGTCAGCTTCTCATCTTTGCGCGCCAGACTGTGCATCGCGTGGCAGTAGACGCGGCCGCCTTTGCCATTGAGGTACGAAAACAACTGCCCGACGACGACCGGCCGGCCCTTTTGCCGCCAGACGTAAGCCACGCCGTGAATGTTCCCCTCTTCCAGCGGGTTGGTCCAGCGCAGGATGGGCGTGGGGTCGAGCTCGAGCTCGCCATCGCCCGGTTCCAGTTCGAACCGATACGCGTGCGCGGCCTCGTGATGATAGAAGGCATACCAGGCCTTCACCGCCTCCGCCGCGGCCGATGATTCTTCCTTTCGTTCTTGGGCAACGAGGGCTCCGCAGCGGAGCAGGCACGCGAGAGCCAGGAACGCGGAACCGCATTTCACGTTGAAAGATTTCATCTGTTCACCCTCTCAGGGGATTTACCTTGTGTTTGTGGTGTCTGGGTGTTCTAATTTGAGGGCGCGCTTGGATTGCATTATAACCGACCACCGGGCAGGCATGGACTGCCGCCCGACATTCGAGGAGGAAAGACCACTGCTGTAACTGGTTTTCTAAAGGCGGGCCAAACGATGACGTTGCTTCAACCGTTCGGACGGTGGTGTGATTCTCTCCTCAATGTTCTTGAATGCGGTCGTCTGAGACGCGTGCGAAAACGCAGTTTTTCGCCGATCCGGTCCGGGGTCGAAGGTCTCGAGCGGCGCGCCCTGCTGGCCGCGGCGGTCGTCCAGTCTCCGCCTCCACCGGTCGTACAGTTCGACATCAGCTCTGTGGCGAATGCCGATGTCATCATTACAAAGCCCGCTGGCGGGGCCGTCGACACCGATCAAACGTCAGTCGACCGAAATATCAGCGGCGGCGACTGGAGCATGTTCACGCAGAGCGCAGCCAGCGCCCTGAAGCCGGCCAGTGATCCGGTTGCAACCGGGCTGCCCGACAACGGTTTTTTTCCCGCCAATGCCTTCCATCCCGATGTGCAGTTGTCGTTCAATAACCAGACCGACGGGAATAATGTGCGGCGGGCCGATGTGGATGGACTGGTTGCCCCGGTCTCGCAATTTGCCTTCACGCTCAACGTCCCGCAGAACAATTACACCGATCTGCACGTCTTTCTCACGTCAGGGCATGGCCAGTCAGTATTCAATCTGAAGCTGAATTACAGCGACGGCTCGTCGACGACTTCGACGGCGACCACCGTTCCCGACTGGTTCTTCCCGGTCTCCAACAGTTCGTCGCAATATAACCTGATCACGGGGATGGATCGGGAGAAAGCCAATCTCACGGGTTATCAGGATGCCAACGCGGCGACGATCTTCGGCTTTCATTTCGCCGTCGACTCAAGCAAAGTCTTGCAGAGTTTCTCGGTCACGCCGATGACGGTTCAGGGCTCGATTGTCTTTTTCGGCGCGACCGGCGTTGTCGCCAATCACCCACCGGTGCTCAGCCCGATCCCGGACCAGAACATCAACGAACAGAATACGTTGGCCGTGACTGCTTCGGCGACTGATCCGGACGGCAACGCGATCACTTACAGCCTCGATGCAGCGCCTTCCGGGGCGGCGATCAACCCTTCCACCGGGGTCATTACCTGGACACCGAATGAAACGCAAGGCCCCGGGAATTACGGCATAACGGTGCGCGCGACTGACAACGGCAGTCCTCCGCTCAGCGACGTCAAGAGTTTCAACGTGACGATCAGCGATATTGCCCCCACGCTGACAAGTCCGGGCGAACAGACGGTCAACGAGCTGACGCCTCTGGCGTTCACGCTGTCGGCTTCCGATCCCGATCTGTCGGCCGAGCAGTTGACTTATTCGATCGTCAATGGCGCCTTGCCCGGGATGTCGCTCGACGCTCAAACCGGAGCATTTTCGTGGACGCCCAGCGAGTTGCAGGACGGCGTCGGAAACGTGACGTTCCGGGTGACCGACGAGGATGGCGCGTCGGATTCGAAGACGATTACGATTCACGTCAACGAGGTGAACCAGGCCCCCGTGCTGACGGTTACCAATCCGCCCGTTGTCGTCAAGACGACATCGCTGAGTTTCCCGGTCGCTTCGGCGACCGAGAGCGACCAGGCGAACGATGGGATCACGTTCACGTACAGTCTTGCCCAGGCAGGCGGGCCTGCGACCGCCATCGGAGTTGCGATCGATCCTGCGACCGGCGTTCTTACCTGGACTCCGTCGGCCGATCAGGCGGCCGGCGCGTACACATTTAACGTCTCGGTCGACGACAATACGCACTCGGCGGATTCCGTCGTGACCAAGCCGATCACCGTCACGGTGAGCTCGGTCGGCATTGTGAATGGCGACCTGCTGGTCGTCGGCACGTCATCGAACGACAACATCTCAGTCACCCCCGGTGCTGGCGCTCAGATCGGCGTCGCGGTGAATTCAGAGAATTACACCGTCGACGGCACGGCGATCACTGGCAAGATCAAGGTCCTGGGGTTCCAGGGGACGGATGCTGTCCAGGTGAGTGGCGCCATCAGCCAGACCTTCGATGTTGAAGAGTCCGGCAGTTCTGACACTTTGATCGTGACCGCCACCGACGCCAATGACACCATCGCGCTGGCGAATCAGACGATCACCGTCGATGGCAATTTGATATCGTTCACCAACGAAGCCAATTTGATCGTGGATGCCCTCGGCGGCGACGATTCGGTGTCGATGACCGGTCAGGCGGGCGCTTTCTCCACGACGATCAACGGCGGCACGGGCTCCAACACGTTCTCCGCCGATTTAACCGGCGACTTCAGCAGCATCCTGCAACTGCTCGATATCCAAGCCGCCAACATCAAGGTTGCCGGCAACTTCAGCGGCACGCTGACGGCCGAGGAAAATGTGGCGGCTCCCGGTTCGGGCGTCATCAGTTCCCTCACCGTCGGTGGTTCGATCACCACCGGCGGCTACGTAGATGCCGGCGCGATCTCGAATGTGTCGGTGGCTCTCAATATGGACGGGACGCTGATTGCAGACGGCGCGGGAACGATCACCGACCTCTCCATCGGCGGCTCGCTGGGCGGGTCGGTGACTGCCGTGGAAGATTCGAATGCCGGCTCGGGGACGATCAGCAACACGTCGATCGGGAGCGTGGGGAGTACGGGCACGCTCAGCGGCGGGACGCTGACGGGGGTGACGGTCTCGAGCGACATGGCCGGGACGATCAAAGCCCAGGGGGCGGGAACGATCACGGGCGTCTCGATCGGCGGGACGCTGACGGGGTCGGTGACGGCGCCGGAAGACGTGTCCAACGGCACGCCCGTGGCCGGGACGGGAGTGATCAGCGGGACGTCGGTGGGGAGCGTGGGG
>DASZFS010000550.1:0-54350 GCA_035939575.1 Vicinamibacterales bacterium | reverse complement strand
CAATCACGTCGACAACTCCGCGCGCCTCTGCCACGCGGCGTCGACGGCCGCCATGAAGACGACGCTCGGATACGGCGCGTCGACGTGCAGCTATGTCGACTGGCTGAACGCGGACCTCATTGTGCTCTTCGGCTCGAACGTTGCCAACAACCAGCCGGTCACGACAAAGTACCTCCATCACGCCAAGCGGTGTGGCGCGCGGGTCGCGGTGGTCAACACGTTCAAGGAGCCGGGCCTCGAACGATATTGGGTCCCGTCGATTCCGGCGAGCGCCCTTTTCGGCACCGCGATCGCGGATCACTGGTTCCAGGTGCACACTGGCGGCGATCTCGCGTTTCTCGTCGGGGTGTTTCGTGCACTGATTGAGGCCGGCGGAGTGGACGACGACTACGTTCGCGAACGAACCGTCGGATTCGACGAAGCTCGCGCCCGCGCGATCGCCACCGGGTGGGAAATCCTCGAGCGCGAAAGCGGCGCCGGTCGCGCCGACATGGAGGCGTTCGCCAGGCTGCTGATCGAGCGGCCGAACGCCATCCTCGTCTGGTCGATGGGCCTCACGCAGCACATCCACGGCGTCGAGACCATCAAAGCGCTCGTGAACGTCGGACTGGCGCGGGGCCTGCCCGGCCGGAAGAATCGCGGGCTCGTCCCGATCCGCGGCCACTCAGGTGTGCAGGGAGGCGCCGAAGTCGGGTGCGTGCCGGCGGTCGATGCGCCGACGAGCGCGCGCTGGTCCAAAGTGTGGGGGTTCGACATCCCGGCTGAAAAGGGCTGGACCGCTGCCGAGATGATCGAGCACTCGGCGGCCGGCGATGTCGACGTCTTCTGGATCGTCGGTGGGAATTTTCTCGAAACCCTCGGCGACGAAGCGCGTTCGCGTCGCGCGCTCTCACGGCCCCGCCTGCGTATCCATCAGGACATCGTCCTGTCGTCCTCCATGCTCGCCGATTCCGACGGTGACGTCGTCCTGCTGCCGGCGACGACGCGCTACGAGTCCGAAGGCGGCGGAACCGAGACGTCCACCGAGCGGCGCATCATCTTCTCTCCCGAGATTCCGGGCCGCCGCGTCGGCTCGGCACGGCCCGAGTGGCGCGTCTTCGGCGACGTGATGGCGCGCGTGCGGCCGGACCAGGCCGATCGCATTCGGATGGAGGAGGCGGCGTCGCTTCGCGAGGAGATATCGCGCGCCGTACCGCTCTACGACGGCATCCAGCGTCTCCGAAACAAGGGCGATCAGATACAGTGGGGAGGGCGGCTTCTCTACGACGACGGGCGCTTTGCCACGCCGGACGGGAAGGCCCGTTTCTCTATCGTCGAGCCGACGGGCAGGTGTACAGCCTCAGGCGGCCGCGCGGCTGACCGGGATCTGTTCTTCGTCTCCACGCGGCGGGGCAAGCAGTTCAACTCGATGGTCCAGCGTGATCGCGACCCGTTGACGGGCGCGCGCCGCGACGATGTGCTCATCAGCGCGCAGGATATGACACGGTTGAATCTGCGTGAAGGCGCGGCGGTGGAGCTCACGTCGGTCGCCGGTACATTCCGCGGCCGTTTGAGGGCCTCGGCGATGACACCCGGCAATCTGGAAGTGCACTGGCCCGAGGGCAACGCGCTCCTGTCGGGCCGGGCGATCGATGTCGAGTCCATGGAACCTGACTACAACGCCGTCGTAAGGCTGGCAGCCCTGTAACGTTGTAACGTTGTAACGTTGTAACGTTCTGACGATGCGGCCCCTTGTCGCCATCATCGCATACGGCGTCGGCCTGGCAGCGATTGCGGCAGCCCTTCCCGCCGCCGTGCCGGCAGTGCCGTCGATCGTCGCCGCGCCACCGACAATCGAAGCCGCGTTTCAGCGTTATTGGGAGGCTCGCAATCCCGGAGACGCCTGGAAGGCTGCGCAGGAGATCATCCGCTCGGGTGTATCGTTCGAGGATGCCGTGGCCCGCTTGAAGCGCGGCCGGTCCTACAAGGCGCAAACACGGCGCGGCGTCGTTCATCTCATGCGGCGCGCGGCGCTCGGGGATTTCGCCTACGACGTCTACGTGCCCGAGGCCTACGATCCGCAGCGTGCCTATCAGCTGAGGTTTCAGCTGCACGGCGGCGTCATGATGCGGGATCAAGGTTCGCTTGGTTCGCTTGGTTCACGGGGTTCGCAAGGTTCGTCGGGTTCAGAGGGTTCGCCAGGTTCGCCAGGTCCGCTTGGTTCGGAGGGAGCGCTTCGCGGGCGGGGCGGCTCGACGACGCCGCTTTTCGGCGCCGAGCAGATCTACGTGATGCCGTCGGCGTGGCGGGATGCGCCCTGGTGGAGCGGCGCGCAGCTCGAGAACCTCGCCGCGATTCTCGACACCGTCAAACGGACCTACAACGTCGACGAGAATCGCGTCGTCGTGTCGGGCGTCTCGGACGGCGCGACCGGCGCGTACTACGTCGCGATGCGGGAGATCACGCCGTTCGCTGGTTTTCTGCCGCTGAACGGCTCTCTCATGGTGCTGGCGAACGACCGGCTCGACGTCAGTGGCGAGCTGTTTCCGACCAATCTCGTGAACAAACCGCTCTTCGTCGTCAACGGTGGGAAAGATCCCCTCTACCCCTCGCGCGCCGTCGAGCCGTACCTGGAGCACTTGAAGCGAAGCGGGGTGACGATCGACTACCACCCGCAGCCTGACGCCGGCCACAACACCACGTGGTGGCCGCAAGTCGAAGAGACCTTCGAGGCGTTCGTTCGGACGCATCCGCGCGATCCGCTTCCATCGAAGATCACCTGGGAGGTCAGCGATCGTCAGACGCCCGGCCGCGCCCATTGGTTGATCATCGACCGCGTCAGACCGCCTGAGCCCGGCGAACCGCGTCTCGAGCCCGATCTCAACGTGTTCTCGGGTGATGGCATCAACCACGGGCGGGAGTTGTTCGGGCGCCGGGAACGATCCGGACGCGTGGATCTCGATCGAGCCGGCAATACCGTCCACGTGCAGGCCCGCGGGGTCGCCGGGCTGACGCTCCTCATCTCGCCGGACGCGTTCGATCTTTCCGCGCCGATCGTCGTGATGGTCAACGGCCGGCTGGCCGTCGAGTCACGCGTCGAGCCGTCCGTTGCCACGCTGCTCAAGTGGTCCGCGCGCGACGACGATCGTACGATGCTCTTTGGCGCCGAGCTGCACGTGCCGCTGAGACCGTGACGGCATGATCTCGTTGACCCGTATCAGCAAGCAGTACGGACGCCAGATCCTGTTTGTCGACGCGTCGTTTCAGCTGAATCCCGGCGAGAAGGTCGGGCTCGTGGGACCGAACGGATCGGGCAAGACCACCCTGTTCCGTATGATTGCCGGCGAGGAAGTGCCCGACGAGGGCGATCTGTCGATCCCCAGGAGGCTGACGGTCGGTTACTTCCGGCAGGACGTCGAGGAGATGTCGGGCCGGTCCGTGCTGGACGAAGCGATCCTGGGAAGCGGTCGTGTCGGGGATCTCCACCACGAGCTCGAATCGTTGAACCACGCGATGGCCGATCCGGCCCGCGGGGGCGAGATGGACGCCATTCTCGCGCGGTTTGGCGAGGTGCAGGAGGAGTACGAGCACCTTGGCGGGTATGCGCTCGAAGCGCAGGCGCGCGAGGTGCTGCACGGCCTCGGCTTTGACGACGAGCGGATCGAGGGAGACGTTGGGACCCTCTCAGGCGGCTGGAAGATGCGCGTCGCCATGGCGCGTGTCCTGCTGGGGCGACCCGACGTCCTGCTGATGGACGAGCCCACGAACCATCTGGACATCGAGTCGATCATCTGGCTGGAGGGCTTCCTGCGATCACGGGCCGGGGCGCTGCTCATGACGTCCCACGACCGAGAGTTCATGAACCGGGTCGTGACCAGGGTCGCCGAGATCGACGACGGGGAGATCACGATGTACTCGGGCGACTACGACTTCTACGAGCGCGAGCGGGCCATCCGGGAGGCCAATCGCGAAGCGGCCTACGCGCGGCAGCAAGCGATGCTCGCGAAGGAGCAGCGGTTCATCGATCGCTTCGCGGCGCACGCGGCCAAGGCGGCCCAGGTCCAGAGCCGCGTGAAGGCGCTCGAGAAGATCGAGAAGATCGAGCTGCCCAAGAAGCGCCGGATAGTCAAGTTCGATTTTCACCAGCCGCCAAGGTCCGGCGACCAGGTCGCGGTGCTGGAGGAGATCACCAAGGCCTACGGGCGCCGCGTCGTGCACGACCGTTTGAGCATGACGATCCGCCGCGGCGAGCGGTGGTGCGTGATGGGCAAGAACGGCGCCGGCAAGTCGACGCTGCTGAAGATGGTCGCGGGACAGGTCGCGCCGGACGCGGGAACTGTACGGCTGGGCGCGAGCCTGAAGATGGGCTATTTCGCCCAGCAATCGCTCGAGCTGCTCGACGCGGATCTGACGATCGAGGAGCAGCTGCGGAAGGATTTTCCCGCGGAGTCAATCGGCGCACTGCGCAACCTCGCAGGGGCGTTTCAGTTCTCGGGTGACGAGATCGACAAGAAGGTGCGCGCGCTCTCGGGCGGCGAGAAGACGCGCCTGGTCCTGGCGCGGATGCTGCTCGAGCCGCCGAACTTTCTCGTGCTGGACGAGCCGACGAATCACCTGGATCTCGCGACGAAGGAAATGCTGCTCGACGCGCTGCGAACGTTCGACGGCACCATGCTGTTCGTGTCGCACGATCGGGCGTTTCTCAAAGCCCTGAGCAACCGTGTTCTCGAGCTTGGCGGGGAGAGCGGCGTGGACGCCGAGCCGCACCTGTACCCCGGCTCGTATGTGGAGTACGTCGCGCGCACGGGACACGAAGCGCCAGGTGTCCACGCCTGACGCATCAGGGACTGACTCAGAATGGGCTGAAGACTCATGGTCGCGTGCAGTAGCCTACGCCCTCGATTTCTGACGACTTTTTTTGAACGCTTGCAATCTTGATCTTGGGGCGAGGCAACTGCACGCGGCCATGAGTCTTCAGCCCGCCTGAGAGTCTTCGGCCCGCCTAGGGCGCCTGACACCGGGGGCACCAGTAGGTGAGGCGTGCGTCGAGACCGGTCTTGCGGGAGGCGATCGCCACGGCGCAGCGCCGGCAGGGTTTGCCGCGCCGGCCGTACACCCACAACGTCGCGCGAGGATCGAGGCTCCGCGTCGTACGCCGGCCGAACGCCGGGCTCAGGGTCCGGGCGGCCGTCATCACGTTGGCGCTCAGCTGCTCGCGCGCGATCGCGATGAGCTGCCGCAGCCGCTCGTCGGAGAGCGACGAGGCAGGCACGAACGGATCGGTCTTTCCGAGAAAGAGAATCTCCGACTTGAAGACGTTGCCAATGCCGGCGAGGACCCGCTGGTCCAGCAGGACGTCGGCGATAGCGGTGTCGCCCTGCCCCCGCACGCGGCGTAATGCCTCGTCTGCGTCGAACGACGGGTGGAGAAGATCGGGGCCGAGCCTCGTCAGTGTCCTGTGCCGGGCCAGGTCGCGCCGCGCGATGAACTCGGCCTCCGGCACGTTGAAACCGACCGCGATCGCACCGGCGGCGGCGATGAGGAGGCGCATCTCTCTGGCGGGCCGCTTCCAGCGCGCCCCGTCCGGATAGACGTGCCAGCTGCCGCTCATCCGCATGTGCGTCCGCAGGATCAAGTCCCCGGAGAGGTTGAACAGCACGTGCTTGCCCTGCGACACGACCGACTCGATCGTCCGCCCCACCACGGGCCGGTCTTCGGCGACGCGAATCAGACCGGGCAAGACTGACTCGAAGCGTGTCACCACGCTGCCCGCAAACACCTGCTGCAGCGTTCTGGCGGTCCGAAAAATCGTGTCGCCCTCAGGCATCGTCCTCGTCGCTCGCATCGCCATCGAAGTAGCGCCGCGCGAACGGGCTCGAGATGGTGTGGCGGCCCACGGCCGGCCGGGGCTGGGCGCCTGGCGGCGACGGCAATCGAGCGCCGGAGATCGGACGGCTGTGCGGCGCCGCCTGGAGGCCCATCGCGCCAGCGATGAATCCGGCCTCGACCAGATGCGTCGTGATCGGATGCCCGGCGGGCGGCGCGCCGTCGATCTCCTCTATCAGCATCCCCCGCGGCGCCTCCACGCCGCTGCGTGCGCGATCGGCCAGCGCCCGAGCCAGCGCCCTGCCGGCCGTCGATCGCTCCGGCTCGACGTCTGGAAGAAACGTTGTCAGCTGGCGATCGCCGCGCGCGAGGTACGCGACCAGCGCACCGTCCACCAGAACGACTGTCGCGCCGACCGACCGCGTCGGTCCGCGAGCGGCGGAGGCTTGCCCTGTCGAAGCGCCGCGCGGCGAGAAGGCCGGCCACTTCAGCGTCGCCCCGTAGGGGTTCGCGGGATCCGTCGCGGCAAGTACTGCGACCTCCGGCGCACCGGTTGCCGCGGGTCCTGTGTCGCGGAGCGAACGCAGAAGGTCGACCGCACCAGGCAGCGCAAACTGCGTCGCGCCGAGCCCGGCAACAAAGTAACCGCGGCGGACGCGGCCGCTTTCCTCGAGATTTTTCAGGACCGGATATACAACGCCGAACCCGCCGATGCTGTTCTCGGCCATGACGGCTTCCCGCGTCACGACGCCGTGGCGCGCGAGCAACTGCTGAGTGAATGCCGCAGCCCACGCCGTCTGCTGTTTAATCGCCACGCCTTTGGCCCCTCCCACCACGCGTGCCACCAGTGTCCATCGGCCCTCCGCGGACAGGGGCACGAGGCGGCGGGATCGAAACGGCGCGCCCGCCTGCGGGGCGCGGGCCTTCCGGCGCGGCGCGTGCGCGTGCGTGAAGGCGCGGAGCGCATGGAAGGTGTCGTTGCCGACGTGGCCACGCCAGACGAGATTCCACAAAGCCTCGACTGTTTCAGCAGGGTAGCCGCCGCCGACCGCCTCGTGCAGCGGGCCGAAGAATGACGCCCCGCGCGTCGCGAGACACGCGAGGATCGCCCGCTCGCGGCCGCTGAGGCCCTCGCCCTCGTCGCTGCCCTTGCCGCCCGCCGATGCCTGCGCGCCGGCTCCGGGCGGGAGGAGACGCGAGAGGTGGTCGGCGAGATACAACGCGACCCGGCCGTCACGCTCGCCGATCGCGTCTACGCCGACCCAGACCACTTCTCCCGCAGCTGCCACCGAATCGAGGTCTGCCGGGTCGTAGCCGTCCAGCCGCGCCGGCAGGATCTCGGTCTCGAGAACGGACGCCGGCAGCGGCGCGCCCTGCAGCTGTTCGACGGCGTCCAGCAGCGCATCGGCGCCGCGCCGGCGCTTGACGATGCCCTGCCAGGTGGTGGTGAAGCGTCCCAGGATCGGCTGATCCACGGGTTCCACCTCGTGCCGCAGCTTCGCGAGCGACCGGCGGCGCACCTGGCCCAAGACGCCGGCATCGGTCCACTCGCGGTGACTGCCGCCAGGCCGGAATTCGCCTTCGATCAGCCGCCCTTCGCCTGTCAATCTCCGCAGCACGCCTTCGGCCGCGGACAGCGTCAGTCCAAACCGGCCCGCGAGATCCGCGGCCGAAAATGGCGCGTGCGTGCGAGCGTAGCGGAGGGCGATGTCTCCCAGCGGATCGAGGACCGGCTGTAGAAGCGATTCCGGAATGCCGACCGGCAGCGGAACCCCGAGCGCGTCGCGAAAGCGGGCGGCGTCCTCGACCGCGACGAAGCGCGCCTCACCGGCCACGCGGAGCGGCAGTACGCGCCGTGCGGCGACCAGGGCACCGACAGTCGATGCGACTTCGTCTGATTGCGAGCGCTCGCGGATTTCAGGCGCCGTCAGATCGCCGAGGGCCAGCAGCAGGTCGTGGACGCCGTCAGCGCTCTTGGCGTGAAATCGCGGATCCCGGCGCTGCAGCTGCTGCTCGATCGCATCCAGCGCCCCTGCGTCGAGGAGCTCGCGGAGCTCGGCGTCGCCCAGCAGCTCGCGCAGCTGCGCCTGGTCGACGGCGAGCGCCTGCGCGCGCCGTTCCGCCAGCGGCGCGTCTCCCTCGTAGATGAAGCTGGCGACATACGAGAAGAGCAGCGACGCGGCGAACGGCGACGGCGTTTCGGAGTCAACGGTGGCGACGCGGATCCGCCGGCTGCGCACGTCGCGCAGCGTGGCGATCAGCGCCGGCATGTCGAAGAAATCGCGCAGGCATTCCCGGTACGTTTCCAGCAGCACTGGAAACGATCCGTAGCGCGCCGCCACGGCCAGCAGATCCGCGGCCCGCTTACGCTGCTGCCACAGCGGGGCGCGCATGCCGGGCCGCCGCTTCGGCAGCAGGAGCGATCGCGCGGCGTTCTCCCGGAACTTCGCGGCGAACAGCGCGGTCGCGCCCAGCTGACGGACCACGAGCGCCTGTACCTCCTCGGGTTCGGGCATCACCAGCCGTACGTCCGGGGGCCGCTCCACGTCCGGAAACCTCACTACGAACCCGTCGTCACCCCACAACGTCTCGACGTCGACGCCGGTCTCCTCGCGGATCTTCGCGGCTGCGGCCATCGCCCATGGAGCGTGCACGCGGCCGCCCCGAGGCGAGAGCACGCAGACGCGCCAGTCCCCCAGCTCGTCGCGTACGCGCTCGACGACGATGGTTGTGGCATCGGGGACGGCGCGCGCGGCCCGCATCTGATCGCCGAGGTATTGCACCAGGTTCTCCGCCGCGCGCTCGTCGAGGTCATGGTCGCGGACGAGCCGGTCGATGGCGGCGGCGGGCGGCAGCTTCAGCATGTCGTGCGTGAGCCGTCCGATCGCGAGCCCGAGCTCGAGCGGGCGGCCCGCGCGATCGCCTTTCCAGAACGGCATCTTGCCCGGCTCGCCTGGCGCGGCCGAGACGAGCACTCGGTCGTGGGTAATTTCTTCGATCCGCCAGGACGAGGCGCCGAGCACAAAGGTCTCGCCGACCCGGCTCTCGAACACCATCTCCTCGTCGAGCTCGCCGACCCGCGCCCGTTCTGGCCCGGCGCCGGCAAGGAAGACGCCGTACAGGCCGCGATCCGGGATCGTGCCGCCGTTCGCGATGGCCACTCGTTTGGCGCCGTCGCGGGCCGCAATCGTGCCGGCCACGCGATCCCAGGTGATGCGCGGGCGCAGCTCGGCGAATTCGTCGGACGGATATCGGCCCGACAGCATGTCGAGCACACCCTCGAAGACCGCCCGGCTGAGCTCGGCGAATGGCGCCGCGCCGCGGATGGTGGTGAACAGCTCATCGACGTCCCACGCGTCCACCGAGGTCATCGCGACGATCTGCTGCGCGACGATGTCGAGCGGGTTGCGCGGGTACCGTGTCGCTTCCACGGCGCCGTCGTGCATGGCGCGCGCAACGGCGGCACACGCGACCAGGTCGCCGCGGAACTTCGGAAAGATCACACCCTCGCTGACGGCGTTTGCCTGATGCCCTCCGCGACCGATGCGCTGGAGGCCGCTGGCCACCGACGGCGGTGCTTCGACCTGGACGACGAGGTCGATGGCGCCCATGTCGATGCCGAGCTCGAGCGAGGACGTCGCGACGAGCGCGCGCAGCGCTCCAGCCTTGAGCAGATCCTCGACCTCGATCCGCTGCGGGCGCGCAATCGATCCGTGATGCGACCGCACGAGCATCTCGCCCGCCAGCTCGTTCAGGGCGCCGGCCAGGCGTTCTGCGAGACGCCGGCTGTTGACGAAGATCAGCGTCGAGCGATGCGCGCGGATCAGTTCGAGCAGTCTGGGATGGATCGCTGACCAGATGGATGCTGGGTTTGAAGGGTGTGAAGGGTTCGCGGGGTTCGCACGGTTCGCCGGGTGCTCGGGGTTCGGCGGGTTCGCCGGGTGCTCGAGGTTCTTCGGGTTCTCGAGGTTCAAGAGGTGCGCGGCGCCGCCGCCTGTCGCGGCAAGCCGATCGACAGCGCTGCGCGAACCCCGCGAACCCATGCTTTCAACCGGAACATCAATCGCCAGCTTCAGCGCTTTTTTCTGCCCGGCATCCACGATCGTGACGGGGCGATAGGTCACCGCTCCATGGTGCGCCGTGAATTCCTCGGCGACCTCGACCTCCGCTCCGGTGGAGGGACTCCGGCGCGAGGCTGCCGTCGGGCGCGCGCGCCTGGTGCGGGTCGCGTCTGCGTCGGCGTAAACGCCGCCGAGAAAACGCGCAACCTCGTCCAGCGGGCGCTGCGTTGCGGAAAGCCCGATCCGTTGCGGCGGCTTCGAACAGCGCGCTTCGAGGCGCTCGAGCGAGAGCGCGAGGTGGGCGCCGCGCTTGGTCGGCACCAGCGCATGGATCTCATCGACGATGATCGTGTCAATCGACGTCAGGACGCGCCTCGCGTTCGACGTCAGCAGGAGGTACAGCGACTCGGGGGTCGTGATCAGGATGTCGGCGGGATCCCGCAGGAACCGCGCGCGGTCGGTTTGAGGCGTGTCTCCAGTGCGGATCGCAATCGACGGCACCCGGTGGACGGCTTCCCGTCCGGCCGCCGTGCGGGAGATGCCGGCCAACGGCGCACGCAGATTGCGCTCGACGTCGACGGCAAGCGCCTTCAGCGGCGACACGTACAAGACGCGGCATCGCTCGTCCTTCGCGGGGATCGGCGAGAACATCAGGCGATCGAGGCACCAGAGAAACGCGGCCAGCGTCTTGCCGCTGCCGGTCGGCGCCAGGATGAGCGTCGAGTCTCCCCGCGCAATGGCGGGCCAGCCGAGCGCCTGTGCCCGTGTGGGCGCATCGAACACGGCCGCGAACCACTCGCGGACCGCCGGGTGAAATAGCGCAAGCGGGTCGCCGAGAGCGCGGGCAGTCACCTGGTCATCTTATAATGTGGAGACATTCATACTCGGTCGGGGGGAACTGATGGGCGACGCCGGAGAAGGTCTGATCGACGCAGATGCGCGGATTCAGGAGCGCATGGAGGAGTTGGAGCGGGAACGCACGACGCAGAACGTGAAGGCGGTCAAGAACCCCGAGCAGGTGCAGGCGCTGGAATCGCTGAGGCTGGCGCGCACCGAACTCGAGCGTCAGCTGGAGGCGACCACGAACGAGCGCCGCCGCACGCAGATCAGCGAGGCGATCCAGGAGATCGCGCGGCGGATGACCTCGCTCAACGAAGTGTTGAAAGCCTGACGGCTGCTGGGGTGACGATCTCACCCGTTCAGTCGTATCACGACGGCACGAAGCACCACTTTCACCGGTTCGCCCGGTCACTTGGCTACCTGGACTGGGCGTCCCAACCGAACCCGTTCCGGTCGTTTTCCGGGGCGCCGCTCTTCGACCTGCCGCCGGATCCGGCTGCACCGGAAGTCACCCTCCCGGTGGGCCCCATCCTTCGATACGCGCTCGGCCTGACCGCTTGGAAAGCGTTCGGGTCCGCGCGCTGGTCGCTGCGCGCGAATCCGTCGAGCGGCAACCTCCATCCGACGGAAGCCTACGTCGTGGCCGGACCCGCGCCAGGGCTCGCTGTTACCGCCGGCGTGTACCACTATCGTCCCGATCATCACGCGCTCGAGCAGCGCTGCGCCATCGATGCCGTCGTGCCTCCGGACACGTTGCTCGTGGCGCTGACCTCCATTCATTGGCGGGAAGCGTGGAAGTATGGCGAGCGGGCGTTCCGCTACTGCCAGCATGATATTGGCCATGCGATCGCCGCCGTGCGTCTGGCGGCATCGCTGGCTGGCTGGCATGCCCGGCTGCTGCCGGACTGGTCGGACGACGCCATCGCGGCCGTGACGGGAATCGATCGCGAGCAGGACTTCGTGGACGCCGAGCGCGAAGAGCCGGCGTGCATGCTGCTGGTGAGCCGTCCGCCCGGTGCAATCGTGAGCCAAGACGCGCTCGTCGACGCCGTCCGGCGGGGCCGCTGGGCAGGCACTGCCAGCAGGCTGAGCGAAGAGCACGTGCAATGGACTTTTATCGACGAAGTCGCCGTCGCGACGCGATTGCCGACGTCACGCGCCCGAGTGACCGTCGATCACCCGACCATCCATCCTGCGACTTCTGCCGCGCACGGGGCGCATCCGGTCGCCCCGATCTATCCGCCTGGGCTGCTGCTGCAGCGAAGGAGCGCGGTCGCACTCGACGGGCGGAGCTCGATGGCGTCGGATCGGTTCCTCGAGCTGCTCTCCCGCACGATGCCCGACGCGTCTGCGCCTTGGGGCACGCTGTGGTGGAGCCCGCGCATTCACCTGGCACTGTTTGTCCATCGCGTGGATGGCCTCGCCCCGGGCCTCTACCTGCTGACGCGCTCCGAGGGCTCAGGAGAGCGCCTGAAGGCGGCGCTTGGGCGCGAGTTTCTCAACGAGTCGGTGACCGGGGCGCTGCCGCTGACCCGGCTGTCCCGCGGTGATTGCCGCGCGATTGCACAGCGGGTGAGCTGTGACCAGGACATCGCGGCAGATGGCTTCTTCAGTCTCGGGATGATTGCCGACTTCGATGCGAGCCTTGCCGAATTCGGCCCGTCCTTCTACCGCCGCTTGTTCTGGGAATCCGGGTTCGTCGGGCAGCTGCTGTATCTCGAAGCCGAAGCTGCCGGGGCTCGCGGGACCGGCATCGGCTGCTTCTACGACGACCCGGTGCACGACGTGCTTGGCCTGACCGGCCATGCGTTCCAGAGCCTGTATCACTTTACCGTTGGCGCGCCGGTCGAGGACGCGCGTCTGACGAGCGAGCCCGGCTACGAATGGGAACGGCGCTTGACGCAGGCGGCTGAAGACTCTGCGTTGGGCTGAGGACTCCGAGGTGGTCTTCGGCCCCGTTTCTGTCTCGCCAGGCTCTCCCTCGATTCCTGACGACCCTGTCCAACGCTGGAGAATCGGACGCGCTACTCGAGGATGTCGATCGCAACACCAATCTCGGCGGCCAGGCGGCGCGCGGACATCGAGTGGTCCGCGAGAAAATGCTCTGGCAGGTCCACAGGCTTCGGCGGCGAGCGTCGAACCACGCGGGCGATCAGGCTCCGATAGTCGTCGGCCATCGCGTCGAGCGTGTGGTGCGCGGTCCAGTATGCGTGCCCGGCCCGCGCGAGCTCCTCGCGCCACGGCTCATCGGCCGCCAGCCGGCGCATTGCGGACAGCAGCGACGGGCCTTCGTCGATGAGATCGACGCGGGTCGCGACGTCGGGTGGCGTGTCGGCGAGATGTGCCAGGTCCGTAATCACCGTCGCCCGGCGGGCGGCCAGGCAACGCAACCACGACGCCGATGTTTCCTGCGCCGTCGGCCATCGCAGGCACACGCACGCGTCCGACGCGTCGAGGTATCCCGCGGCTTCTGCGTCTGACACGTGCCCCGTGACACGCACCTGCCCACGCACGCCGCAGTCCGCAATCTCGTCGGCCAGGCGCGGATAACCTTCATCACCTCCGACAAGGAGTAGATGCACGTCGCGGCCTTCTCGCGCCAGCGCACCGAGCGAGCGGAGTATCGTCGAGATGCGCTTTTCAGCCGTTATCTTGCCGAACGCCGCAAACACGACGGCGCGATCTGGAAGCGATAGCTCGCGCCTGACGCGGGCCCGCGCGTCGGGGTCGGCCGCGAGCCGCCTCACGCCCATGCGGATGGTCTCGATCGGGACGCCGGGCGCGTCCGGACACGCGTCGGCGAGATCGCCGGCCACGCGTGCGTTGTGAACCGCAACGGTGCGCGCGGTGCGCATGACTACGCGCGTCATCGACCAGAAGTAGTAAATCGGTCCTCCGAGTCCCTCGATCGCGTACTCGGCGACGTCCGGGTTCAGGTCCGGCTGGTCGTAGTGGAGCTCGCGCCGGTAGTCGTCGAACCGTCGATCGTTCAACAGCCGCCGGGCGCGCGCCTGGTGGAGCCGCGCGTCGTGCAGCACGACCAGCCCCGGATAGGGCGCCAGATAAGCCCACATGTAATCGTGGCAAGGCGCGTTGCCGAGCTGGTAGACGACCAGGTCGTAGGGCTGCTGGCGCGCGCGCCACACGAAATCGTGTGCCGATTCCTCCGGATACGTATCGATGACGTGCGCTTCCCGCAGTCGAGGAAGAAGCTCGGCGCTGTAGGCAGCAACGCCAGAGCGAACTGGCGGCAATGGCGAAAACCAGGCGATTCTCATCTGGTTGCTAGTTGCTGGTTCCCGTTGCTGGTTGACGGTTGCAGGTTGCCGGGTGATCCTGCCACGACAGACGATCGTCAGCCAACTGAGCCAGTCGCCAACCAGCCATCCGCCTCCGCTCGCTCAACCGACATGACGAGCTACGGCGGACCCGCCGAGGCGTGAAACGCGAAGGCGGGCCAGCACCCACCGACTAAGATGGTGTGCTAGCATGGAAGTCGCTTGTGAGCTTGTTCACAAGCTTTCGACACCTCAACGATGCAGGGCTGGCTCTCGATCCTGATCATGGTCGCGCTCGGCGCCGGGTTCGCGGTGGTCTCGGTCTTCCTCTCGAGCGTCCTCGGTCCCCGCAAGCCGACCCCGGAAAAATCGGCGCCCTACGAGTGTGGCATGCCTCCGGTGGGGGACGCTCGCGAACGGCAGTCGGTGAAGTTCTACCTCGTGGCCATGATCTTTCTGCTCTTCGACATCGAGGTGGCGTTTCTTTATCCCTGGGCGATGGCGCTGCGTGATCTCGGATGGACCGGCTTCGTGCAGGTTCTCTTGTTCATGGCGCTGCTGCTCGCCGGCTACGTCTACGTGTGGCGCAAGGGCGCGCTCGACTGGGGCAGCGAGACCTGAAAGGGCCAGTATGGGACTCGAATCCGAAATCCCCGTCCTGACGACGTCCGTCGAGAAGATGGTGCAATGGGCGCGCCGATCGTCGATCTGGCCCGTCACGTTCGGTCTCGCGTGCTGTGCCATCGAGATGATGGCGATGAGCTGTTCCCGCTATGACATCGCGCGCTTTGGCGCAGAGGTGTTCCGCGGCAGCCCGCGCCAGTCGGACCTCATGATCGTCGCGGGGCGGCTGTCGCGGAAGATGGCGCCCGCGCTCCGGCGCATCTATGACCAGATGCCGGAGCCCAAGTGGGTCATCTCGATGGGGGCGTGCGCGTCGATCGGCGGCGTGTTCGACAACTACGCGCTCGTGCAGGGCGTCGATCAGATCGTGCCGGTCGACGTGTACGTGCCCGGTTGTCCACCCCGGCCCGAGTCGCTCATCTACGGCATCGTCCAGCTGCAGCGCAAGATCGATCGGCAGAAGCTCGCGTGATGGACTCAGCGTCGATCGCCGCGCTGCTGCAGGAATCTATCGCGGGCGCCCCCGGCGCCCCTGGTATCCCTGGTCGCCACGTCGAGAGCCTGCCGAGCATCGATCTGCAAGCGACGATTGCGGTCTCCCGCGACCACCTGCTGATGTGCGCGCGCGCGTTGCGCGAGCGCGTCGACCTCGACTTCGCGTGCCTCATCGAGATTACCGCCGCCGACTTCTGGCCGCGTGAGCCGCGCTTCGAGCTCGTTTACACCCTGGTGTCGCTCTCGCACAAGCTGCGCCTCCGCATGAAAGTACGGCTGCCGGGCGACGACGCGCGCGTGGCCACGGTCAGCGGGTTGTGGCCAGCCGCGAACTGGCTCGAGCGCGAAGTATGGGACCTGTTCGGGATCGCGTTCGACGGCCACCCCGATCCGCGCCGCCTGCTCATGCCGGAGGATTGGGACGGCTATCCGCTGCGCAAGGATTACCCGGTGCAGATCCGCAAGACGCCGACTGCCGCGGAGCCGCTGCAGGTGACCGCGGAGGAGTTCCGCGCGAACGTCGCCAGAGACCGCCTGACGAGGGGATGACGTCGACTCGCTTCCCATTGACGATCGGCGATTGACGCTGCTGTAGACCATGCCCGAGATCCGCACCGAAACGATGACCGTCAACATGGGGCCGCAGCACCCGAGCACGCACGGCGTGCTGCGCCTCGTGCTGGAGCTCGACGGTGAGACGGTGCTGTCGGCGGCGCCCACCATCGGGTTCCTTCACACCGGCATCGAGAAGACGGCCGAGCAGAAGAAGTGGCAGCAGGTCATCCCGCTCGTGGAGCGGATGGACTATCTGAGCGCGCAGTCGAACTCCATGGCGTTCTGTCTGTCGGTCGAGACGCTGCTCGGCCTGGAGCTGCCCGAGCGGGTGCGCAACATCCGGGTGCTCATCGCGGAGCTGCAGCGCATCAACAGCCATCTCGTGTGGCTCGGGACGCACGGGATGGAGGTGGGCGCCGTCTCCGTGATGCTGTACTGCTTCCGCGAGCGCGAACTGCTCTTGAACATCAACGAGATGCTCGCCGGGTTCCGCATGTTCCCGAGCTACATGCGCGTCGGCGGCCTGCGTGAAGATCTGCCGCGCGGTTTCCACGACGCCGTGCGCGCGTTTCTCGATCGCATGCCCGGAAAGCTCGACGAGTACGAGGATCTGCTGACGAAGAACGAAATCTACCTCGAGCGGTCCCGGAACGTCGGCCGGATTTCAAAGGCGAACGCGGTGGCCTACGGTCTGCTGGGGCCGATTGCACGCGCGGCAGGCGTGGACTACGACGTGCGCAGGTATTTTCCGTATCTCGGATACGAGACCTACGACTTCGCCGTACCCACCCGCACCGAGGGCGACGTCTACTCGCGGTATCTTGTCCGCGTCGCAGAGATGCGCGAGAGCTTGAAAATCTGCCGGCAGGCGCTGGATCGCATTTCGCCGACCGGGCCCTTCGCTGTGAGCGACCCGCGGATCACGCCGCCGCCGAAGGACAAGGTGTACACGGAGATGGAAGCGCTGATCCAGCACTTCCTCATCTATTCGCAGGGCTTCACGGTGCCGGCCGGCGAGGCCTACGTGCCGGTCGAAGGGCCGCGCGGCGAGCATGGGTTCTACGTCGTGTCGGATGGCAGCAACCGGCCGTGGCGGATCAAGTCGCGCGCGCCGTCGCTGCTGGCGTGCCAGGCGCTGGCGAAGATGATCGTGGGAGGACTGATCGCCGATGTCATCGCCGTCATCGGCTCGATTGACGTCGTGATGGGAGACGTGGACCGGTGAGCTTTCATCCCAAGATGGCGTACGACGCCACCTTCCACAAGTCGGCGCGCCGTCTCGAGGACGAAGGGCCCCCGTTCGCGTATACGCCGGAGAACCAGGCCAGGCTCGACGCGATCGTCAAGCGCTATCCGCCGGACCAGCGGCGGTCGGCCGTATTGCCCGCGCTGTACCTGGTGCAGGCGCAGCAGGGATATGTCACCGCGAACGGTATCCGCTGCGTGGCCGAGCAGCTGGGGATCACGCGCGCGGACGTCGAGGACATCGTGTCGTACTACACGATGTTCTCGACGCGACCGGTGGGGAAGTTCGTGCTGAGCGTTTGCCGCACGCTGTCGTGCGCGATCAATGGCGCCGAGCGCGTGACCGAAGCCATCTGCGACCAGCTGGGCATCGAGCCGGGGCAGACCGATCCGTCGGGCACCTTCACGCTGATTGAGGTCGAGTGTCTCGGCGCCTGCGACCGGGCGCCCGTGGTGATGGTCAACGATGCCTGGCAGGAGAACCAGACGCCGGCGTTGGTGGGAAAGCTGCTGGACGATCTGAGGACGCGCGGCGAGTCAGCGCTGACCGGGTGCCATCACGTCGTCGAGAACGAGGACACGGCGCCAGCGGCCCCGCGGCGGAGCGGCCTGTGAAGCCGCTGGATCCCATCCTCACGAAGTACGTTCGCGAGCCGCACGCCTTTACGCTGGACTTCTACCTCCAGCACGAGGGGTACGACGCGTTGAAAAAAGCGCTGACGCAGACGCCGGACTCGATCATCGAGCTGGTCAAGGCCTCGGGTCTGCGCGGCCGCGGAGGCGCGGGCTTTCCGACCGGGATGAAGTGGCAGTTCGTCGACAAGAAGATCGCCCCGCGGTACATCGCGTGCAACGCCGATGAGAGCGAGCCCGGCACCTTCAAGGATCACCTCCTGATGGAGCGCAACCCCCACCTGCTCATCGAAGGGTGCGCGATCGGCTGCTACGCCATCGGCGCCAAGGTGGCCTACATCTATATTCGTGGTGAGTTCCTCCATGTTCAGCGCGTGCTCGAGCGCGCGATCGACGAGGCGTACGCGCGCGGATTTCTCGGCCGCAACATCCTCGGATCGGGCTTCGACTGCGACGTCTACCTTCATCGCGGCGCCGGCGCGTACGAGGCCGGCGAGGAGACAGCGCTTCTCGAGTCGCTCGAGGGCAAGCGCGCGCAGCCCCGCAACAAGCCGCCGTTTCCGGCCGTGGTCGGTCTGTACGGCAAGCCCACCGCCGTCAACAACGTCGAGACGCTCTGCAACGTCCCGCTCGTGGTCAGCCGCGGCGCCGAGTGGTATGCGGCGCTCGGGCCGGAGAAGAACGGCGGGCCGAAGCTGTACTGCGTCAGCGGGCACGTCCGGCGGCCCGGCGTCTTCGAAGCTTCGATGGGCGTCACCCTCCGCGAGCTCATCGAGGGGTACGCGGGCGGTGTGCGCGAGGGGCGGACCCTGAAGGCCGTCATTCCCGGCGGCTCCTCGGTGCCGATCCTCCTGCCCGATCAGCTCGACACGCAGGCCAGCTTCGACGGCATCCAGAAAGCCGGCTCGCTGCTCGGCTCGGCGGCGATCGTGGTTCTGGACGACACGACCTGCATGGTCTGGCTCGCGGAGAACCTGCTCCATTTCTACCGCCACGAGTCATGCGGCAAGTGCACGCCGTGCCGCGAGGGCACCGACTGGCTCTATAAGATCCTGCGCAAGATCGAGCGCGGCGACGGCCAGATGCGCGATCTCGATCTGCTGTCGAGCATCTCGTCGAACATCGGCGGCAAGACGCTCTGCGCCTTCGGCGACGCGGCCGTGACGCCGGTCGTGACGACGCTGCAGCATTTCCGGCACGAGTACGAGGCGCACATCACGCAAGGGCGCTGCACGCTGCCGGCGGACTGGCGCGCGCGACAGCGGGTGGGAGCCCATTAACATGACGCCGCTGCTCGCCGCCCAGATCGGCCTGACGCTCTTCGTCTTCTTCATGCTGCTCAACTCGGCAGCCGTGATGGTCTACGTCGAGCGCAAGGTGGCGGCGATGCTGCAGCAGCGGGTCGGCCCGTACCTCGTTGGACCCAAAGGACTCCTGCAACCGATGGCCGATGTCATCAAGTTGATGTTCAAGGAGGAACTGCGGCCCAAGGCGGCCGACGCGTTTCTGTTCGCGCTCGCCCCGGTCATTGCCGCCACCTGCGCATTTGCCGCGTTTGCGGTCGTCCCGTTCGGGGGCGAGACGACCCTCTTCGGGATGCTGCCGGGCGGCCTGCGCCTGCAGGTTGCGGACGTCAACGTGGCCATTCTGGTGGTCTTTGCGATCGCCTCCATGAGCGTGTACGGGATCGTGCTTGCCGGCTGGAGCTCGAACAGCAAGTACTCGCTGCTCGGCGGCCTGCGGTCATCGGCGCAGATGATCAGCTACGAGCTGTCGTACGGGATGGCGCTGGCGAGCGTGCTCGTCGTCGCCAACTCGCTCTCGCTGACCGACATCGTCAACCGCCAGGCAGGGACGTGGCTCGGGTTCGTTCCGCGGTGGCTCATCTTCGTCCAGCCGTTGGGCTTTTTCATCTACCTGACCGCCGGCGTCGCCGAGACCAACCGCGCGCCATTCGATTTTCCGGAGGCCGAGCAGGAGCTGGTCGCCGGCTATCACACCGAGTACAGCAGCATGAGCTTCGCGCTGTTCTT
Organism: Vicinamibacterales bacterium; assembly: GCA_035939575.1. Lineage (GTDB taxonomy): Bacteria > Acidobacteriota > Vicinamibacteria > Vicinamibacterales > CAVVIG01 > DATKHR01. The sequence goes on along the minus strand of DASZFS010000550.1, from coordinate 34,781 downwards.
CCTCGCGGAGTACGTCAACATGGTCACTGTCTCGGCAGTTGCCACCGACCTGTTCCTGGGCGGATGGCACGGGCCGCTGCTGCCGGAATCACTCGGCTGGATCTGGTTTCTCCTGAAAGTCGCCGCGCTGCTGTTCTTCTATGTCTGGATGCGGTGGACGCTGCCACGCTATCGCTACGACCAGCTCATGCGGTTCGGCTGGAAAGTGCTGCTGCCCTTGTCGGTGGTCAACCTGCTCGTGACCGCGGCTGGAGTTCTGTACTTTGGGGTCTGACACGGCGCTGTTCTACGTGTTCGGCGCGATCGCGGTGGTTGCCTCGCTGCTCGTGATCGGGCAGCGCAACCCGATCCACAGCGTACTGCTGCTCATCGCGTCATTTGGCGCGCTCTCTGGTCTGTACGTGCTGCTCGATGCCCCATTCGCGGCGGTCATACAGATCATTGTCTATGCCGGCGCGATCATGGTGCTCTTCCTCTTCGTCGTGATGCTGTTGAACGCGCCGCACGAGGATACGGAGGAGGATCTGGTCCATCCGCTGCTGCGCCCCGGTCCGATGCGCTTCGGCGCAGTGCTGGCGGCCGCGCTGGTCGTCGAGCTCGTCTGGGCGCTGACCAAGGGCGGCGGCGAGTCGGGCCAGTTCGCCGCCGGCGCGGTGACGTCGGTGGCGACGATCGGCCGGTCCCTGTTCACGGACTACGCGTTCCCGTTCGAGGTGACGTCGATTCTCATCCTCGTCGCGATGGTGGGCGCGGTCATCCTGGCGCGGCGCGAAGCACCCGACCGCAGCGCCGCGTCCGCGCCGCCTGAGGCCCGGTGATGGTGACCCTCAACCATTACCTGGTGCTCTCGGCCATTCTTTTCTCCATCGGGACCGCCGGGGTCTTCGTGCGGCGCAACCTCATTACGATCCTGCTGTCGATCGAGATCATGCTGAACGCCGTGAACCTGACGTTCGTCGCGTTCGGACGGGCGCTGGGCGCTGCGGACGGCCAGATCATCGTGTTCTTCGTCATGACCGTCGCGGCCGCGGAAGCTGCGGTAGGGCTCGCGATCGTGATCAGCCTGTTCAGGCACCGCGAGTCGCTCAACCCCGATGCCTTTACGGCGTTGAAATGGTGAACAAGCTGGCCACGAAGGCACGAAGGCACGAGCGGGCCACGACGGCACGAAGGCACGAAGAGGATCGATGCTGCTCCTGATCCCGCTCCTGCCCTTCGTGGGCTTCCTCGTCAACGCCAGTTTCGGCCGGCGGCTGAGCAAGGGTACCTCCGGCGGTCTGGCGTGCGCAGCGATCGTCGCGGCGTTCCTGACGTCCGGCGTCGCGGTCTGGCGGCTGATCGCGCTCGCGCCGCAGGAACGCTCCATCGTCCAGCAGGCATTCACCTGGATAACGTCGGGCGACTTCAGCGTCGGCCTGACCCTGCGCCTGGACCCGTTATCGGCGGTCATGATCCTGGTCGTGACCGGTATCGGGTCGCTCATCCACATCTACTCAACCGCGTACATGCACGACGAAAGCGACCCGGAGTTCGCGCGGTACTTCTCGTACCTGAACCTCTTCGCGGCGTTCATGCTCCTGCTGGTACTCGGGTCCAACTTCCTCGTGATGTTCATCGGCTGGGAAGGCGTAGGGCTCTGCTCGTATCTGCTCGTCGGCTTCTGGTACACGAAGAAGTCCGCAGCCGATGCGGGGAAGAAGGCGTTCATCGTCAATCGCATCGGCGATTTCGGGTTCATCCTCGGCGTATTGCTGGCGTTCGTGCGCTTCGGGACGCTCGACTTCCAGGAGATCGCGCACGCCGTGTCGGGCATCGGCCCTGAGGCAACGTTCGGCACCCTGTCCCTGATCACGCTGCTGCTCTTCGTCGGCGCGACGGGCAAGTCGGCGCAGATTCCGCTGTACGTCTGGCTCCCCGACGCGATGGAGGGCCCGACGCCGGTGTCGGCGCTCATCCACGCCGCGACGATGGTGACGGCTGGCGTCTATATGATCGGGCGGAACGCCGCGCTCTTTGCCCACGCGCCGCAGACGCTCGCCATCATCGCGGCCGTCGGCACCGCGACGGCGCTGATGGCGGGCACGATCGCGCTGGTCCAGAACGACATCAAGCGCGTGCTCGCCTACTCGACCGTGTCCCAGCTGGGCTACATGTTCCTGGCGATGGGCGTTGGCGCGTTTGCGGGCGGCATTTTCCATCTCTACACGCACGCGTTCTTCAAGGCGCTCCTGTTCCTCGGCGCGGGCGCGGTGATTCATGCGCTCGGCGGTGAGCAGGATCTCCGTCGGATGGGCGGGCTGAAGCGCGAGTTGCCGGTCACGTACTGGACGTTCCTCGTCGGCGCGATCGCCATCGCCGGCGTGCCCGGCCTCGCCGGGTTCTTCAGCAAGGACGAGATTCTGTTCCGCGCGTTCGCTGGGGGCCACCTCGTCCTCTGGTCGGTCGGCCTGGCCACGTCGCTCCTGACGGCGCTCTATATGTTCCGTGTCGTGTTCCTCGCGTTTCACGGAGAGCGGGAGGCCTCGCACCATAGTCACCTTCATGATGCCCCCCCGGCCATGGCCCTGGCGCTGATCGTCCTCGCGGCCGGATCCGTGGTGGCGGGATACGTCGGCCTCCCGCCCGTACTGGGCGGCGGCGATTGGTTTGCGCGCTTCCTCGAACCCAGCTTCGGCGTTGACGTCGTCTCCGCGTCCGGGCCCGAGCTGACGCTGATGGCCGTGTCGAGTGGTGTGGCGATCGCGGGCATCGGGATCGCGGCGTACTTCTTCGTGACGAACCCGGCGGCCTCGGACGCCGTCGCGGCGCGCTTCGCCGGGCTCCGGCGACTGCTGCTGAACAAGTACTACGTTGACGAAGTCTACGACGCGATGATCGTGGAGCCCATCCGGATTGTGTCCGAAGAGGGACTCTGGAAGATTGTGGACGTCCGCGTGATCGACGGCGCGGTCAACGGCGTGGGACACCTGGTGTCCGGCGGGAGCGATCGGCTGCGCCGCGTGCAGACCGGCTCGGTGCGCGCCTACGCGGCGTCGATTCTGCTCGGCGTCGTCGCGGTTCTTGGCTATTACCTCTGGCGCTGATGGAGTTTCCGATTCTCTCCTCGCTCATCGCGCTGCCGGTCGCCGGCGCCCTGCTTCTCCTCGTCATCGGAGACGACGAGCGGCAGGCGCGCAGCGTCGCACTCGTCGTGTCGCTGCTAGTCTTCGCGGAAACGCTGCTGCTGTGGAGCCGCTTCGCGCCGGGCTCCGGCGATTTCCAGTTCGTGGAGCGGCACGCCTGGATTCCGGCGTTCGGCATCAGCTACACCATCGGCGTGGACGGCATCAGCCTGCTGCTGCTCGTGTTGACCGGATTCCTGACGCCGATCGCGCTGCTCGCATCGTGGGAATCGGTCCACAAGAGCACCCGGGCATTCTGCGTCTTCGTGCTGCTGCTCGAGAGCGCGATGATGGGCGTCTTCGTGTCGCTCGACCTGTTCCTGTTCTACGTCTTCTGGGACGCGATGCTCGTGCCGATGTACTTCCTCATCGGCATCTGGGGCTACGACCGGCGCGTCTACGCAGCGGTCAAGTTCATCCTCTACACGATGGCCGGCAGCGTCCTGATGCTGTTGGCGATTCTGGGGCTCGCCTACCTCCACAGCACGGTGACCGGGACGTACAGCTTTGACCTGCGCGCCCTGTACGCGCTCGACGTGCCGCCGCGCCTGCAGTTCTGGTTCTTCCTGGCGTTCGCCCTCGCGTTTGCGATCAAGGTCCCGCTCTTTCCGTTCCACACCTGGCTGCCCGACGCGCACGTCGAGGCGCCGACCGCCGGATCGGTCATTCTGGCGGGCGTGCTCCTCAAGATGGGGACGTACGGCCTGGTGCGGTTCGCTTTTCCGTTGTTTCCGCAGGCCGCGGTGCTGTTCGCGCCGCTGCTCGGCGTGCTCGCGGTGATCGGCATCATCTACGGCGCGCTCGTCGCGATGGTGCAGCCAGACATGAAGAAGCTGGTCGCGTACTCGAGCGTGAGCCACCTGGGCTTCGTCGTGCTCGGCATCGCCGCGATGAACACGCAGGGGGTGCAGGGCGCCGTGTACCAGATGCTCAACCACGGCGTCAGCACGGGCGGGCTCTTTCTTCTCGTGGGCATGCTCTCGGACCGGCGCCACACGCGATTGATCGCTGAGTACGGCGGGCTGAAGGCCGTGACGCCCCGGCTGGTCGCGGTGTTCCTCATCGTGACGCTGTCGTCGATCGGCCTCCCGGGTCTCAACGGATTTGTCGGCGAGTTTCTCATTCTGCTCGGCGCGTTCCGCGCCGACCCGCGGCTCGCCGCGTTTGCGGCTTCTGGAGTGATCCTGTCGGCGACCTACATGCTGTGGATGTTCCAACGCGTGAACTATGGGCCGGTCGACAACGAAAAGAACGCGCACCTGCCGGACCTTCAGCCGCGAGAGTGGCTCGTGATCGCGCCGATCGTCGCGACGGCGATCCTCATGGGCGTGTTCCCGAATCTGTTTCTGCGGCCGATCGGGCCGGCGGTCGAGCGCGTGCTGAACCAGGTCCAACGCGGCTCGATCCAGCGGCTGCAGGCGGCGCGCCAGCCTTCGGTCATGAGCCATGAGCCATCCGCGATGAGCCGTCAGCCATGAACGGTTCCCTGAACGCCATCGTGCCGATGGCGTGCATCACGGCCGCGGGGATCGCCGCGATGGTGGCCGAGGCGTTTCGCGAGCCCGGCGAGCGGATGCCCCTCGGGGGACTCGGCGTGGTCGGGATCGCCGGCGCAGCGGTCTCGTCGTGGCTCCTGTGGGGCCACAATGCCACCAGCTTCGGCGTCGTCTCGGCGGACAACTTCGGTCTGTTCGCGACCTGGATCCTCCTCATCGTCGGGCTCCTCTCGATGGCGATCTCGGGACCGACGGTCGAACGCGAGCAGCTGCCCGCCGGGGAGTACTACGCGCTGATGCTGTTCGCGCTCGCGGGCATGATCCTGATGGCGACAGCGACAGATCTGCTCGTCATCTTTCTGGCGCTCGAGATCCTGTCGCTCGCCGTCTACGTCTTGACCGGTATCCGGCGGACGTCACGCGCGTCGACGGAGGCGGCACTCAAGTACTTCCTCCTCGGCGCGTTCTCGAGCGCATTCTTCCTGTACGGCATCGCGTTCACCTATGGCCTGACGGGCAGCACGCGTCTCGATCGCGTGGGCAGCCTGATGGCCGCCCAGGCGATGTCGCCGACGCCGATGCAGCTCGTGGCGGTCGGGCTGCTTCTCGTCGGCTTCGCGTTCAAGGTAGCGGCCGTGCCATTCCACATGTGGACGCCCGACGCCTACGAAGGCGCGCCGCCCGCGGTCACGGGCTTCATGTCGACGGGGGTGAAGGCCGCGGCGTTTGCGGCCTTCGCGAGAGTCTTTCTCTCGGCGCTCGAACCGCTCCGCGCGGACTGGAGCGGCGCGCTCTGGACGGTCACCGCCGCGACGATGATCGTCGGCACCGTTGTCGGCGTGTCACAGTCGAACGTCAAGCGGATGCTCGCCTACTCGAGCATCGGCCACGGCGGCTACATCCTGCTGGCGTTGTTGTCGGCGAACGACGTCGGCAAAGCCGCGGTGCTGTTCTATCTGCTGACCTACGCCGTCACCAATCTTGGCGCGTTTGGGGTCATCGCCGTGCTCGAAGCGACCGATCGACCCAATGACGCGGTGACCGACTATGCCGGGCTGTGGCACGAGCGGCCCTGGCTGGCCGCGCTGATGACGATCTTCCTGCTGTCGCTCGGCGGCTTCCCGCCGCTGGCCGGCTTCATCGCGAAATGGTACGTCTTCAGCGCCGCAATCAAGGCGGGGTACACCGGTCTCGCGATCGTGGGTGTGCTGACGAGCGTCATCTCCGTCTTTTTCTATCTTCGCATCGTCGTCATGATGTACATGACGCCGCGGGAGTCCGTGTCAGGATTCCCGGCCGTCCCGAAGATAGCCGGCGCTGCGCTTCTTGTCTCCGCGCTGCTCGTCGTCTATCTGGGCATCCTGCCAACCCGCGTCCTCGACTGGGCGGCGGCGTCGGTCGCGACTATTTTCTAGCGGCGACGATCACGAATCGGGACGCCGGCGCAGGCAGGCACGAAGGCACGAAGGGACGAGGGCACGAAGAGCTCGTTCAATCCGGCAGCGCGAACACGAACAGCGCATGCCCGCCGGCGACAGCGATGTGCTGCTTGCCCTCGGACGCGAACGACATAGGTCCCGATCGGATCGCGCCGCCGGTCTGGAACTGCCAGAGAGGCTTACCGCTCTTCGCGTCGAGGGCGTAGAAGTTGCCCTCGTTGGACCCGCTGAAGACCAGCCCGCCTGCGGTGGAGAGCACGCCAGCCCACGTGGGAGATGGCAGAGGGAAGTCCCACACCTGCTTACCGGTTTTCACGTCGAGCGCTCGCACCGCGCCCCAGGACTCCTCGTCCAGCCGCTTCTCGCTTCCGCCGGTGTAATACGTGCCCGGCCGATACTCGACCGCCGTCTTGTAGTAGACCGATCCCATCTCACGCACCGGCACGTACAGGAGTCCGGTCGCCGGGCTGTAGGAGGGGCTTGCCCAATTCGTTGCGCCCTGGAGACTCGGATAGACGAGCGTGCCCTTCTCCGACGGCTCCATCCCCGCGATGAGAATCGGGCGGCCGTGATCGTCCAGCCCCCTGGCCCAGGTCTGCTTCGCGTAGGGCGCACCAAGCAGATACTCGCCGGTCTTGCGATCGAGCGCGTAGTAGAACGCGTTGCGGTTCGCCATCACCACGAGCGATCGCGGGCGCCCGCCGACCTCGCCGTCCACGAGCACGGGAATCTGGTTCGCGTCCCAGTCGTGCACGTCATGTGGAGTGAACTGAAAGTGCCAACGCGGCTTGCCCGTTTCGACGTCGATCGCCACGAGGGACGAGGTGTACAGGTTGTCGCCGGTGCGAGCGTCACCGTTCCAGTCAGGCCCGGGGTTGCCGGTGCCCCAATAGAGGAGCTTCAGCGCGGGATCGTACGAGCCGGTCAGCCATGTTGCGCCGCCGCCGTGCACCCAACTGTCGCCGGGCCACGTGTCGCTCCCGGGCTCGCCTGGCGACGGGATCGTCCAGAAGCGCCACAGCTGCTTGCCGGTCTTCGCGTCGTAGGCATCGAGGAAGCCTCGAATCCCCGCCTCGCCGCCGCTGACGCCGACGATGATCTTGCCGTCCACGGCGAGCGGCGCCGCCGTAATGGCGTGACCGGTCGGGTTGTCGCCTACGTGGACACTCCATCGCTCCGCGCCGGTCCTCGCGTCGAGCGCCATCAGGTAGCCGTCGAGCGTTCCGAGGTAGAGCGTGTTGTCGAGTATGGCGACGCCGCGGTTTACCCGCGGGAAGCCGAGGTTCAGCACGGTCGCGGCAATCGGACGCGTCCACTCCCAGAGTGGCCTGCCGCTCTTGACATCGAGCGCCGCGACCGCTGTCGGCCCCCATGTGAGGTACATGACGCCGTTCGCCACCAGTGGCGTCGTCTCGAGCGATCCAGCGCCGGGTGGCTGGTAGACCCACGCCGGACGCAGCCGTGACACGTTGGCCGTCGAGATCTGCTGGAGCGGCGAGAAGCGATGCGATGCGAACGATCCGGAATATGTCGTCCAGTCCCCATCGCTGCCGACCTGCGCGAGTATCGGCGCCAGCCACGAGAGGGCGATCGTGACGGCCACCGCAGCCTTTTTCTTCATGGTTCACCTCGCAGTCCCGCGAGATATGCCACCACATCGTCCAGCTGCGCTTCGGAGAACCGTGTTGCGTACGACGGCATCAGGCTCGCGTCGAGCTGGCGCTCGACCGTTGTCAATCGCGATTTTTCCAGCGAGTGCACCGTGCCGCCGGCGTCGCGGATGAGAATCCAAAAGACGTCTTCGTTGACGCGAACGCCGCGGATTTCTCGGCCTTCACCCGTCACGGCGCGGACGACGAGGTAGCCGGGCGGATGCGTCGCGGCGGGCGCGACGAGCGCGTCGCGGAGGTAGGGCGCGCCGCGCAGCGCCCCGATGCGCGTCAGTTCAGGGCCGAGCGCGCCGCCTTGTCCGCTGAGGATATGGCACGCCGCGCAGCCGCTGGACTGGTAGAGTGCCGCACCCTGCTGCGCGTTGCCTGGCAGCGGACGCGCCCGCGTGCGGCCAAGCGAACGGACGTACGCGGCGGTCTGCCTCGCCATGCGATCAGTGAGGGCGATTGCGAATGAGGGCATCTCCGTGCCCGGGATCCCCGCACGCACGATCTGGACAAGGGCCGCATCGTTCTCGGCATGACGGAGGGTGGCGCGGTGGAGATTGGGACCGGTGCCGCCTGTTCCGCCGGCACCGTGGCACCAGGCACATTGGGCGTCGAAAATCTTCTGGCCGGCGGCAACGTCGCTTGCGCTCACGCCCGCGAGCGACCGCGGCTGCGCCGCGAGTGGCGCAGTAGCGAACAGGAGCATCACAGCAGCAGGGAAAAGCGCCGAGAGACGGGACATGTCGCGTCCTCCTGTCGGTGGTCGCGCGATTATACGCGCCACCGCGACAGGAGGCCGCGTTGCGGAGCTATTTGATACGGAACGGCGTGGCCAGCGTCGCCAGTGTCGGATCGACCACTGCCGTGACGACCCCGACCGACTGATTGCCCGCGTCGAGCGGCGCGCACACGGCAGGTTGGGTGGCGTCCTGGCCGGGCGCGACGTGCTCGTAGGCGTGAACTGGCACGGCGACTACTTGAAGCGGATCGACGATGCGCGTGTAGAACACGACGCCACTGTGCACCTGAGCGAAGAACACGAGGCCTTGACCCGACGAGGTGACGACCATCCGTGCGTCGCTACAATCGACTGCGGTGTGGTAGAAGTCGATTCCTGCTTCCTGGAATCCGTTCGGCCCGGCAAAGAGCCACACTGAATCCTGGCCGATCTTCCGGATCACGTATGCGTTCAGCGCATCGAGCACCGCGCCGACCGGTTGATCGTGTGCGTCTACGACCATCAGGCCGCCACCGTCACCGCTGGTTCCCGGGGCGCCCTGTGGTCCCTGCGGACCGGCGGGGCCTTGTGGTCCAGCGAGGCCTTGTGGTCCTGTGGCGCCTTGCGGTCCAGCGGGGCCTTGCGGTCCGGCGGAGCCTTGCGGTCCTGCGGCGCCTTGTTGGCCGGACGCGCCAGGCGCGCCTTGCGCTCCCTGGGGACCCACCGGTCCTGCGGGACCTGCGGGGCCCGCTGAGCCCGTTGAACCAGCCGGTCCTACGGGACCAGCGGGTCCTACGGGACCAGCGGGTCCTACTGGACCAGCGGGGCCCGCCGAACCTGCCGGGCCTGCGGCGCCTACTTGTCCGGCTGGACCTGCCGGGCCCGCCGGACCTACTGAGCCTGCGGGGCCTGCGGGGCCTGCCGGGCCTGCGGGGCCTGCGGGCCCTGCCGGTCCTGCCGGACCCGCAGGGCCGGCCGGGCCGCGCTGACCGTCATGCCGGTCATCGTCGCCAAAGTCGTGGTCGCGCGGGCGGGTCTGATTCTTCTTCTCAGACTCGAACGCGAGTACAGGAACCGACAACAGCAGACATACCGAACACGCCGATGCGACAAATACTCGGGCGCGCATATGAGCCTCCAGGGGGTGGGCTTACACCGCCTCCATTGACCCATACCTCTGCAATTTCCAGTGCCGGAAAACCAGGCGAGTTTTGCTGAGCAAAACGGCGTGTTTCGCTCTATTTCCGTCATTTAGAATGGAACACGACGTGACGATTGTAGGGGGTCTGACCTGGCCCCTTCACACGCCCGCAATCAGCTCGATGAGTGAGGCATCGAAATCTGCGGGCACGGTTCTCAAGTCGAGCACGACCTGGTCAACGTGAATTCGCGCGATGACCGGGGGAGTCAGCTCCCGAAGCTGCGTTTCGATAGTGTCTGGCGGCAGACCGTCCTTGTCGATCGCGACGAGCCACGTGGGCAAATCGAGTCCTGGCGCGCTCCCTCCGCCGACGGCGGAGACGCCGGGGATGAGCGTCGCGCGCCACCCCCTCATCCCGAGCGCGTCAGCGAGTCGCTGCGCCCGAACGCGGATGTCATCGGCGGTCATCGCGAGCATGTGCTGCACCGGGATCGACGTCCGTGCCCGGCCGGCCGCGTACTCACCCAGCGTCGCCTCGAGTGCCGCGTAGGTCATCTTGTCCACGCGCAGCGCACGCATCAGCGGATGCCTGCGAATCCGGTCCACGAGCGTCGATCGGCCGACAATGATTCCGGCCTGCGGGCCGCCGAGAAGCTTGTCGCCGCTGAAGCAGCAGATGTCCACGCCCAAAGCGACGCTCTCCGCGACCGACGCGTCGACGCCGCCCCGCTCGAGCTGCCCGCTGCCGAGGTCCTCAGCGACGGGAATGCCGAGTCGTCGGCCGAGGTCTACGAGCTCGCCGAGCGCCGGCCGCTCCGTGAACCCGCGTATCGTGAAGTTCGACGGGTGCACGCGCAGCATGAGCGCGGTCCGCTCGCCGACCGCCGACGCGTAGTCGATCGCCCGGGTCCGGTTCGTTGTGCCTACTTCACGCAGCACGGCGCCCGATTGGGCCATGACGTCGGGCACGCGGAAGCCGCCGCCGATTTCGACCAGCTCTCCCCGCGACACGATGACCTCTCGGCCAGCCGCCAGCGCCGTCAGCACCAGTAGAGTCGCGGCCGCGTTGTTGTTCACGACGATGGCGGCTTCGGCGCCGGTGAGTCGGGACAGGAGCGGCTCGGCGTGGACGTCGCGGCGTCCGCGCGCGCCGCGGCCAACGTCGTACTCGAGTGATACGTATCCGCTCGCGATCTCGGCGACGCGCTCGATCGCCACGGCCGCCAGAGGTGCTCGCCCAAGGTTGGTGTGAATGATGACCCCGGTCGCGTTGATCACCGGCTCGAGCGACGGGCGGCAAGCCGTTTCGAGCTGCCGTGCGGCGTCGGACTCGATGCGACTGACTGCGGCTGCTTCGCTCGAGACGGTCCCGTCGCCCGCGTCGACGGCGGCCCTGACGCCGGCAGCCGCCAGGCGGAGCGCCCCGATCGTTGCCCTCGCGCCGTACCGGCGTTCGAGCGCCTGCACGGCGGCCCGCCGCCTGAGCTCGTCAATCGACGGGATGACCCTGAAGTCGCGCATGCGTCGGCCGGCTCTGCCGTCTCACAATTCTGCAATACTATGTCATCACCCCGCGATGAGCTCCGATCAGCCTCGATTCCGACCGCTCGAGCGCTTCTGGCCGTACGCTGATCTGCCAGAGCAGCCGACCGACGAAGAGCTGGCGTCACTCGATCCGGATCTGTACGAGGCGCTGTTCGGGTCGCGGCCGCGCCCGTTCTCGATCACCGTGGTCTTTCCGGCGCTCGACAGCCCCGATTTCGCGCGTGCGCTCGACATCGCCCGCGCATCGGCGGAATTCCGCGAGACCGGACAGGGCGCGCAGCATCGCTACCGCGCCCGCTTCTGGTCGAGCGATGCCACCAGGCTGCGCGATCTCTTCCAAATCGTCGGCCGCTCCGATCTGACGGAGGTCCTCATCGACGATCGTCCCGTTCCCTACGCGCGCGAGCTGTGGCTGCCGCTCGTCTGGTTTCTCATCCCGCGATAGCTGGCCGTGGCGAAAACCTCAGTCGAGCAGGACCTCATGCATCTCGAGACCGAGCTGAAACAGCTCGAAGCGGAGTACAACATGTACTTCTCGGGCCGCCTGCCCAAACCGCCGTGGGAAACGCGCGCCCGCGTCGCCGCCCTCGTCAAACAGTACGATCGGGCGCACATCCAGAACACCGGGGAGCGGTTCCGGTTTCACACGCTGCAGTCGCGCTACGCCACGTTCGTGGACCTCTGGGACCGTGGCTTGCGCGCGCGTGAGGAGGGGCGTGCCGGTCCGTTCGCCCAACCGCGGAAGAAGGACGCCGATCAGAAAAGCCTCGAGGACAAGATCGTCCACGTGGCGTCGTTCCGGGATCCGGTACGCGAGATCGACAAGCTCACGGAGCTCTACGAATCGCTCACCGAGGCGCGTCGCGAGGTCGGGGAGGAGCAGGTCCCCTTCCACAAGTTCGCCGAGGTGGTCAAAGGTCAGGTCCAGAAGCTGCGGGACTCGGGTAGCTCCGAGGTGGCCTTCCGCGTGGCGGTCAAGAACGGGAAAGTGAACTTTACGGCGAGAGCGCTGAAGGGCGTGACGGAGTGACGGGTGGCTGATCGCTGGTTGCTAGCTGCGGATGGCGAATGGCTGATGGCGGAGAGCCATGGGCCCTCAGCCACCAGCCATGTCAGTGGTCAGATTTTGGTGACGTTGCCGGCCTGCGGGCCCTTGGGGCCGTCCACGATCTCGAACTCCACTGCCTGGCCTTCCTCGAGTGAACGGAAGCCGTCCCCCTGAATGGCCGAGTAGTGAACGAAGACATCACTGCCTCCGTCGCGCTCGATGAAACCGTACCCCTTGGCGTTGTTGAACCACTTGACCTTGCCTGTGATGCGCATCGTTCTTCTTCCTGCTTGCTACGACGTCGGCGACAGCCGCGTCATTGAACACAAAAAAAGGCCGCGTCATGCGGCCTTTTCCTTACGGCGCCAGGCCGGCCCGGCGTCGGGAAGATAATACTGGACTTTTCTGATTATGCCAAGTGCCCTTCTCAGTGTGTCGGACAAGAGCGGCCTCGTCGAGCTCGGGCGCGGCCTGACCGCCCGCGGATTCGAATTGGTCTCCACCGGTGGCACCGCCCGGACGCTCGCGGACGCAGGCCTCCCGGTCGTCGCCGTGTCGGACATCACTGGCTTCCCCGAGATGATGGATGGACGGGTGAAAACCCTGCATCCCAAGGTCCACGGCGGCATCCTCGCCCGCCGCGGGCGGCCGGACGATCTGGCTGCGATCGAGAGCGAGGGCATCGGCCTCATCGACGTCGTTGTCGTGAACCTCTATCCGTTCGAAGCCACCGCGCGAAAGCCGGGCGTGACCTTCGACGAGCTCGTCGAGCATATCGACATTGGCGGGCCGAGCATGATCCGGGCTGCCGCGAAGAACTTCCACGACGTCCTGGTCGTCGTTGATCCGGCCGATTATCCGAAGTTGCTCGCGGCGCTCGATGAGACGCCCGATCTCGCGTTCCGGTTCGAGCTCATGCGAAAGGCCATCGCCCATACAGGTGCCTACGACACGGCAATCTCCCAAACGCTTGCCTCGGTGCGCCTCGAAGGGACGCACTTCGTGCCGCCCGAGAGGCGCGACCCCGGCGACCGGCTCGTGGTTGACCTGCAGAAGATCCGGGATCTCCGCTACGGCGAGAACCCGCATCAGAAGGCGAGTTGGTACCGGCCGCAGGAGCCGCGCGGCGCCGGTCTCGGCGCGCCCGCGATCCTGCAGGGAAGAGAGCTGTCCTACACGAACCTCCTCGACCTCGACGCCGCCGCGCGCATCGTCCTCGAGTTCGACGAGCCGGCGGCTGCGGTGATCAAGCACACCAATCCGTGCGGTGCGGCGACCGGGGCCTCGGCCGTAGAGGCGTACCTCCGAGCGCGCGACGCGGACAGCCTTGCGGCCTTCGGCGGCATCGTGGGTCTCAACAGACCGGTCGATGTGGCGGCCGCTGAAGCGATTGTGTCGACGTTCATCGAGGGGGTGATTGCGCCAGCTGTCGACGCCGCAGCGGCGGGAGTGCTGGCACGCAGGGTCAACCTGCGCGTCTTGACCGCCGACTTCTCGGGCGTGCCGCTGGCCGACAGCCACGTGCGAGAGCTCCGTTCGATCCTCGGCGCCATCCTCACACAGGAGCGCGATCGCGTCGCCGAGGCGCGGCACCCCTGGACGCCTGGAGCGCTGCCCGACGGCGTGCGGGTTGTCACGAAACGGGAACCGACAGCCGAAGAATGGCAGGCGTTGCGCTTCGCGTGGCGCGTGTGCGCGCACGTAAAGTCGAACGCGGTGATCTTCACCGACGCCGCGCGCACGCTGGCGATCGGCGCTGGTCAGATGAGCCGCGTGGATGCTGTGAAGGTGGCCGTTGCGAAGGCAGTCGGATCGAACGTGTCCCTGACCGGCGCTGTTGCGGCGTCGGACGCCTTCTTCCCGTTCCGCGATGGCCTCGACGCCCTCGCGACTGCGGGCGCGACCGCGGTCGTCCAGCCCGGCGGGTCAGTACGTGACGCGGAAGTGATCGCCGCGGCGGACGAACACGGGATCGCCATGGTATTCACTGGACGGAGACACTTTAGACATTGAGGATTGCGGACCGAGGCGGGTTGAAGACGCATGGCGGCGCGCAGTTGCCTCGCCCCACAATCAAGATTTTCCAATCCTCAATCCTCAATCCTCAATCCTCAACCCGCAATCCACAATGAGTTCCTGGGGGGTCACCGTCGCCGGCCCGAATTTCCCGACCGCGACCCCGGCCGCGTGGTTCGCCAGAATCGCGGCCTCCACCATCGTGGCGCCCGCCGCGAGCGCGAGCGCGAGCGTCGCGACGACCGTATCGCCGGCGCCGGTTACGTCGGACACTTCGCGCGCAATCGACGGGATGGCCGTCTCCGCGTCGCCGGTCGACAGCCACATGCCGTGTTCTCCGCGCGTGATGAGGACGGCGTCGCATCGGACGCGCGCGCGAAACTCCCGCGCGGCGGCGCTCGCGTCCTCATCGGTTCGGATCCGGCAGTGGGTGGCGGCTTCCGCCTCGAGGTGGTTCGGCGTTACGAGCGTCGCGCCGGCGTAGCAGGCGAGGTGCGGAATCTTGGGGTCGACGATGAGGCCCGCGCTGCCAGGGGCAGCGCTCGCGCGCGCCGCGACGAGCGCTTCCACAACGCGGCGCGTAACGACTCCCTTGAGATAGTCCGACACGAGGAACGCTTTCGCACCCACGGCCTCACGGACGATGCGGTTCACAAGCTGGCGCTCGACGTCGCCGCTGACGTCAGCGTCCCGCTCATAGTCGATTCGCGCCACTTGTTGATTGCGCTCGGTGACGACGCGCACCTTTTCCGTGGTTGGACGGTCGGGATCGGTCACCAGCCCGGCGATGCCCACACCTGCGGCGCCCAGTTGCTCGCTCAGGCGCCCGCCTGCGGCGTCCGCGCCGACCAGTCCAACGAGCGAAGGCCGGCCGCCGAGCACGGCGATGTTGTGGGCGACGTTGGCCGCGCCGCCGAGCCGCGAATGTTCGGATTGAAACTGGACGACGGGCACCGGGGCCTCGGGTGAGATGCGGGTCACCCGGCCGACGATGAAGCGGTCGAGCATGACGTCGCCGACGACGAGCACCGGCTGATCCACAAATCGACGCACGAGGTCTTCGGCGCGACGCGCGTCGAGAGACGTTCCGCGGGCGCCTCCTTCGCGGTGCGACGCGCGTGCCGATCGGATCATGCCGTAGCGGTCGTGTCCTGCTGTGACACCCGGCCTGCGGCCGCCGGCAGCGTCACGATGATGAGGAAGGTCATCAGCACTTCGGAGTCGCCGAAGTTGTACTCGAAGAGCCCGGCGGTCAGGAGCGCGGCGACGCACGCGAGTCCGGCAGCGGGGAGAAACGCGCTCTCGCCCGGCGGTGACGTGCCAGACTTCGCGAACCGCGTCCAGAGATCGCGAACAAGGGCCACGATAAACCAGATCCAGACCGCTAACGCCGGCAGGCCGCGCTCGGCGGCAATCTGCAGTGGCACGTTGTGCAGATGCGGGTTGATCTTGTTGACGGCGTCCGAGCCGCGGAATTGCGGGTAGAGTCGCTCGACCATGTTCGGCCCGACGCCGGTGAGCGGATGGGCGGCGATCATCCGCTCACCCTCGTGCAGCATCGCGACGCGGTCGAGGCGCGTCGGGTCCTTCTTATCGAACATGGACACGAAGCGCTGCGAGATTTGGCCGGGCGCCACGGCGAAGAACACCGCGGCGACGACGGGAATCAGGGCAAACAGCCGGAAGTCTCTCAGCGCGAACAACAGCGCGACCGCGGCGCAGACGCCGACCTGCGCGCTGCGCGAGAAGCTGAGCGCGACTGCGACCGCGAGCGCGGGAATGACGAGCGCCGCCCACGTGCGCTCACCACGGCCGAACAGCACGCGCGCCAGCGCGACCGCGATGACCAGCATCAGAAGGCCCGAGTAGGTCATGTAGTGCCCGAGCGTGCCCTGCGGGCGCTGTCCAAGGTGGTCGTAGTGGAGGATGCCGTACTGGAAGATGCCGAGCGCCGCGCTGGCCGCGGCGCACGTCACGACGACGGTCATCAGCGTGAACCCGCGCGTGCCGCTGACGAAGCGATAGACGATGGGCACGATGAGAAACAGGACCAGCTGCTTGCAGTCGACGATGCTCACGCGCGGATCGCTGGAGAACGCCGCGGAGACGAGCGTGACCGCCGCGTAGGCGGCAAGCGGCCAGAAAAAGGCGGGCGCCTCGAAGCGCTCCCGGCCGACGATCAACACACCAAGCCAGCACAGGAACGCGACGGCAAGAAAGATCTGCGCAATGGCGATCGAGAACTGTACCGCTCCGGCGACGATGAAGATCGCCAGCAGGCCGATGTGCTCGAATCTCGCTTCGCCGAGCGGTCGTGGTGCGTCGAGTGCGAGGGAACTGGACATCGTGTCACGCGGGGCGCGGCGCCCCGCCCATCCATCTTAACGCGGGCTCGACCACGCGTTCAGGTGGAATCCAGCTCAGGCAACGGAAGTCGCCGGGGACGCAGGCCCGCTGGTCGCATGGGCGGCAGGGCAGGGGGCCGGCATCGACCGAGATCGTCGGATGCGACGCGCGGCGCCAGGGCGCCGAGCGCTCAGGAAGGGTGGGTCCGTACAGGCCGACGATCCCGACGGCGGTCGTCGCCGCGATGTGCAGCGGCCCGCTGTCACCGCCGATGAAGAGGGCGGCCCGGTCGAGGAGCGCCCGCAGTTCCGGCAGCGAGAATTCGCCGCACGACAGGATGCGCGCGCCGGCCTCCACGCCGAGCGCCGCCCGAGCGCCGGCCACGACCCTGCCGGCCGCCTCCTGTTCGGACGGCCCTGACGTCACGACGACCCGCTGCCGCGTCTCGCTGGCGAGCGCCGTGACGACGGCGATGAAATGCTCGAGCGGCCACCGGCGGAACGGGTTGCCTGCGCTGACATGGACCACCGCGAGCTGGTGCGCGCCGGTGACGCCAGCAGACGCAAGCCGCCTGCCGACGTCGTCCGCCGACACCGGATCGACCGGCATCTCGACGCCGTCCCGATCGCGATCGGGAGGTGGAATGCCGAGCGCGCGCAGCAGGTCCCACTGATTCTCGACCGAGTGCCGGGGCCGTAGCGTGCGGGGGCGCGCCACTCGAGTGGTGTACATCCAGCTGCGTCCCACGACCTCGTAGCCGACGCGATCGCGCGCGTGGCTCAGCCAGGTCAGGAGCGATGCGCGTGGACCGCCGTGAAAGTCGATTGCCAGATCGAACGCGCGATTCCGAAGCGACCGGCCGAGCGCGAGATCCGCCGCGAGCCCGCGCGCTCCGCGCACGCGAGGAGCCACGATGACCTCATCCAGATGCGGGTTTCGAAGGACGATCGGCGCGGCACGCGGCTCGACCAGGTAGGCCAGATGTGCAGCCGGGAAGCGCCGGCGAAGCGCGCGTATGGCCGGGGTCGTAAAGACGACGTCGCCAATCTCGCGAAGACGGACCAGGAGGACCCGATTCACTCGTCCGCTATCTCTATTGTCGCCTCGTCGATGAGCATCACCGGAATGTCGTCCTTGATGGGGTATACACGCTTGCACGTAGCGCACTTGAGCGCCGTCCCGTTCTTCACGAGCGTCACCGGTGTTTTGCAGTTCGGACACGCCAGAATCTCGAGCAGTTCAGGGTCAACCGGCATGGTGGGGACTATATGACACACCACGTCTTTTGTGGAACAATTCAAGATGTATGAAGGTCGCTTTCCTCATCGCAACGTTGGGCGCATCGGGCCTCGCGCTGCCGCTCGACGCGGCGGCCCAGCAGAGACCCGATCGCGTGGCCGAGGCCTACTCGCAGTTCCTGCTCGGGCATCACCTCGACGAGATGGACAACGAGGCGGGAGCCATCGCCGCCTACAAGAAGGCGATGGAGCTTGATCCCGCTGCCGCGGACATTCCGGGCGAGCTCGCCGCGCTGTATCTTCGCGAGAACAAGGTTCAGGAGGCGATGGCGACGGCCGAGCAGGCTTTGAAAATCTCGCCGACGAACCGCGAAGGCAATCGCGTGCTCGGCGTCATCAACGCCGCGCTCTCCGACTCCAATCGTGGCGGCGACAACGCGGCGAAGGCGATTGCGTATCTCGAGACGGCGATCGCGGGACAGGGCGGAGAAGCCGATCCCAACGTCCGCGCGACGCTGTCGCGTCTCTACGTTTCGACGAAACAATACGACAAGGCCATTCCGCTTCTCACCACGCTCGTCGACGAGCAGCCGGGGTGGCAGGATGGCCCGGTGCTGCTGGCCGAGGCGTACTCCGCCGCGGGCCGCCCCCAGGATGCGATCGCGTGGCTCGAGCAGCACGCGGGAGACGATCCCCGGCTCCTGCCGACGCTCGGGGAATTCTACGAACGGGAGCGACGCTGGAGCGATGCCGCGGAGGTGTACGGGCGCGCCGTCGCCCAGACGCCACGCAGCACGGAGCTGCGGGCGCGATACGCGTCTGCGCTCGCGAACGCCGGAGGCCGCGAGAACCTCACTAAGGCGCGCGACCTGCTCACCGGGTTGACCTCGGCGCGCCAGGCCGACCAGTCGCGCATCCTCTACCTCCTGTCGCAGACCGAACGCCGTCTCGGCAATTCCGAGGCGGCCGAAGCCGCCGCCCGCAAGGTGATTGCGCAGAACGACAAGAGCCCGTGGGGCTACTACGCGCTCGCCGAGGCGCTCGAAAGTCGTCGCGACTACGAAGACGTCGTCAAGGAGCTGGCGCCCGTCGTGGCGAAGTTCGGCGGGAAGGCAGCCGACCCGTCCTCGTTCGACGTCGGGCTGCTGTTGCCACATCTCGGATTCGCGTACCAGGAGATCGGACAGGGCGAGAAGGCGATCGCCACATTCGAGGACGCCCATCGCCTGGACCCGAAAGACGCCTCGCTTGCGGCGTACCTCGCGGACGCGAACATCACCGCCAAGAAATACGGCGCGGCTCTGGACGTAACGAAGGCCGCGCTGGTCGACAACCCCGACGACGTTCGGCTGATCCGCCTGCAGGCACAGGCGCTGCGGCACAGCGGGAAGACCGATCAGGGGATTGCGCTCCTCGAGGAGTCCGTCCGCAAGCACGGCGACGACCCGACGGCGTACCTGGCGCTGGCCCAGATCTACGCCGACGTCGATCGCGGGGCGCAGGCGATCCGGGTCCTCCAGGATGCCCAATCCAAGTTTCCTGCGGACAACACCGTGACGTTCGAGCTCGGCGCGACCCTCGATCGGCAGAAGCGCTTCGCGGACGCCGAGACGACCTTCAAGCAGCTCATCGGGCGGGACCCCCGGAACGCCCCGGCGTTGAACTACCTCGGGTACATGCTGGCAGAGCGCGGCGAGCGGCTCGACGAATCGGTTGGCTACGTGAAGAAGGCGCTCGAGATCGAGCCGGACAACGGGTCCTATCTCGACTCGCTCGGGTGGGCATACTACAAGGCCGAACGGCTGGACCTCGCAGAGGGCAGCCTGAAGCGCGCCGCCGAGCAGATGAAGACCAACTCGGTCATCCAGGATCATTACGGAGACGTGCTCTTGAAGCTCGGTCGCTACGACGATGCGATCGCGGCGTTCAACCGCGCGCTGAGCGGTGACGGCGATTCGATCGATCGCGCAGACATCGAGAAGAAGCTCCGCACGGCCAGACAGAAACTGAAGAAGTAGCCGATTGCCGCGAATTCGTCGCTTGTGTGTGGCCGCGTGCTGCGCAGCGTCGGCGTGCGCGCCGCCGTTGATGAAGCTGCCGTCCGGACCCTGGGCGCCGGCGCGTGATGCAGCCGGTGCGCTCGCGGAGGCGACCTCCACATGCCGTGGGATCACGACCTTGAGCGCCGAGGTCGGTGTCAGCGGGTCGATCGGAGGGCAGGGCATCCACGGGCGATTGCTCGTCGGCCTCGCGTCGCCGGCATCCGCGCGGGTCGAGGCCGTCGCGCCGTTCGGCCAGCCGGTCTTCATTTTCGTAGCGCGGGCGGCGGATGCGACCCTGTTGTTGCCCCGCGACGATCGCGTGCTCGAGCACGGCAAGCCTGAAGCTCTCCTCGAAACCGTCACCGGAGTGCCGCTCGATGCTGCGAGCCTGCGAACGACTCTCACCGCGTGCCCGCTCGCGCCGGACATCGACAGCGGCCGGTCGTCGGGAGACGGCTGGCGGGTGATCGCAGACGGTTCGACCGAGGTCTATCTGCGCCGAGAGAGCCCGTCCACGCGATGGTCCGTGGCGGCCATGGTGCATCGCGGCTCGGGTGCCGCGGGAGACGCCGCATGGCGCGCCGAGTACGCTGACCTCCAGAACGGTCTGCCACGCACGGTGCGGCTCGTGAGCGCGGATACGAAACGCTTCGCCCTCAGGCTGACGTTGTCTCAATTGGAAATCAACACCGCGCTCGACGCGGAGGTCTTCCGTGTCCAGGTGCCGCGAACGGCCACGCCCATCTCGCTGCAGGAGCTGAAGGCGGCCGGCCCGCTCCGGAACAACGCTGGCCGCGCCGGCGGGCACGAGCCTCCCTCGCCCTGACGTCGACGAGTCTTTCCATGCACGTCAGCGCTTTCGCGAAGATCAACCTTTCCCTGCGCGTGATGGGGACGCGGCCTGACGGCTATCACGAGCTGCGCACCGTGTTTCAGTCCATCGCGCTCCACGACACGCTGACGATCCGGTTGGCGCCCGGACGCTTTGCGCTGACCTGCGACGTGCCCGGGTGCCCGGCGGATCGCACGAATCTCGTGTGGCGCGCGGCGGAGCTCGTGTGGCGCGCGGCGGGCCGACGCGGCGTTCCGCGGGATATGTCGATTCATCTCACCAAGCGCATCCCGATGCGCGCCGGGCTCGGCGGCGGCAGCAGCGATGCCGCCGCCGCCATCCGCGCGTTGGGCCGGCGTTGGGGGGTCGATGACGTCCGTCAGCGAGCGATCGCTGCGGCGCTGGGCGCGGATGTCCCGTTTTTCTTCGAGGGTGGCACGGTGCTTGGCCTCGAGCGCGGCGACCTGCTGTTTCCGCTCGTCGACCACCCGCCGGCGTGGGTCGTGATCGTCGTCCCGCGATTTGGCATCAGTACGAGCGACGCATTTTCGTGGGTTGACTTGCGGAGTGAGCGACAGTCCGGCGTTCGGAGGCTCGAAAACGATCTCCAGGCAGTCGTGGCCGACCGTCATCCGGAGATCGCGCGCATCGTCCGCGGCCTGCGCAGATCGGGCGCAAGCCTGGCAGCGATGTCGGGCAGCGGATCCGCGGTCTTCGGGCTCTTTCCGGCAAGGCGCTCGGCCACCCGCGCAGCGGCCTCAGCGGGGCGCGCGCAGGGCATGGGCGAGTTGGGGGCTGTCCTGGTGACGCGGACCCTTGACCGCGCAGCGTATCGGAGACTTGCCGCCAAGTAAGCCCATCGGATACACTTAGCGTTTTGCGCCATGTGGCTCGGGTCCACCCGAGGTCAACCTCCTTTCATCAGCCGGGACATGTTGGGGCGTGGCCAAGCGGTAAGGCGCGGGACTTTGGATCCCGTATTCGAAGGTTCGAATCCTTCCGCCCCAGCCACTTCATGCGAGGGTTGTGTCGTTAATGGGTGAGCCCATCATGGCCACCGGGTTCGGCGAGTTGAAAGTCTTCTCGGGCAGCGCCCATCCCGAGCTGACCCGCGAGATTGCGTCGTTCCTGGGAGTGTCGGTGGGCCAGTCGCGGCTTCGCCGGTTCCCCGACACCGAGGTCTCGTTCCAGATCGATGAGAACATCCGAGGGACCGACGTGTTCATCGTCCAGCCCACCTGCGCCAACCTCTCTGCCGGCGAGGACGGGCGTGAGCGCGTGCGGTCGGTGGATCAGCACCTCATGGAGCTGCTGATCATGATTGATGCGTTTCGGCGGTCATCGGCGGCGCGGATCACGGCGGTGCTGCCGTACTACGGCTACGCCCGGCAGGACCGGAAGGACAAGCCGCGCGTGCCGATCTCGGCCAAGCTGGTCGCCAACGTGCTGAGCGCGGCGGGGACCAACCGCGTGTTGACGATGGACTTGCACAAGGCGCAGATTCAGGGGTTCTTTGACATTCCGGTCGACCATCTCTTCGCGGCGCCGGTGATCATCGATCACCTGTTGCGGCTCGACTACCCGAAGCTGACGCTGGTCTCGCCCGACGCGGGCGGCGCGGAGCGTGCGCGCGCGTATGCGAAGCGGCTGGGAGCCGAGCTCGCGATCATCGACAAGCGCCGTACCGACGACGGGACGGCGGAGGTGATGAACGTGATCGGCGACGTCGAGGGCCGGACGTGCATTCTGCAGGACGACATCATTGACACGGCGGGCACGATCACGAAAGGCGCGCTGGCGCTCAAGGAGAACGGCGCGTCGCGGGTCTTCGCCTGCGCGGTCCACGGCGTGCTATCGGGCCCGGCGGTCGATCGGATCCAGAAATCACCCATCGACCAGCTGATCGTGACGAACACGATTCCGCTGTCGCCGGCGGGCGAGGCGTGCAGCAAGATCAAGGTGCTATCGGTCGCGCGGCTCCTCGGGCAGGCGATCAAGAGCATTCACGAGGAGACGTCGGTCTCTTCGTTGTTTGTATAGTTGCTGGTTGCTGGTCAGTAGCACGGGCAGGTCGTGGCTGGCCAACCAGCGACCAGGAACGAGCAACCAGCAACGTCAGCGTAAGAGGATAGAACATGGAAGCAATACTTGAGGCCACGGCGCGGGACACGTTTGGGAAGAACGAAGCGCGGCGAACGCGCCGCGACGGCCGCGTGCCGGCCGTGTTATACGGTGAGGGCAAGGACGCGACGCCGATTGCGGTCGAGCCGCGCGCGCTCCTGAAGATTCTGCACTCCGAGTCAGGCGCCAACACGCTCATCTCGCTGAAGCTCTCGGGCGCGGGCGACGCCCGCGTGCTCGTCAAGGACTTCCAGCTCGATCCGGTGACGCACCAGGTGCTCCACGCGGACTTCTATCGCGTCGCGATGGACAAGACACTGCAGGTCACCATCCCGGTCACGGTGAAGGGCGAGCCCAAGGGCGTCAAGCAGCAAGGCGGCATCCTCGAGTTCATTCGACGCGAAATCGTCGTGGAGTGTCTGCCGGCCGACATCCCGGAGCACGTGGAGGTCGACGTCAGCGAGCTGATGCTGCACCAGGGCGTTCGTGTTCGCGACATCCCCATCGACCCGAAGTGGAAGCCGGTCACCGAGGGCGAGGCGATGCTCGTCCACGTGATCATGCCGAAGGCGGAAGAGGTCGCGGCGCCGGCCGATGCCGCGGCCGCGGCCCCGGTCGCGACGGCGCCGGCCGAGCCGGAAGTCATCAAGAAGGGCAAGAAGGAGGACGAGGGCGACGCGAAGGACGAGAAGAAGAAGTAGGCCCTCGAGACTGGACCCTGGAGCCTCGAGATTGCATGAAAGCGATCGTCGGCCTTGGCAATCCCGGGCCGCGCTACAAGGGGACCCGGCACAACGTGGGGTTCGACGTCGTCGACGCGCTGGCAACGCGCGCGGGCGCCGATTTCGAATCGTCTCCGGCCGCCGCGCTTGTCGCCAGAGCCAGGGTGGATGGATCGCGCGCGGCGGTTGAAGGCGAGGGGTTCGGCCCGGCGGGCGCGATCCTCCTCGTCAAGCCGATGACCTTCATGAACCTGAGCGGCCAGGCGATTGGCGATCTGGTGCGGTATTTCAAGATTGACGTCGCCGACGTGCTGGTCATCCTCGACGAGGTGCAGTTGCCGCTTGGCCGCTTGCGCGCCCGCGCTCGCGGATCGGCGGGCGGTCACAACGGGTTGAAGTCGGTCATCGAGCATCTGGGCGCTGATGTCTCGAGGCTGAGAATCGGCGTCGGGCGTGGGGACTCGCGGCGCGATCTCGCGGACCACGTGCTGGCGAAGTTCGACGCGGATGAAGCAGCGGAGGCGGCGCGAATGATCGCGCGCGCGGCCGACGCGGCGGAGGTGTTCGTCACCGGCGGGATCGCCCCGGTGATGAACCAGTTCAACGGCGGCGATCAAGCGACAATTGAATAGCGCACGTCGCGCGCATCCTTGCCACCCAGGGTGGCCGCTTCCGAGTGGGGAGCGTCCTCAGGAGCAGACAGATGGCAGCAGCAGTTCAGGATCGGCAGTACGAGCTCGTCTACATTCTCCCGCCCGACACGACCGAAGCACAGGTCACCGAGCTGCGCGAGCAGATCGAGGGCGTCGTCTCACGCCTGCACGGCGCGATCGAGCGGACCGAGAACTGGGGCCGCAAGAAGCTGGCCTACGATATCGGCCGCTACAAGGAAGGCGTCTATGTCCTCGAGGTCATCAACGGGTCGGGCGAGCTGATGAAAGAGCTCGACCGCCGGCTCAGGGTGATGGACCAGGTCGTCCGCCACTTGATCGTGCGCGTGGACGAGGAGAAGAAGGTCGTGGAGCGGACGCGCACGAAGCGTCAGACCGAGTCGGAGCGGCGCCGCGTGAAGCGCGGGCTTCCCCCGCAGCGCCAGCCAGGCGAGGGCCGCGGGTCCGAGCGCGACGACATCGAAGACGATCGATTCGACGGGGTGGAGGTCTAAGTCATGCCATTCGGACAAAAGCGATCCGGCGGACGCGGCAAGAACGACAAGAAAACCGGCGACAAAGCCCAGGGGCAGCGCCGCACGCTGTTTCGCCGCCGCAAGGTGTGCAAGTTCTGCGCGGACAAGATCGACGACATCAACTACAAGGACGTCAAGCTGATTGGCCCGTTCGTGCCCGAGCGTGGCAAGATCCTGCCACGCCGCATCTCTGGCACCTGCGCCATGCACCAGCGCAAGCTGCAGACGGCGATCAAGCGTGCACGCCAGATTGCGCTGATTCCCTATGTGACGGACTGATACTGACGTGCGTGAATTGAGGGATTTATGGAAGTCATTTTGCGAGAGCATGTCGATAACCTCGGCCGCCGCGGCGAGATCGTGAAGGTCGCCGCGGGCTACGCGCGCAACTACCTCCTGCCGCGCAAGCTGGCCCTGCTCGCCACCGTGGGCAACCGGCAGCGCATCGACCGCGAGCGGTCGACGTTCGAGGCCAAGGAAGCCGAGGATCGGAAGATCGCCGAAGCGCTGGCCGCGCGGATGGCCGGCGTGGAGGTCGAGATCGCCAGACGCGTCGGCGAGACCGAAGCGCTGTACGGCTCGGTCACCACGAGCGACATCGCCGAGGCATTGAGCGCGAAGGGCTTCGAGCTCGACCGCCGGAAGATCCAGCTGCAGGAGCCGATCAAACGCCTCGGGGAATTCGACATTCCCATCCGGCTCGACCGGGAGGTCACCGCGACGGTGAAGGTCAAAGTCGTGGCCGAAGGAGAGGCGGAGAAGCAGAAGGGGAAAAGTTAGCAGTTTGGAGTTAGAAGTTAGAAGTTAGAAGTAGAAGGGAAAGCAGGGCGAGGTCGCTCCCATGGCTGAAGCTGGCATCGCCGACCGCACGCTGCCGCACAACCTCGAAGCGGAGCGGTCCGTGCTCGGCGCGATCCTGCTGCACAACGACGCGTTCAATCTCGCCGCGGAGGTCATTGACGCCGGCGACTTCTTTCGAGACGCGCACCGCCGGATCTTCGACAAGATGGTGGCGCTCGCCGAGCGCGGCGATGCGATCGACCTCGTCACCCTCAAGGAAGAGCTCGGCCGCTCGGGGGACCTGGACGAGGTGGGTGGCCCAGCCTACATCGCGGCACTCGTCGATGGCGTGCCGCGCTCGACCAACGTCGAGCACTATGCGCGCATCATCAAGGAGAAGGCGACCCTTCGCAACCTGATCTTCTCTGCGAACAAGATCCTCGCGACGGCGTACGACGCGGAGGAAGAAGCCGACGTCATCCTCGATCAGGCCGAGCACGCGATCTTCGCCATCGCGGACGACAAGATCCGCGATGGGTTCGTGTCGCTCAAAGACCTCGCGCAGGGCAGCCTCGACACGATCGAGAAGCTCCACGCGCGCAAAGAGCTCATCACCGGCGTGCCGACCGGCTTCACGGACCTGGACGAGATGACATCGGGGCTGCAGCCGTCGGATCTCGTCATCATCGCGGCGCGCCCGTCGATGGGGAAGACGAGTCTCGTGCTGAACATCGCGCAGCACGTGGGCACGCGGACCGACATGACCGTCGGCATCTTCAGTCTCGAGATGTCGAAGGAACAACTGTTCCTCCGCATGCTCACCGGCGAGGCGCGCATCGACGCGCACCGGTTGCGCGGAGGGTTTCTCGGCGAGCGCGACTGGGGCAAGCTGTCGCAGGCGATCGGAACGCTCAGCGAGTCGAAGATCTTCATCGACGACACCCCGTCGATCGGCGTGCTCGAGATGCGCGCGAAGTGCCGGCGGCTCGCATCCGAGCACCGCCTGCATCTGGTAATCATCGACTACATCCAACTCATGCAGGGACGCGGCCGCTTCGAGAACCGGACGCTCGAGCTGGCGTCGATCTCCCGGTCGCTGAAGGGCCTGGCGAAGGAGCTCGGTGTGCCGGTCGTCGTCCTCTCGCAGCTCAGTCGCGCACCGGAGTCGCGCTCCGATCATCGGCCGCAGCTGTCGGACCTCCGCGAGTCCGGCGCGCTCGAGCAGGATGCCGACGTGGTGGTGTTCATCTACCGCGAGGACATGTACGCCGACAAGAGCCAGCCGCCGACCGACATCCAGGGCGTCGCCGAGCTCATCATCGCCAAGCAGCGCAACGGTCCGACCGGCATCATCCGCCTCGCGTTCATCCGCGAGTTCACGCGCTTCGAGAACCTCGCGGTCGGGGCATGATTCGGCCGACCGTCGCGCGCGTCGACCTTCGCGCGCTTCAATCCAACTACCGCCACCTCGTCGAGTACCTGGGCGACGACGTGCGGCCGGGTGAAGGGAGCGCTCCACCGCGAGTCATCGCGGTCGTGAAGGCGAACGCGTACGGCCATGGCGCGACTCACGTGGCGCGCGCGCTCGAGCATGCCGGCGCGGATATCCTGGCTTGCGCCGACATCGAGGAAGGCGCTGCGCTCCGTGCCGCCGGCGTTCGCGCCGAAATCCTCGTCTTCGGCGCGCTCAGCGTCAGCGATCTCGACGGGCTCTTCGACTGCCGGCTGACGCCGACCATCTCCACGCCAGGCGCCGCGCGCGCCGTCCAGGCCGCCGCTGCGAAGCACAATCAGCGGTTGCGGTATCACCTGAAGATCGACACAGGCATGAACCGCCTCGGTTTCCGCTTCGACAACCTCCGCCGCACGCTGCCCGAGCTCTTCGCCAGCGATAACCTCGAGCTCGACGCGGTCTACACGCATTTCGCAACCGCCGACGATCCCGGCTCCACGCTGTTCGACGAGCAGCGCGTGCGGTTCGAGCGCGCGCTCGCTGAGATTGCCGCCATCGCCTGCGACGCGCGCCCCGCGGTCTCAGGCGGAACGGCGCTGACCGCGAACCTGTCGAGCCGCACGCTCGATCGGCCGTACGTTCATGCTGCGAACAGCGCCGCGATGCTCCGCGATTCGCGGGTCTGGTACCACCGCGTCCGCCCGGGCCTGCTCCTGTACGGCCTCGTGCCGCCGCCGCTGGCGTCGACAATCTCAATCGTGCCCGCCATTACCCTCAGCAGCCGCGTGGTAGGGGTGAAAGGCGTCCGTGCCGGCGAAAGCGTCGGGTACGGCGCCACGTACGTGGCCGACTGCCCGCGGCGAATCGCCATCGTGCCGGCTGGCTACGCCGACGGCCTGGACCTCCGGCTGGCCGGACGCGGCGCCGTGCTGATTCGCGGACGGCGCGCGCCGATCGTCGGGTCCGTGTGCATGGACATGCTCATGGCGGACGTGACGGGCCTCGATGCATCGCCCGGCGACGATGTCGTGATCATCGGCGCACAGGGCGGCGATCGGATCGACGTGCGCGAGATGGCCGCGCAGATCGGCACCATCCCATACGAGATCCTCTGCCGGATCGGCAGTAGGATTCAGAGGCTCTATGAATAGTGATAAATAACGAGATCACCAGATTCCCCATTTACCCATGTCGAAGTCCCCCAAGCCCGTCTTCGTCTGCCAGGAATGCGGCGCACAATCCCCGAAGTGGCTGGGCCGCTGCGGCGACTGCGGCGCGTGGAACTCACTCGTAGAGGAGCGGCCGCAGGACGCATCTCCGGCGTCGCTCACCGGGCACCGCTACGCGCTCGCAGGCGCGGCCGGATCGGCGCGGCTCTACTCCGACATCGAAATCGAGCGGCACCCCCGCATGACGACCGGCATCGACGAGTTCGATCGCGTCCTTGGCGGCGGCGTGGTGCCCGGCTCGCTGGTGCTGCTCGGCGGCGAACCGGGCATCGGGAAGTCCACGCTGCTGCTCCAGGCGGCGGCCAACGTCGCCCGATCGATCGGCCCGGTGCTCTACAGCTCGGGCGAGGAGTCGGAGCATCAGATCAAGTCGCGCGGCGAGCGGCTCGCCGTCGGAGAGGCGCCGCTGTTCCTCCTGGCCGAGACCTGCCTCGAACGCATCCTCGAAGAGATCGCGCGCATCAGGCCCGCACTCGTCATCGTCGACTCGGTGCAAACTGTCTTCTCCCTGAAATTCCAATCCGCGCCTGGAAGCATCGGGCAGGTGCGAGAAGCCGCGACGCAGCTGTTGTTCGCGGCCAAGGGCCAGAACGTGCCGACGTTCCTCGTCGGCCACGTGACGAAGGACGGCAGTCTGGCCGGCCCCAAGGCGCTCGAGCATGTCGTCGACACGGTCCTGTATTTCGAGGGCGAGCGGCATCACTCACACCGCGTCGTGCGTGCGGTGAAGAACCGGTTCGGCGCGATCAGCGAGCTCGGCGTATTCGAGATGACCTCGACTGGCCTGCGCCCGGTGCCGAACCCATCGAAGATGTTCCTCGCCGAGCGGCCATCCAACGCGCCGGGATCCGCCGTCCTGTGCGCCGTCGAGGGGTCGCGGCCCATCCTGGTCGAAGTGCAGGCGCTCGTCAGCTCGAGCACCTACGGCACGGCGCGCCGTATGGCAAGCGGCATCGACCAGCAGCGGCTCTCGCTGCTTCTCGCCGTTCTCGAGAAGCGCGCCGGTCTCAACCTGATCGGCGACGACGTGTTCGTGAACATTGCAGGGGGCATGACCGTGGACGAGCCGGCGTCGGACCTCGGCGTCATGGCGGCCATCGCCTCCAGCGTCAGGAATCGCGTCGTGCCCGCGACGACGGCGATGTTCGGCGAAGTGGGGTTGGCCGGAGAAGTGCGCGGCATCGCCCAGGCTGCGCTTCGCGTGCGGGAAGCGTCCCAGATGGGATTCCGCCGCTGCATCATGCCCGACGCGAACGTCGAACGTGCTCAGGTCGGCGCTCACCCGGAGGACGCACGCGTTGACGAAGGCCCGCGGGATGACATGCGCTCGCGGGGCGAGCACGCCGAGTGCGAACTGGTCGGCGTGCGAACGATTGGCGAAGCCCTGGACGCGGCGTTGAGCTAGTACGCGCTCGCCGCTCCATCCGCGACCTCCTAATCCCGCCTGGGCAACCCCTCGCGCTTCATTGAGCAAGGTGATAGTCTTTGTTTGCCCTTACAATTGTTTACATCTTGTGTCCTTTTCACTCCGGGGGCCCCTATCCCCCGGTAATCCTATTTGAGGGGGCGCTTCATGATCGTTGAACGCAGGGTTACCCGATGGCCTGGTTCGCTTTAGCCCGTCTTCTCTTCGTCGCGGCAGTTGCCTATGCGGCCGTCATCCTGCACCCGCTCCCCGTGGCCCTGCCGGCCAACATCGCCTTCGCGCTCGTCCTCGCTGCCCTGGTGGTTCTCTTCGAGAGTCGCCTCGGCGAAACCGCGGTCACTCGCGTCCTGGGTTCGCTCATTGGCTGCGCCATCGGTCTTGGCATCGCCCGCGCGATTGGCGCCGGGCTGTTCTGGGCTGACAGCGGCGACCGGAGGGTCGAGTTTCTCCACAGTTTCGTGCTTCTCGTCCTGCCGTACCTGGGGCTCGTCCTGGGGGCGAAGCATGGCGAGTGGCTCGAGCCGGCGCGGCTCATCAGCCTGTTTCGCGCCGCTGGCCCGCAGCGTCGCTACAAGATTCTCGATACGAGCGTGATCATCGACGGCCGCGTCGCGGACGTCTGCGAGACGGGCTTCGTCGACGGCACGCTCGTCATCCCGCAGTTCGTGCTGAAGGAGCTGCAGCTGGTCGCCGACTCGGCGGATTCGCTGAAGCGCAACCGTGGCCGCCGCGGCCTCGACATCCTTCAACGCATTCAGAAGATGGCCGGTGTCGAGGTCACCATCTCCGATATCGACTTTCCCGACATCCGCGAAGTGGATCTCAAGCTGATCGAGCTCGGTCGCACGCTGCCGGGCAAAATCGTCACGAACGACTTCAATCTCAATAAGGTTGCGCAGCTCCGCGGCGTCGAGGTGCTGAACGTCAACGAGCTCGCGAACTCGCTCAAGCCGGTCGTGCTGCCGGGCGAGATCATGAAGGTCTTCATTCTCAAAGAGGGCAAGGAATACAACCAGGGCGTGGCGTACCTCGACGACGGGACGATGGTGGTGGTAGACAACGCCCGCAAGATGATCAGCAAGACCATCGACATCGTCGTCACCAGCGTGCTGCAGACGACCGCCGGGAAAATGATCTTCGGCCGCTATATCGAGGCCGCCATCGGCGCACAAGCCCCCGCGCCCGCGCAGCCCGCGGAGCGGGAGCGGACCGATCGGCAGGAGCCCGCCCGCGTGCGCGTCCAGGCGACCGCGCCGGCGCAGCCGCAGCAGACATAGTAGGATGCATCGGCCGTCGGACGATCTGGCGATCGGCGATCGTTGGCGTCGCGGCGCGCCGGCGGGTCAGCCGGCGCCGCTGGCCAATCACCCGATCGCGGACCGCCAATTCACCTTGCGCATGCCCCCGTATCACTGGTGGCGGACGGTGTTCTTCCTGATCCCCGCCATCAGCATCTACACCATCGTCCTGGGCGCGGCGTCGATTCTGTCGAGCCTCTTCGATCGGCGCGGCTACTTCGCCCATCGATGCGCACGCGCGTGGTCGTCGCTGATCCTGAAGACGACCGGCGTCCGGGTGCGCGTCGAAGGACTCGAGCGCATCACGCCAGGGACGACCTACGTGTTCGTCTCGAACCACCAGAGCATCTACGACACGCCCATCGTTTTTGCGTCGCTGCCCTACCAGTTGAGAATCATCGCGAAGGCATCGCTGGCGCGCTTTCCCGTCCTCGGGTGGCATCTGCGTCGCGGTGGCCACCTGTTCGTGGACCGCCGCCACCCCGATCGCGCGGGCATCCTCGCGCGCTGGCGCGCGCTCGTGTCCGAGGGCCTGTCGCTCATCATTTACGCCGAGGGGACGCGCAGCGGCGACGGCCACGTCGCGCGGTTCAAGGCCGGCAGCTTCCTGCTTGCCATCGAGGCGGGACTGCCCATCGTGCCGCTTGCCATCATCGGCACGAGAGCGGTGATGCCCAAAGGCCGACTGCGGACAGAGCCTGCCGATGTCACGCTAGTCGTTCATGATCCCATCTACCCGCCGGCACTCGCCGCACCTTCTCCGCGCGATGCCAAGGCGCTGGCCGACTCGGTTCACGCCGTCGTCTCCGCTGCCGTCGAGGCGCGGCAGTTCGCGGGCCTTTCCGACGCGCACGCACGCTGAATCGAGCGATCGCCCGATATAATGGGCGTTTGTCCCACGACATGCAGGTCACTGCCATCATCGCGGCCGGCGGACGGGGCGTACGCTTCGGCGGCCGTCAGCTCAAGCAGCTGGCGGCGGTCGGTGGACGACCGTTGCTCGAGCGGAGCGTCCGTGCTTTCGTCGAGCACCCGTCGGTCAGCGAGGTGATTGTGGCGCTGCCGCAGGAGCTCGTCGACGAGCCGCCCGAGTACGTGCGTGGCGACGGATCGAAGCCGGTTCGGCTCGTTGTGGGCGGGGCCCGGCGGCAGGACTCGGTTGCACATGCGTTCAATGCGGCCGCGGCCGAGAGCCAGGTGATCGTCGTGCACGACGCCGCGCGGCCGTTCGTGTCGGCGGATCTGATCGAGAGGACTATCGTGGCGGCCGTCGAGAAAGGCGCAGCCCTCGCCGCCGTAGCGGCGCGCGACACGGTCAAGCGCGCGGGTCGCGATGAAGCGGGCGATCCCGTCGTCCGCGAGACGCTGCCGCGCGAGACGATTTTTCTCGCGCAGACGCCCCAGGCGTTTCAACGCCATGTGCTCCAGGCGGCGCTCGCGGCCGGCGCGCGGCACGGCGTCGACGCGACCGATGAGGCAGCGCTGGCCGAGCTCGCCGGCCACCGCGTCCGCATCGTGGTTGGTGACGCGTCGAACATCAAGATCACGACGCCGGACGACCTCGTGCTGGCGGAAGCGATCGCCGCGTCCCGGGGGCTATCGGAGCGGGCGGGCAAACCTGCGAGGACCGGACGTGCGGGAACCGGCTATGACCTGCATCGCCTGGTCGAAGGACGTCCGCTGATCCTCGGCGGGGTGGCCATTCCAGCGGCCCGCGGCGCCGTGGGGCACTCGGATGCCGACGTCGTCTGCCACGCGGTGACCGACGCGATACTCGGGGCGGCGTCCCTGGGTGATATCGGCCGACACTTTCCCGACACCGATCCGCAATGGAAGGGCGCGTCGAGCCTCGATCTCCTGTCGCGCACCGTGGCCCTCATCGCGCAGCAGGGCTACCAGGTCGGGAACGTCGACGTCACGGTCGTGCTCGAGGCGCCGATGATCAAGCCGCACCTCGACGCGATGCGCGACGCGGTCGCAAGGGCGATCGGGATCGACCCCGGCCGCGTCAGCATCAAGGGCAAGACGAACGAGGGCGTCGACGCGGTTGGGCGCGGAGAGGCGATCGCCGCTCACGCCGTGGCGCTGATCCGCGAAATTGGGAAGTAGGGAATGAGAGTCCGCTTCGCTCCGAGCCCCACCGGCCAGCTGCACGTCGGCAACGCGCGCACTGCGCTCTTCAACTGGTTGCTCGCGCGTGGCTCGAGCGGCACCTTCATCCTGCGCATCGAGGACACCGACGTCGAGCGATCGACGCGGGAGTTCGAGAACGCGATCATCCGTGACCTGCGGTGGCTCGGGCTTGACTGGGACGAGGGGCCGGACATTGGCGGGTCGCGCGGACCCTACCGCCAGTCCGAGCGTCTTCATCTCTATCAGTCGTACGCGCAGGAACTGCTGACCGCCGGGCATGCGTACTACTGTTTCTGCAGCACCGCCCAGCTCGAAGCGGAGCGGCAGGACGCGCTGGCGGCTGGACGGTCGACCCGCTACGCGGGGACCTGCCGGCGCCTGTCGACCGACGAAGCGCTGTCGCGCATCGCCGGCGGGGAGCACCCGGCCATCCGGTTCAAGGTGCCGCCCAACCACGAGGTCATGTTCAACGACGCGGTGCGTGGTGAGGTCCGGTTTCACACGGACGTCATCGGCGATCCGGTCATCGTCCGCGCCGGGGGGCACCCGGCCTACAACTTCGCGGTCGTCGTCGATGACGCGCTGATGGAGGTGACGCATGTGATCCGCGGCGAGGATCACATTTCGAACACGCCGCGGCAGATTCTCGTGTACGAGGCGCTGGGGTTTACCGCGCCGGCCTTCGCGCACCTGGCGCTCGTGATGGGGCCGGACCACAGCCCCCTGTCGAAGCGTCATGGCGCGACGTCGGTCGCCGAGTTCCGCGCGAGAGGCTATCTCCCGGAAGCGCTCGTCAACTACCTCGCGCTCGTCGGGTGGTCACCACGCGATGGGGACGATGCGGAGCTGATGCCGGTCGAAGAGCTGGCGCGCCGGTTCTCGCTGGATCGCGTCGGTCACAGCGCGGGCGTGTTCGACGAAGAGAAGCTCGCCTGGGTCAACCGTCACTACCTGAAGGCTGCGGATCCCATCCGGCTGGCCGAGCTGTCGGTTCCGTTCTTCATCGAGGCGGGCGTCGCGATGGATCCCGACCAGCGTGGCATCGAATTTCTGGCGCTCGCGATGGCCATGGCGAGCTCGTCGGTCGACCGACTCGACCAGGTGCCGGGGCGGGTGGCGTTCCTGTTCGGCTTCTCGCCCGAGCGGGCGCTCGAGGATTCGGCGGTGCGCGGCGAGCTGGCCACTGCTGGGGCTCGTGCAGTGGTCGAGGCGCTGGCCCAGGAGCTTGCCGGAGCGCCGCGGCTGGATCGGGACCGCTTCCGTGCGGTGGCACACCAGGTTCAATCACGCACGGGACAGAAGGGACGGGCGCTCTTTCATCCGATCAGGATCGCGCTCACGGCGCTCAGCGACGGACCGGAGCTCGACCTTGCCGTGCCGGCGATCGATCGTGGCGTCGAGTTGCCCGAGTCCGCCGGAATGCCGAACGTGGTCGGGAATCGGGAGCGCGCGGCGGCGTTCGCGCGCGCGCTCGCGGCAGTCGGCCCCTGACCGTCAGCCCAGCTGCCATCCGTTATGCGGATCTATGGCATCAACCCGGTATTCGAGGCACTGCGCGCTGGACGCGTCACGGCGCTACGGGTCTCGCGGCGGACCGAGGATCGTCTCGCCGAGATCGTGCGCCTCGCCGAGCGGCAGGGGATCCCGGTGCGCCTTGCAACCACGGACGAGCTCGATCGGTTCGCGCGCAAAGGCGCACACCAGGGCGTCGTGGCCGATGTGCGGGATGCAGAGCAGGTGAGCGTCGAGGATC
>DASZFS010000549.1:0-4305 GCA_035939575.1 Vicinamibacterales bacterium | reverse complement strand
TGGGGCTGATTGATCATGTTCATCTCAGGACCCCTGCCGTTCCTGAATGAACGAGAAGAACGGATCCTGCCACTTGGCCGGCTTCGTCTTGAGCTGGCCGGTACGCTGCATGAAGTCCGCGTAAGCCATCACTCCACCCGGGGCGACACTGAACACGTTCTCGGCGTCGCGGAGAATCCTTTCGACGTATTCGGGGCTCAACGACTTGGACGGCTCCTGCTTAAGGTAGAGGGCGGCCGCCTTAGCAGGGTCCGCCTTGATCCGTCGCATCGCCGCTTCCATGGCCTTGACCATCGCTGCCGAGACCTTCGAGTTTTGGTCGACGAAACGGGTACTCGCCGCAAGCAGCACGAACGTTGATGCCCTGCCGAGAACGTCTTCCGAACTGAGCACCCGGTGCACCCGCTTGTCGTCGGCTTCGAATTGGGCGAACGGAGCGTTCGTGAAGTGCGCGGAGACCTCGGTGCCGGATAGCATCGCGGCCATCGCATCGGGGTGAGGCAGATTCACGACATTCGCGTCGAGCTTCTTGGCGTCGCCGAGCGTCTTCTCCGCCGCCATCCGGAGGCATAGATTCTGGGGTGACGTGGTCGCAGGGAGAGCGATCCGGTCCTGAGGCTGGAAGTCGGCGATCGTCTTCACCCGATCGAGCACCGTATTCAGCACCATGGGGAACGAAGAACAGCCGGCGAGGCCCTTGAAGGCCCCGCGGGATTTTTCCGCGAGGATCAGGAGCGACGGGGAACCCATCACGCCCATGTCCGCCGTTCCGGCCAGAAGCCCCTCGTTCACGGCGTTCGAACCGCTCACCCGTTGCAATTTGACCTCGACGCGGGGATCGCCCTGTTCGGCCAATGCCGCGCCGAGCAGCTTTTCTTCCTCGATCATCATCAGCGGCAGATAGGATACGCCGAACTGGATGATGACCCGTACCTCGGCAGCAGCCTGCGCTCTCGCCAGGCCCGGTAGAGCCATCGCTCCCGCCATGGCACCCAGCGCCTGGCGTCGTGAAATTCCGTTTGTTGCCATGTTTCCTCTCTTGTAGATGTTGCGCCGTCCGCTTCTTCGTCGGACCTAGACCCTGCTCTTCGAGACGATTCCCTGCTTCTCCAGCCGATTCACTTCGCTCTCCGCCATCGATAGATCGCGGCAGAGTATCTCCTCGGTGTGAGCGCCCAGACGCGGCGGTGCGCTTCCGTACTCGATCGGCGTGCGCGAGAACCTGATCGGATTGCCGATCAGCTTCGTGGTGGCCCCGCCGTCGTGCAGGCGCTGCTCTACGACCAGACCTCTGGCGACCACATGCGGGTCTTCGAACACCTCGCTCATCTCGTTGATCGGTCCGGCGGGAATCTTTTCACCGTCGAGCGCGAGCAGCAGTTCAGCCTTGCTCCACGTCCGGATTTTCGAGGTCAGGATGGATAGAAGCTCCGCGCGATTGCGAACTCGGTCCGCGTTGCGCTGGAATTTCGGATCCGACGAGAGTTCCGGGACGCCGAGAATCGTGACGAAACGCGCAAATTGCGCGTCGTTGCCGACCGCCGCGACGATGTGGCCGTCGCGGGTCGCGAAGGCCTGATACGGCACGATGTTCGCGTGAGCGTTGCCGTGACGCTGCGATTTCTTGCCGGACGCAAGGTAATTCATGCCAGCATTGGCGAGAGTTGCGATCTGCACGTCGAGAAGCGCGAGATCGATCTGCTGGCCCAGTCCGCTCGTCCGCCGTTCGTTGAGGCTGGCGAGGATCGCAACCGTGGCGTAGAGACCGGTGAAGATGTCGGCGACTGCGACACCCACCTTCATCGGCTCGCCGTCCGCCGCGCCGGTGATGCTCATCAGGCCGCCCATTGCCTGCACCAGCAGATCGTAGCCTGGCTTGTGCTTGTAGGGTCCGGTCTGCCCAAATCCGGAGATCGAGCAGTAGATTAGCCGCGGGTTCAGGGCCGAAAGGGCTTCGTAGTCGAGACCCAGGCGCTTCAGCCCGCCGACCTTGAAGTTCTCGACGACGACGTCGCAGGATTTCGCCAGTTCGGTGACGAGATCGCGACCCTCGGGCTTGCTGAAGTCGATCGTGACGGACTTCTTGCCGCGGTTGGCGGCCAGATAATAGGCGGCGAATACGTCGCCGGCGTCCCTTCCGACGACGAAGGGCGGACCCCACCCCCGGGTGTCGTCGCCCTCGCCCGGTCTCTCGATCTTGATCACCACGGCGCCGAGGTCGGCCAGAAGCTGCGTCGCCCAGGGCCCCGCGAGGATGCGGCTGAGGTCGAGAACGCGCAGACCGTCCAGACATGCTTTCATGATCGCCTCAGGAAAAAGCTTGGATGCCGGTGATCGCCCGCCCGAGGATCAGCGCGTGCACGTCGTGGGTGCCTTCGTAGGTGTTCACCGTCTCCAGGTTCTGCGCGTGCCGCATGACCTGGAATTCGCTGGAGATGCCGTTGCCGCCGTGCATGTCGCGAGCGGCGCGGGCGATATCGAGCGCCTTGCCGCAGTTGTTGCGCTTGACCACTGAGATCATCTCAGGGGCCATCTGACCGGAATCCATCAGACGTCCGACTTGTAGCGAAGCCTGTAGACCGAGGGAGATCTCCGTCAGCATGTCGGCAAGCTTTTTCTGGATCAATTGCGTGGCGGCGAGCGGACGGCCGAACTGCTTGCGATCGAGCACGTATTGCCGGGCCCGATGAAAGCAATCCTCGGCGGCGCCCATCGCTCCCCACGAAATCCCGTACCGCGCACGATTGAGGCAACCGAACGGACCCTTGAGGCCGGAGACGTTCGGCAGCAGCGAGCTTTCCGGCACGACCACGCCGTCCATCACGATTTCGCCGGTGATCGATGCGCGCAGCGAGAGCTTGCCCTTGATCTTCGGCGCCGAAAGACCCTTCATCCCCTTCTCCAGGACAAAGCCGCGGATCTGGTTGTCGTGAGCGGCCGACTTCGCCCAGACGACGAAGACGTCGGCGATCGGTGAGTTCGAGATCCACATCTTCGAACCCGTCAGCCGGTAACCGTCGGCGACCTTCTCGGCCCGCGTCTTCATCCCGCCGGGATCCGATCCGGCATCCGGTTCCGTCAGGCCGAAGCAACCGACCCACTCGCCGCTGGCGAGCTTCGGCAGATAGCGTTTGCGCTGCGCGTCGTCGCCGTAGGCGTAGATGGGATACATCACCAACGACGACTGAACGCTGTTCATCGAGCGATAGCCGGAATCGACCCGCTCGATTTCGCGCGCAACGAGCCCGTAGGACACGTATCCCGCGTCCGCGCAGCCGTACTCTTCCGGAAGCGTCACGCCGACCAGGCCGAGAGCGCCCATCTCGCGGAAGATCTCGCGATCGGTCTCCTCGTTCATATAGGCATCGGTCACGCGCGGCAGCAACTTCTCCCGCGCGTATTCCCGGGCCGTGTCGCGGATCATGCGTTCGTCTTCGGTGAGCTGCTGATCGAGCAGGAACGGGTCGTCCCATGCGAATGCGGGATGATGCGTCGTTGGACGCGGCGCTCGTTCCAATTGGGCCATCTGTCGCTCCGGAATGCCGAGGAGGCGACGGTCGGCGGAATGGCTGGTTATATCAAGGAGTTTCTGATACCATCGATAATTGCAGAAAGGGTATAAATCGGATGAGCACCTCAGGATTGCCCGATCTTACTTCCCGCCAACTCGAGACGGTGTTGGCGCTCGCCGAGTATGGGAGCTTCATCGCTGCCGCCGCTCTGCTCAAGACTTCGCAGCCCGCCGTGACGCGCACGGTGAAGCACGTCGAAGAGGTACTCGGTGTCAAGCTGTTCGACCGCAGCACCCGGTCGGTCCAGATCACCGCGGCGGGAAAGGAATTCGTGGGTGTGGCGGGCCGCATGCTCAACGACCTGAAGATCACCATCCGGAGCATGCGCGAGCTCGCGGACCAACGACGTGGCCAGATCATCGTCTCTTCGATCATGTCGGTCGCGAACGGCAAGCTGCCGGGCCTGGTCTCCGAATATCGCCTGGCCTATCCGGGCATCGAACTCCACGTCCGCGACGGCGTCCACGGGACTGTCATCGAGGACGTGCGCAGCGGCGCCGCCGACTTCGGCATAACCTATCTCGACGACCTGCCGGATCCCTTCCAGTCGACACTTCTCGGCAAGGAGGAATTCACGGTGGTGCTTCCGCGCGATCACGTTTTGGCGAGGAAGAAAGCCCTCAGTCTTTCGGACCTGAAGGATGCACCGCTCGTCTCTCTTCCGAGCGATTCGAGGACACGGCGCGTGATCGACAGCGCGGCCGCGTCTCTGGGCCTGACGTTAAATCACGTC
>DASZFS010000548.1:0-18429 GCA_035939575.1 Vicinamibacterales bacterium | reverse complement strand
CAATCGTCGCAGCCAGGTCGTTAGGAATCGAGGGCGTAGGCAACTGCACGCGACCATGAGTCTTCAGGCCCACTCACAGTCTTCACGCCGCTTCAGAGTCTTCAGCCCGCCCGTCCTCGCTACCTGGTGTTGATCGGGATCATGACGTGCGCGCCGGGCGTTCCCGGCAGCATCAACCAGGGCAGGCCCTCGCCTTTGAGCGCAGCGTCGCGCTGGCTGACCGTCGACACGCCGATCGATTCCGGCGTCGCGTTTGGCACCGACATCACCCACAGCCGCTTGATCCGGCCGTCATCGCTCGACAGGCGGTACGACATCATGCCAAAGGTCGGCGCCTTGATCGTGCCGGCCTTGACGGCTGCCGCCACCGCGTCCTGAATCTCCTTGTCGGACTTCTTCTCGGCGTGAAGCTTGGCCTCGAGGTCGCGGCGCGGGCCGAGCGCCTTGTTGTAGCAGCGCGTGAACCCATCGGTCGGATTCTTGGGCTGGCACTCGACGGCATTGGTCCCCTGGCGGATCACCTTGCGCGCGCCTGTGGCGGGATCGTAGGTGACGACCGTCGCGCCGGCGCGCAGGTCCTCGGGCAGCGGCAGCACCGCGGCCGCGATGATCGAGTCAGCGGACTGGGCGTGGGCGACGCGGGCAGCGAGCGTGCCGACAACGACGAGAGCGAGCGCGCAGCCGATGACGCGTGTCATACGAGCCTCCTTGACGTGCGCCTCTTATAGTCCCTCGGGCGGTTCAGGTCAACCGGTCAGCGCTTGCGCGCCGCAGTCTCGGCCGCGGTCTGCACGTCGGCCCGCCACCAGGCGTCCGAGTTGACGCGCTGTGCCTGGTTGACGCCCACGACGATGACGTCCGAGGGGTCGATGGCGGATCCGTCGAGCACGAGCGTGGAGTACTTAGTGCCGTGCGCGTCGAGCGTGTGCCGGCCCGGCGCTGTCTGGCGGGCTTTCAGCGTGCCCTCGGCGTTGAAGACAAACGCAATGACGGTGAACTGATCGAGCGCGTCAGCGGTCAGATTCGTGGCGGAGTAGAGCAACACGGGCGGACCCTCGGCGCCGGTCAGCACGGTCGCCCGGTCCAGCCGCACTGGAGAGTCAGGGGCCTGCACGACGACGGCGGGCTTCTCCACAGGAGGAGCGCCGAGCATCAGCACGAGACCGCCGCACAATAACGCGTTTTTCAGGGTTTGACCGAGACCTTGACGAGCGCAGTCGACCAGCAGCAGCCGAAGCCGCCACCGCCATCGCCGGAGTAGTCGTTCATGGTGACGTGAAGGACGTAGTCACCGGCCTCGCTGAACTTGACGTGTGCCGTGGCCTTGCCGTTGAACGCGGCGTCCTCAGCGGGGAGCTTCTCAACGGTTGGCTTCGCCTTGTCGAACGTCACCTCGCCGGGGCCACGATATTTCGTCAGGGTGACCGTGACCGGCGGGCGCGGCGTGGTCAGCGGCGCACTCGTGCCGTTCGTATATTTCATGTCGTCCGCGGCCCACAGGTCGAGCGTCAGGGGCTCGGAGACGGACGTGGTGCGGCTGGGGGCGGTCGTGAGGTCCGCGAGCGGCCCCTGAATCCCTTTTCCGCCCTGCTCGAAACGGATCACGGGCGGGGTGTTGCCCACCGCGATCTCGGTAAACGGGCTCATGACGTAGTCAGATTTCATGCGCAGCGGGATGCTCGTGGTCTGGCCGTTCACCGCGAGCGTCCACGTGTAGGAGTCGGTAGGCTTGAAGTCTTTCGGGGCCGGGACGGAGAACATGCCCCACTGCCGGCCGGGAAGAAAATGCGTCGGCTGGCCCCGGTCAGGCCCTCCCGGTTCGATCCGGTTGTTGGGGCCGATGGGGATGTCGAGTTCCTGCTTGGAGTTGCGATTGTAGTACCCGACCAGGAAGCTGCGGCTGCCGTCCGGATTGTAGAACCAGCCTTCGAACGCGCCCGTCACGCTGGCGCCGAACGCCCTGCGTGGCTCGGGTACCTGGGTCTGGGCCGACACAAAAATGCCGCCGGCGATCGCGCCGGCGGCACACAGCATCGCGAGTCTGTTCACTGCTGCTTCTCGTCGTTCGTCATCTTGGCGGTCTTCGCCTTGCGCTCCGCGGCGAGTGCTTTGTACTCGGCATCGTTGAAGTACACCACGTTCATCCAGGCGTGGGCCATCTCGTCGACCGTGCGATCGCCGTACCCGACCCACTGATCGGGATCCGGGTTGTTCTTGTTCGCCTTCGTGTTGTCGTACCACGCGGTCACGTGGATGACCGTGCCCTTGGGCAGCAGCGGCGCCGCGTCGTCGTCATAAATGTAGTTCGTCATCCAGTTGAAGTTGAAGTTGCCAACGTAGCTGATGACCTGCTTGCTGCCATCGGGCAGCACGGCTTCGACCTGCATCGACTTGCCGCGCAGATGGAAATGCGGCTGGAAGTTCTCGATGAGGGCGTTCTCCTTCAGGACGGTGAAGCCTTCGGTCATCGCCATCGAGTTCGGCGCGATGTCGAGCATCTTCGCGCGATCGATTCCGGTGAAGCCGATGAGGTAGCTGCGCTTCTTCGGCTCCTCGCCCTTCTTGTAGAACCACATCCCGATCTCGGAGCCGCCAGTCACCTCTTCACCGACCGCGTGAATGTGCTGGTCCCACGAAATCTTCTCGCCCGGCAGGACGAGCTTGCCGGTGTCCGGACGATACAGATCGTAGCCCTTGCCGATCGCCCACTCCATCAGCTGAGGCCGGCGATTGACGAGATCGTCGGGCCCGCCGCCGAAGCGATCCGGCCCGTTGGCGGTCCCGGTGTTGACAGCGTCCGGGTCGTTGTTCAGGACGAGATAGGCGATCGAGTGATGGATGATCTTCCGCGCCTTCAGATTGGTCGGACGAATCTCGACCATCTTCACCCAACGCGGCTCGGTCAGCGGGATGTCCGACATCGGACGGTACCAGACGTCCTGGTGCTCGGCTGCCATCGTGTACTCGGATGACTTCACGACCAGGTCGGGCGGGCCAAAGCCGTCGCGCACGGCTTTCCATTCGTTGTCGGTGACCAGCGGCTTGGGCGCGGGCAGGTCTTTCGGATCGCCCTGCGGCGCGCCGGCGTCGACCCAGCGGACAATCGTGTCGACCTGCTCGTCGCTCAACGAGATGTCGTTCTTGAACTTCTGGACGCCGACGCTGCGGTCGATGTGCCACGGTGGCATCTGACGCGCCGCGACGCGCTCCTTGATCGAGCGCGCCCAGGGGCGCGCATCCTGAAACGTGATGAGGGACATCGGCGCGATCGAATTCGGCTGATGACACTCCTGACATTTCGCTTGAAAGATGGGCGCAACGTCCTTGGAGAACGTCACCTGCTTTGCAGGCGTGTCGGCCGCCATACTGGGCACCGCGACCGCTAGGACTGCGCCGAGCGACAGTAAACCGCGACCAATCATGATTCCCCCTCGCGATCATTTTATATCAGGAAGGCATCTGCAGATGTGCGAAACGCAACGAGAAGCCCGACGATTCTCGGGCGGCGCCACCGCATCAGGAAGCCTCGGTTTTGGAGACATATCAGAGACAAACCATGCGACCTGACAGGCTCGGCACGCCCAGTCTTTCGCCATTTCGACGCTGCATTCACCCTTTGCTTCACACCCCGCCCCGACCCACCCTGGCCCGGTCATTGCCGTTGACGCCGGCAGCAGCAGTGCTACCATCCCCGCATGCTGAATTACACATCCCGGCGCGACGTGCTCAAGACTGGTCTGGCCGCGGCCGGACTGGGCGTTCTGGGCGTTCCCGAGTGGGTGCTTCCCGCGCTTGCCCAGGGGGAAACCCTGGTGGCATTCAGCGATGTACCGGACAATCTGCCCGCGCCCCGGCCGGAGACGCGCGTCTACGACATCCGTAAGATCGATGGGCCCCTCACGCCCAAAGACGCGTTCTTCACGACGCAGCACTACGGGCACCCCGACGTCGACCTCGCGACGTTCCGGCTGAAGGTCACCGGGCTCGTCGACACGCCCAAGTCGCTGTCGCTCGACGACTTGAAGAAACTCGGCGCGTCCGACACGGTCGTCGGCTTCGAGTGCTCGGGCAACCGCCGGCCGCTTCAGGGCCTTTCGGGCAACGGTCGCTGGACCGGCGTGTCGCTGAAGAAGGTGCTCGATCAGGCCGGCGTGAAGCCCGAGGCGCGCGAGTTCGTCTTCTTCGGCGCAGACAAGGGCCAGGAAGACGTCGAGTTCCGCACGCAGTCGTTCAAGCTGGAACAGCAGTTCGGACGCAGTATGACGCGCGAGAAGGCGCTCTCCCCCGACCCCTTCCTCGCATGGGCGCTGAACGGCGAGCCGCTCACCAAGCACCAGGGATCGCCGCTGCGACTCGTCGTGCCGGGTTGGTACGGCGTCGCCAACGTGAAGTGGGTCTCCCAGATTCACATCCAGGAAGACGCGTACATGGGCAAGTTCCAGACGCGCTGGTACCGCACCGTCAGGGGCGAGATGATCGACGGCGAGTTGAAGTGGAAGGAAACCGCGATCACGCACATGCAGCTCAAGTCGTTCATCGCGCGCGTGACGAAAGCCGGCAGCGCCTACAAGGTGCTCGGCGTCGTCCTGAACGACGGCACGCCGATCAAGAGCGTCGAGGTGAAGGTTGACGACGGCCCGTGGCAGCCGGCGACGATGGACCCCGCGACCAGCGGGAAATACTCGTGGAAGCTGTTCACCTACGGGTGGAATGGCGTCACGCCCGGCGAGCATACCCTCGTCTCGCGCGTGACCGACGCGAAGGGCAACGTGCAGCCGACCGAGAAGGATCTCGAGAACAAGAAGTCGTTCCTCGAGGACAACTCGCAGTACCCGCGCAAGCTGACGATCAGCTAGAGCGCTTCAGATCCGTGTGGGGCTGGAGGCAACTGCACGCGGCCAGGCGTCTTCAGGCCATCTCAGAGTCTTCAGCCCGGCCCAGTGCGCAGGAATTTCTGCACGCGACGCCCGCCGCCGACTTCGGACGTGTAGATATTGCCCTTCGAGTCGACGGCGACGTTGTGGAGGAAGACGAACTCCCCCGCGTAGTGGCCGACCCGTCCGAAGCCGCCAACCTCCTCGAGCGATTTCCTGTCGTAGATGTGGACCCGTCCGTTGCCCGCGTCGGCGAGATAGAGATACTCCTGCTGCGGGTCTGGTGAAAACGCGACGGAAAAGGAAGTGCCCAGCAGCTTGGTCCGGCGCTC
Source organism: Vicinamibacterales bacterium (assembly GCA_035939575.1). Classification (GTDB taxonomy): domain Bacteria; phylum Acidobacteriota; class Vicinamibacteria; order Vicinamibacterales; family CAVVIG01; genus DATKHR01. The sequence continues at coordinate 13,223 of DASZFS010000548.1, read as the reverse complement.
GACGAAGATCTCGCGCTGAAAGCGGCCGTCGACGGTGAACACCTGCATCCGGTTGTTGCGCCGGTCCGCGACGTAAACGAGGCCGTCGGCCGACACGCGCACGCCGTGCACGAGGTTGAACTGCTGCGGCCCTGGCCCTGCATCCTCGAGACGATTCGGCGCCTTGTCGTCCGGCGGGTTGCCGTAGGCTCCCCACATGCGTTTGAACGCGCCCGTGTCGGCGTCGAGCACGATGACACGGCGATTGACGTAGCCGTCGGCGATGAACACCTCGTTCGTCTTCGGGTAGACATAGATGTCGGCTGCGTTATTGAAGTTCTCAGTGTCGAGGCTGCCTTTGCTCATGCCGCGGTGGCCGATCTGCAGCAGAAACTTGCCGGCCTGCGTGAACTTCAGAATCTGGTTCTCCTTCCGTGTTGGCAGACGCGGTCCACCTGCCGAAGAGACCCAGACGTTGCCCTTGTAGTCGATGTGAATCGTGTGCTCGTCGGCCGGCCACTCGTACGCGTTGGCTTCGCCGCCCCAACCCTGAATGTAGTTGCCCGCGGCGTCGAACTCCATCACCGGCGGTGCGGGGTGGCAGCACGGCGCGTCGGCGTTGGGGGCTTTCTCGTCGTCGGCGAGGGACCACGGGCGCTGAATGATCCAGACGTGGTCGCGCGAATCGACATCGAGGCCGGAGACCTGACCGAGCATCCACTGGCGCGGCACCTTGGGCCACATGGGATCCACCTGGAACGTGGGCGCGCTCTTGCGCTGCGCGTGCGCGCGCCGCTCGAGCGCGCGCTCCGCGATCGCCATCGACGACAACCCCGCCGCCAGCATACATACCGTCCACGCTCTGTTCCGCATTTCGATCTCCGTGCCGATCTCTGTGCCGGTTTTTCCGTGCGCTACTCTACCGCGCCCGTCAGGTTGAGAAACGCTTAAAATGCCGTGTGGCCACCGCGACACTGCCTCCGCCGCTTCTTCAGAAGGAACGGCACACGACGGCGTTTGCCGTCCTGGCCGCGATCAGCTTCTCGCATCTGCTGAACGACACCGTTCAGTCCCTCATCCCGGCGATCTATCCGTTGCTCAAATCGTCGTTCGCGCTGTCGTTTGCGCAGGTGGGCCTGATGACGCTCACGCTCCAGGTCACCGCGTCGCTGCTGCAGCCCGTCGTCGGATTGTGCACCGATCGGCGGCCCGCGCCGTACTCGCTGGTCGTCGGCATGGCGTTCTCGCTCGTCGGTCTGCTGCTCCTGGCCGCCGCTTCCACGTTTCCCGCCCTTCTGGCGGCTGCCGGCCTGATGGGCATCGGATCGTCAGTCTTCCATCCGGAGTCGTCGCGCGTCGCGCGCATGGCCTCCGGCGGACGCCACGGCCTGGCCCAATCGCTCTTTCAGGTCGGGGGCAACCTCGGCTCGTCGTTCGGGCCGCTGCTGGGGGCGTTCCTGGTCGCCCCGCGCGGCCAGTCGAGTATCGCCTGGTGCTCGCTGCTGGCGCTCGTGGGGATGATCGTCCTCTGGCGGATCGGCAGATGGTCCCGCGCGCACCTGGCGACCACGGTGACGCGCGCGCGCAGCCGTGCGGCGCAGGCGCTGGGGCCATCGATCTCCCGCCGGCGGGTCGGGTGGTCGATCGCGATTCTGGCTGCGCTGATTTTCTCGAAGTACTTTTATCTCGCCGGCCTCACCAGCTACTACACCTTCTACCTGATGAGCAGGTTCCATGTCCCGGTGCGCACGGCGCAAATCGATCTCTTCGTCTTCCTTGCGGCGGTCGCAGCCGGGACGATCCTCGGCGGCCCCGTCGGCGACCGCTTCGGCGTGAAGTACGTCATCTGGGGCTCCATACTTGGCGTCCTGCCCTTCACCCTCGCCCTGCCCTACGCCAGCCTGTTCTGGACGCCAATCCTCACCGTGATCATCGGGCTCATTCTCGCGTCGGCCTTCTCCGCCATCCTCGTCTACGCGCAGGAGCTCGTACCCGGCCGCGTGGGGCTGATCTCGGGGGTGTTCTTCGGGTTCGCGTTCGGGATGGGCGGCCTTGGCGCCGCTGTGTTGGGGCAGCTGGCCGACCGCATCGGCATCGAATCGGTCTACCAGCTGTGCGCGTTCCTTCCGCTCATCGGCGTCCTGGCGGCGTTTCTGCCAGACGTCAAGAATAGTCGCTACAACTCACCTCATGAACGGTGTGAAGCCTCTGAGGCGGGCTGAAAACTCAGAGCTGGGCTGAAGACCCATGGTCGCGTGCAGTTGCCTATGCCCTCGATTCCTCAAACGATGTTGTACGAGCCTTGAGAACCTTGATTTTGGGGCGAGGCAACTGCACGCGGCCATGGGTCTTCAGCCCTGTTTCTGAGTCAACAGTGTCGCTTCCGCCGACGTATATTGACGCATCGTGAAGGTTCTCAAGTTCGGCGGATCGTCCCTCGCGACGCCTGCGCGCGTCGGTGATGTCGCCCGGATCGTGCTCGAGGCCGCGCGACGCGACCGGCTGATCGTCGTCGTCTCAGCGTTCCAGGGGATCACGGATCAGCTGCTCGCGTGCGCGCGCATGGCCGAGCGCGGCGACCGGGGGTACGAACGCGCGCGCGACCGGATCGCCGCGCGTCATATCGCCGCTATCGACGCGCTCCTGGGCGTCCGTGGCACACGCCGCGTGCGGGCGCAGGTCGACGCCTTGTTGCGCGAGCTGCACGACGTGCTTCACGGCACGCGGCTGCTCGGGCATGCACCCCCGCGCGCATTGGACCTCACGGCCAGCTTTGGCGAGCGGCTCTCCGCCTGCATTGTGGCCGCGTATGTGGCCCGGTTCCGGCCCGCCCGCGCCGTTGACGCGCGGGGTTTTCTGACGACCGACGACCGGTTCACCGGGGCCATGGTCAATTTCGCCAGGACCAATCCGGCGATTCGTCGCTACTTCGCCCGACTGTTCCGGCGATCTGCGCGGGTCATCCCGATCGTGACTGGCTTCATCGGCGCCACCGCTGACGGCCGAACGACAACGATCGGCCGAAACGGCTCCGATTACACGGCGGCGATCCTCGGCGCAGCGGCCGGTGCGTCCGCGATCGAGATCTGGACCGACGTTGACGGTGTGCTCAGCGCCGACCCGAAGGCCGTGTCGTCGGCCTTCGTCCTGCCGCAGATCACATACGAGGAAGCCCTTGAGCTCTCGTACTTCGGGGCGAAGGTCCTCCATTCGGCCACGATCGCTCCGGCGATCGCCAAAGGCGTCCCGATCGTCATCAAGAACACGTTCAATCCCGCCGCGCCCGGGACCCTGATCTCGCGGCGCGCGGGCGATGCAGATCGCCTCGCCAAGGGCATCAGCTCGGTTGGAGATCTGACGCTCTTGACGCTGCGCGGCCTGAACATGGTGGGAGTACCCGGCGTGGCCGAACGGCTGTTCCGCGCCCTCGCCGCGCGCGGCGTCAACGTCATCCTCATCTCCCAGGCGTCGTCGGAGCACACGATTTGTCTCGCCGTCAGTCGCGCCGACGCAACGGCCGCGACTGAGGCCGTCCGCCAGGAGTTTCGCTACGAGCTCCAGCACGGTCTGACGGCGCTCGATGAGCGGCCGGATCAGGCCATCATCGCCGTCGTCGGCGACGGCATGAAGGGCCGGCCTGGTGTGGCGGGCAGGATTTTCGGGGCGCTGGGCCGGCACAGCATCAACATCAGCGCGATCGCGCAAGGCGCGTCGGAACGGAACGTGTCGTGCGTGATCGACGCCGCCGCGCAGGCTCGGGCACTGAACGTCATCCACGAGGCGTTCTTCGAGACGCGCAAACGCCTCGCGCTCGTCGTCGTCGGCGTCGGCACAATCGGCAGCGCGCTCCTGCGTCAGCTGCACCAGCAGCACGCCCACCTGCTCCGCCAGGGGTTCGATGTGCGGGTGGTCGGCGTGGCCAACAGCAAGCGGTTCGCGCTGGCGGCACACGGCATCAACCTGGCGCAGTGGCAGGGCACGCTGGCGGCCTCGCCTCACCGCATGGATCCGCGCGCCCTGGCGCGCGCCGTGGCGCTGCTGGAGCTGACCAACGTCGCTCTCGTCGATTGCACGGCGGCATCCGCCGTCGTGGACGCCTATCCCGACTTCGTCAACGCGAACCTGCACATCGTGACCCCGAACAAGCGCGCCAACGTGCTCCCATGGCGCCGCTATGCCGCCCTCCTCGAGCTGCTGCGCGCCAGACAGAAGCGCTTTCTGTACGAGGCCAACGTCGGGGCGGGACTGCCGGTCATGTCGACGCTGCGCGACCTCATCGACAGCGGCGACGCGGTGACGAAGGTCGAAGGCATCTTCTCGGGCACGCTCAGCTATCTGTTCAACGCCTTCGACGGGCGCACGCCGTTCAGCGCCCTGGTAGCACGCGCCTACGAGATGAAGCTGACCGAGCCCGACCCGCGCGAGGATCTGTCCGGCGAGGACGTCGCGCGCAAACTGCTGATCCTCGCACGGCAGATCGGATCGGAGATGGACATCCGGGATGTCCGCGTCGAGAGCCTGGTGCCGCGTCGGCTCGCCAGAGGGCGCTTCTCCCGACGCTTCTTCGCGTCGTTCTCAGGCGAAGACGGTCAGATGAGCGCTCGCGTCGCGCGCGCCGCAGGCCGGGGATCGGTGCTGCGCTACGTCGGCCGCCTCGAACACGGGCGGGCCCGCGCGGGGATCGCGGAGTTTCCGCGCGATCACCCGATCGCCGCGACGAAAGGCACCGATAACATCATCGCGTTCACCACGACGCGATACGCGCACACGCCGCTCGTCATTCAGGGACCCGGCGCCGGCGCGGACGTCACCGCGATGGGGGTGTTCTCGGACATCCTCAAGCTGCTGCACTACCTGCACTAGGGCTGAACACTCTGAGGTGGGCTGAAGACTCAGCCCCATTCTGAGCCGTCAGCCACCCAACGCGCCCTCAGGTGGAGGCGCTACGTGGGCGATTCCGCGAGGAGCGGGAACGTCGGATTCTGGCGCTCGAAATACTGCAGCTCCCACTCGGAGCCGAACAGCAGCGCACCGTGCTCGTTGCGGTCCGCAACCAGCGTGATCTTGCCGGTCAACAGCGGAATCGCGCGCGACGCGTCCGCCACCCACCGCGCGACGGTGTAGGACGCCGGCTCGATTTCCGCCACGACGTTGTACTCGGTGCGCAAGCGGCTGGTGATCACGTCGAACTGGAGGGCCCCGACGACGCCGACGATAGGCGAGCGGCGGTCGCCGCCGGCGTAGAAGACCTGCATCAGCCCTTCTTCCTCGAGCTGACGCAGGCCCTCGTCGAACTGTTTGTGGCGCGTGTCCAGGAGACGCACGCGTCCAAAATGCTCGGCGGGAAACCGCGGGACGCCAGAGAAACGCAGTGCGGCGCCGGTGTGCAGCGTGTCGCCGATGGCGAACTGCCCGGGGTTGACGAGGCCGATGATGTCGCCGGCATAGGCAACGTCGATCGTCTCGCGATCGCGGCCGAAGAACCGGTATGCGCGCGACGCGCGGATCGGTTTGCCGATCCGGCTGTTCATCACCTGCATGTCTTTGGTGAAGCGCCCGGAGCAGACCCGCACGAACGCCACGCGGTCCCGATGGCGCGGGTCCATGTTCGCCTGCATCTTGAACACGAAGCCGGTAAAGCGGTCGTCGGTCGGGCTGACGGGCCCCGTATCGCTCGTGCGCGGCTGCGGCGGTGGAGAGAGCTCGACCAAGGCGCGCAGGAAGGGCTCGAGGCCGAAATTGGTCAGCGCGCTGCCGAAAAAAACCGGCGTCTGCCGTCCGGCGCGATAGGCATCGAAATCGAACAATGTCCCCGCCGTCCGGATGACCTCGAGCGATTCGATGAAGTGATCGTAGAGGTCCTCGCCGATGAGCTCGCGGGCGTGAGGGTCGTCCAGCGAGGCAACGTCTACCGGCGCGCGATACTGACCCTGCGACTCGCGCTCGTACTTCAGCAGGGTCCGCGACTGGATGTCGTACACACCGCGGAATTTCTCGGCGTTCCCGATCGGCCAGTTCACCGGCGCCGCGGCGATGCCGAGGGTGCGCTCGACATCGTCCAACAGCTCCATCGGATCGCGCGCGGGACGGTCGAACTTGTTGATGAACGTGAGAATAGGCAGCCGATGGCGGCGGCAGACCTCGAAAAGCTTTCGCGTCCGCTCCTCGACGCCGTTGGCCGCGTCGATGACCATGACAACGCTGTCGGCCGCGATGAGCGCGCGATAGGTATCCTCGCTGAAGTCCTTGTGACCGGGGGTATCGAGCAGCGCCATGCGGCGCCCCTCGATCTCGAACTCGAGCGCGGCGGCGGTGATGGAGATGCCCCGCTGCTGCTCCAGTTCCATCCAGTCCGACGTGGCGTGCCGCCGCGCGCCACGGCCGCGTACGGCGCCCGCAAGCTCGATTGCACCCGCGTACAGCAGCAGCTTCTCAGTAAGCGTCGTCTTGCCCGCGTCGGGATGCGAAATGATCGCGAAGGTACGGCGCCGCGAGACCTCGCGCTCGAGGTCGGTCTGCGATGGAACGTCTGAGGCGGTCTGAAGTTGGTCCTCCGGGCGATCCGAGGTCGGGCTCACAGATGCGGCATTCCTTTCTTCCTGCCCTGTATGCTGAGGGCGTGGATCTCGGGCTTATCTACCGCGACGACTATCTGCTCGTGGCGGACAAGCCTGCTGGTATTGTCGTCCATCCGACCTACAAGAACCCCTCCGGCACTCTGCTCGACGCCCTTCGCGCGCGGGTTTGCCCCACCGCCTCCATCGTCGGCCGGCTCGACCGTCTGACGTCGGGCATCGTCGTTGTGGCGCGCAGCGGCAGCATGCACGCGGCGCTGCAGCGCGCGATGACGTCGAGCGAGTGCAGGAAGGACTACCTGGCCCTAGTGTACGGGCTGGTGACCGGCAGCGGCGAGATCGACTTCAAGCTCAGAATCGACGAGCGCGATCGCCGGCGGGTGCTCGCGTCCCAGGAGGCCGGCGCTCCGAGCTGCACGCGATTCGAGTGCCTGGCGAGGGAGGCCCGCGCGGGGGTCTCGCTCCTGCGCTGCCAGCTCGTCACGGGCCGCCGCCACCAGATTCGCGTGCACCTTGCGGCGCGGGGGTGGCCGATCGTCGGCGACCCGATGTACGGCCAGCCACGATGGTCGGACGCCGGAGATCAGGCTTCCGCCCGCGCTCTTCGGACGTTTCCGCGCCAGGCGCTCCACGCGTGGAGACTCGCGTTGACCCATCCCGTCACCGGCACGCCGCTGCGCCTCGAGGCGCGTGTCCCTCGCGATCTCGAGCAGCTGATGGGGGCAACGATCTTCTATTCAGGCAATCCTCAATCCTCAATCAATCCGCAATCCTCAATCCTCAATCCTCAATGGAGTGATTTGTGAACTGTCCGTCTTGCGCGGCGGCGATGACGACCGAGACGCTCGAGGGCCACCTCGGCACCCACGTGGAGATCGATCTGTGCAGCGGCTGTCAGCTGTTCTGGTTCGATCACCTCGAAAGCCTCCAGCTGTCGCCTGGAGCGACGATGGGTCTGTTCACGTCGATCACCGCCCAGAAAGCGGCGCCGCCGCCGGTCAAGGAGCCGCTCAAGTGCCCGCGATGCGACATGCGGCTGCTGCTCACCAACGATCGGCAGCGCAACACGCCGTTCCGGTACTGGCGCTGCGACCGCGAGCACGGCCGGCTCATCACCTTCTTCGACTTTCTCCGTGAGAAGGATTTCATCCGGCCGCTCTCGGGGCCGCAGCTCGCCGAGCTCCGTCAGAACGTGCAGACCGTCAACTGCTCGAATTGCGGCGCGCCGATCGATTTGTCGGGCGCGTCGACATGTACGCACTGCGGCACGCCGGTCTCGATGCTGGATGTCAAGCACATCTCCGACATGGCCGCCCAGCTTACTCAGGCCGCGACGCCCCGGCCGGCCATCGACGTCCAGTCGATCTTCGCCGCCATGAAAGCCGAGCAGGAGCGCAGCCGTGATTCCGCGTCGGGCCTCGTCGAGACGGGCCTGCAGGTCATGGCGCGTTGGCTCATCTCGAGTTGATGAGGACGATCAGGAGGAGCGCGACGAGAATCAGCAGCGCGATCTTGATCCAGCTCCACGGTCGGCGTCCCGCCATGCGCCCGGTGACGCCGTTCGCCGCAACCTGATAAACAGTGCTCCCGTACGTGTAGGTCAGCAGCCATACAGGCACGAGGATGTGCTTGAATGTCTGGTCGCGGTAGACCGCGTTGACCTGCAGGTTGCGGTATGTATCGCCACCCACAGCCGACCCGCACAGCTCCCGCAGCTGGCGGTCCATCTGATCGCGCGAGCGCGCGGCGGCGCCGACGAGGTCGATCTGGTACCGCTCGACGGTCCAGCCGGCGAGATAGCCGGGATCGTAGGGAATCAGCGATGTTGTCGGGAACGGCTCGATACCGCGCAGCAGCGGCGCGGCGACGCCCGTGGACGCTGCGACCAGCTCGTCGTCGAACGCGTGATCGAGATCACCCGACGCCGGGGACCAGGTGACACGCTGCTCGCGCCGGCCGTTCACCATCTCGTAGTAGTAGCGGCCCGACTCGGCCGTCCACGCCGCATGGGCCTTCGCGTCGAAGGTCCAGTACGGCAGATAGATGCCACGGACGGTGTCGGTGAGCGCGAGCTTCGTGAGGTTGTTGGGGGCGAGCCACTGGCGTCCGTACCACGCGCGGATCAAGTCGCGCGCGCGCGCCTCGGAGACCGTGAACGGCAGCAGGGACTCGGGCGAGAACGCGTCTTTGACCTGCTCGTACGGCACGAGCTCCGACGACCCGCAGAACTCACATCGCTGTCCCACGCGCTCGGGGTTGAACACGGAGATGGCGCGGCAGCTGCGACACTGGACCGAGACCTTCTCGGCCTGCCATCCGCGCTTCGAGTCGGGGATGCCTCGGAGCGCTGCCGTGAGGTCGTGCTCGACGATGATCGTGTTCGCGCCGTGCGTCTGGAGCGTCGCCGGCGATTCGGTGCCGCAGAACGGGCACACGAGCGCCCGCTTCGCGGGATCCCAGCGCGCTTCCGCGCCGCACGCCGGGCAGGCGAACTTCTGGCGCGCAGTCGCCGCCTGGTCGACGCCGTCAGCCGCTGACTCCCCGCCGCTATCCAATGAAGTCCCGGATCGCCGCCCGGGTGATGCGCCACTGCGTGCCGATCTTCTTGCCTTTCAGATCGCCGGCCTCGAGGCTGGCGATGACGTCCGCCTCGGACACGCCGAGTGCCTGCGCGGCTTCGGCCGGACCCACCAGCTCGGGAAGGGCCGGCGCAGCCGCTGGGGCTGCGGCGGCTGCTGGAGCGGCGGTGGGAGCGGCGGCAGCTGCCGTCGCCTGCCCGATGATGCCGCCCGGCTGGTTGATCATCTGCTGCGCGATGGACGCACCGACGGCCAGCTCCGCGCCGAGGCCGCCCACCCCGGCGCCGCCTTTCTCCAGCCCCTGCGCCATCTGGAACTTGACGTAGTCGTTGAGGTTGCCGACCGCAGCCATGCTCGATCGCTTGTCGATCGCCGCTTCGACCTCTGGCGGCACCGACACGTTCTCGAGGATGAAGCTGGGCATCTCGATGCCGTACTTGTCGTGCAGGACGGGGTTGATGATCGGCAGGAGCGCGTCGCCGAGCTCCGTGTAGCGCGCGGCCACGTCGAGCGCCGGCACCTTGCTGTGCGCGAGCGCGTCGCTGAACACGCTGACGAGACGCGAGCGCATCGCGTCGGAGAACTCGTCGAGGCGGAAATGCTGGTCGGTGCCGGCAACCTCTTTCAGGAACTTCGGCGCGTCCACGATCCGGAAGTCATAGGTCCCGAACGCGCGGAGCCGGACGATCCCGAAGTCCGCGTCGCGCATCATGATCGGGTTGGAGGTCCCCCACTTGTTGCCAGTGAAGATCCGCGTGACGACATAGTACACGTCGGCCTTGAATGGTGACTCGAACCCGTACTTCCACCCCTTCAGCGTCGTCAGGACCGGGATGTTGTCCGTGGTCAGCGTGTACTTGCCGGGTCCGTACTTGTCGGCGAACTGGCCGAGGTACACGAACTGCGCGATCTGCGATTCGCGCACGATGAGCTGTGCACCACGCTTGATCTCCTTGTCCTCGTCGGGAAACCGGTACGAGAGCGTGTCTCGCGAGTCATCGGTCCATTCGATGATCTCGATCAGCTGGCCCTTGATGAAGTCCATCAGTCCCATGCGCGTCTCCTGCGGTGCATCCTACCTCGACTCATCGCGCCGATTTCAACTCCTGGTACAACTGCCCGACGAACCGGTCGGCCGTCATAGCCGTCGCCCCGGTCACCTTCGTGTCGAAGTCCCCCGTCGGCTTGGCAGCGATCGCCTCCTCCTGGGTCTTGTTCTGACGGATGAGCGCCGCGACCTTGTCCCGGACGGCGATCATCATCGCCTTGTGCTCGGCGACCGCCGCCTTGTCGACGATCGCGCCGTGGCCGGGCACGATCCTGGTGTCCGGCCGTCCGAGCTTCACCAGCGCATCAAAGCCCGCCAGCATGCCGTTCATCGTGCCGCCGTTGGCGCGATCGATATTCGGGTACCCCAGCGATCGGTAGAAGTCGCCGCACATGATGACGTTGGCGTTCGGGAAGTACACCATGGTATCGCCGTCCGTGTGCGCCGCGGGCACCGGAACGAGCTCGATGTCTTCTCCGTTCATGTGGACGTGGAGCGGCGCGTCGTACGTGACGACGGGCAGCGCGGCCGCCGGCGCCGCCGCGCCCGGCTGCCCGTTGGCCTGCGGCGCGGGCTTCATGAGCCGCGCGCGCAGGTTCTCTCGCGCAAGAATCACGGCGCCCAGCTTGCCGATGTTCTCGTTGCCGCCCGTGTGATCTCCGTGGACGTGCGTATTGACGAGAAACCGGATCCGGCCGTCCGAAACCTGCTTGATGGCGGCGACGATTTTGTCGCTGAGCGGCGCGAACTGCGCGTCGACCATGAATACACCGTCGGGCCCGGTGAGCACGCCGATCGTCCCTCCCTGACCGTCGAGCGTGTAGAAGTTCTGAGCGATCTTCGTCGTCTTGATCTGGACTTGTCCGAAGTCGGGCTGCTGCGCGGCGCCCGTCACGGCCGCCAGCGCGATCACCGCCGTGCCGACCCACATCGTTCTCATGACCTCGCTCCTCTCTTGCGTCCGCCCGAGTGGCTATCCCGGCGCCGCATCTGCGGCGATCGCTCCCATCGTGCAGAACCTGTCGACGACGTCGAGGACGAAGGGCCAGACATCGGGGAGCACGGCCTGGACCGGCGCCATCCGCCGCAGCACCTGCTGCCGCGTCACGTGATAATCCCGCCAGCTGCCGCCACCGGCCTGCATGTTCTGCAAGAGCGCCTGAAGCCGATCGAGCGCGTTCGCGAATCGTGCCTCGCGCGTTTCGAACGCTTCGAATTCATCCCAGGCCGCACGCAGCCGCAGGGACTGATCCGCGGGCAGCAGCCCGAAGATACGGTCGGCAGCCGCCCGCTCGCGATCGGCCTTGGTGACGTTTGCTGCGGCATCGTATGCGAATGTGTCGCCGGCGTCGATCTCGACCAGATCGTGGATGGCCAGGAGCTCCAGGACGCGAGGGACGTCGACACCCGCAGGGCCATATTCGCTCAAGATCAGCGCCGCCAGCCCGAGATGCCAGGAGTGCTCGGCGGAGTTCTCGAGGCGGGAGCGATCGGTCAGCGGCGTGCGCCGGACGATTGTCTTCAACTTGTCCGCCTGGACGAGAAATTCAATCTGCCGGGCGAGACGGTCGGTCGGCATTCACGGATCATAGAGCTGAACTTCGGAATTAAGATAGCGGCCATGATGCGTGTGCTGACTGGACTCGCACTGGTGATGGCTGCCCTCACGTTGGTCGTCCGCGGTCAGAGCCGGCCGCCGGCAGGTCCGGCGGTCTTCAACATTGTCGAGGCGACGATTCCCGACATGCGTCGAGCAATGGAGCAGAAGCGCCTGACATCACGCGAGCTTGTCAGCCGGTATCTGGTCCGGCTCGCGACCTACGAGCACGTCGTGCACGCCGCGCTGGCCGTCGATCCGCGCGCGCTCGAAGAGGCCGACGAGCGCGATCGCGAGCGGGCGGAGGGCCACATTCGCGGGCCGCTTCATGGCATCCCCGTCGCGCTGAAGGACAACATTCACACGACGAGCCTGCCAACGACCGGCGGCGCGCTGGCGTTCGCCGGCTACGTCCCGCCGTACGAGGCGACGCTGACGAAGAACCTGCGCGAGGCCGGCGCGATCATCGTCGCGAAGACCGGGCTGACCGAGCTCGCCAACTGGGTGGCAGGCAACCCCAATCCCATGCCGGGGAACTACAACGCCGTCGGGGGGTTCGGCTACAACCCGTACGACCCCCGGCGCGACCCGCGCGAGGGCAGCTTCGACGGACGGCCCGCCCTGCAGACCGGCGGATCGAGCTCGGGCATCGGCACCGCGGCGAGCCTCTGGGCCGCCAGCGTCGGGACCGACACGGGTGGCTCTGTCATCAGCCCTTCGAACGCGAACATGCTGGTCGGCATCCGGCCGACGATCGGGCGCATCAGCCGCTACGGCGTCATCCCGATTACCGCAGACCACGACACGGCCGGCCCGATGGCGCGGACGGTCGTCGACGCCGCCATCATGCTTGGCGCGCTCGAGGGCGCCGCGCCCGATCCGAACGACGCGGCGACGCGGACCTGCACGCCCCCGGCCGGACGCGACTACACCACGTTTCTCCGCGCGGACGGCCTGAAGGGCGCGCGCATCGGTATCCCGCGCGCGTTCTATTACGACCAGGCCACGCTGCCGGATGGGGATCGGCGCGGCGGCATCAACGCCGAGCAGACCCGAGCGATGGCGGATGCGATTGCGATCCTGAAACAGCAGGGCGCGATTGTCGTCGACCCCGCGGACGTCCCCAGCTTCGTGGACAAGGACCCGCAGAAGAACTTCCCTCTCTGGGACTTCTGCTCGGGAGGGGATCAGGCCAAGGGCAAGGACGCGAACTGCTCGGTGAACTTCAAGTACGGCATGAAGCGCGACTTCAATCTGTGGCTGAAGAGCCTCGGGCCGTCCGCGCCGGTGAAAACGTTGACCGAGCTCCGCCAGTGGAATCTCGCGCACGTCAAGGCGGGCGCGATCAGGTACGGCCAGTCTCGCCTCGATATCTCGGACGAGATGGACCTCGAGAAGGACCGGACGCGCAACGACGCGGATCACAAGAAGGACTGGCTCCTCAG
>DASZFS010000547.1:0-5049 GCA_035939575.1 Vicinamibacterales bacterium | reverse complement strand
CGCCGCGGCGTTCGGCGGGACGACATCGGTCGTCGATTTCGCGATCCAGTACAAGGGACAGACGCTGCACCACGCGTGGGAGACGTGGCTGAAGAAGGCGGAGGGCCGCGCGGTCATCGATTACGGCTTCCACATGATCATGACCGACCTCAACGATCAGACCGAGCAGGAGATGGACGCCCTGGTCCGCCAGGGCGTGACGTCTTTCAAGCTGTTCATGGCGTACCGGGGCATCTTCATGCTGGATGACGCCAGCATCTTCAAGGCGCTGCTTCGAACGGGGAGGAACGGCGGCACGATCTGCATGCACGCGGAGAACGGCGACGTGATCGACGTGCTCGTGCAGCGGGCGCTGGCGGAAGGGAAGACGGCGCCCAAGTACCATGCGCTCACCCGGCCCGCCCGGGCGGAAGCCGAGGCGACGCACAGGGCGATTGCCCTCGCCGAGATCGCCGACGTGCCGATCTACATCGTTCACCTGTCGTCGGCGGAGGCACTCGAGATGGTGACGGAGGCCCGCGATCGCGGGCTGCCCGCGTACGCCGAGACCTGTCCGCAGTACCTGTTTCTGTCGTACGACAACTACGAGGAGCCCGGGTTCGAGGGCGCCAAGTACGTCATGAGCCCGCCGCTGCGCGAGAAGGCGAAGCAGGCGCAGCTCTGGCGGGGGCTGGCGTTCAACGACCTCCAATGCATCTCGACCGACCATTGTCCGTTCTGCATGAAGGAGCAGAAAGAGCTGGGCGTGAACGACTTCTCGAAGATCCCGAATGGCGCGCCGGGTATCGAGACGCGCATGAGCCTGGTGTACGACGGCGGCGTGCGGGAGGGGCGCATCTCGCTCAACCGGTTCGTCGAGCTGACCTCCACTTCGCCAGCCAAGATCTTCGGCCTGTTCCCGCGCAAGGGCACCATCGCGCCCGGATCGGACGCCGACATCGTCGTGTTCGATCCGAACAGGACCGTCACGTTGAGCGCGAAGACGCTGCATATGAGGGTTGACTACAATCCGTACGAGGGCCGCCAGGTGACGGGCGCCGCCGACACGGTGCTGTCGCGCGGCCGCGTCGTCATCGAGGACGGCGCGTTCGTCGGGCGCGCCGGACGCGGATCGTTCCTGAAGAGATCCGCGCGCGCCTGACATGATCACGACGCACGTGCTCGACATCGCGCAGGGCGGCCCGGCCGCCGGCGTCGCGATCATTCTCGAAATCCGGATGGCCAGCGATTGGACACCGGTCGGCCGCGGCACGACCGACGCCGACGGCCGGCTGTCCTCGCTGACCGACGACTTTCCGGTCGCGCCGGGAACGTACCGGCTCACCTTCAATCTCGGGGACTATCATCGCGGCCGCGGCGTCAGCGCGCCGTTCTTCCCCGAGGCGACGGTCACGTTCACGGTGCGGGACGGATCGCAGCATTATCACGTGCCTCTGGTCGTCAGCCCATTCGGATACTCGACGTACCGGGGCGCATGAGGACTGGGGCGCGTGACGTGATTCTGGAACCGCTGCGGCAAGGCGTGGGCCCTAGTGGCCTGTCCTCGCTGATCAAGGACCACCTCGCGGGCGGGGCATCCCGGCTGGCTGCGTTGCTCCTCCCTCAAATACTCCCGGTATTCTCGGTCGTCGCGCCTTGCCATCCGGGCGCCGCGCTCCGCGATCTGGTCCTCGTTCAGCGAGGACAGGCCACTAGTCGCATGGCCAGCTCAGGGCGGGCAGGGGACGAGCAGCGCGACGGGAAAGCGCTCGAACAGCTGCGACGCGGGCACTGTCAGGCGGCCATCGACTGTCCGCGGCTCGACGCGGACGTTTGTGAAGACGTCCCGGAACGGTCGCGCGTAGGCCGCGCGATCCAGCACCGGCAGCTCCACGCGAGTGTCGGCCCACACCGCGCTCCCCACGGGCGGGGACGCCACGTCTGGAATCAGGGACGCGATCAACCGCGGTACGCAGGTGATGGCCGCGTCTCCGCCGTGCTGACGCGAGAACGCGAACAGGCAATCGTGTCTTGCCCCAGCCGATGACAGCGGTACGTACGCACCCTCCTCGAAGACCTCCCGCAGAAGGGCGCGCGTGTGGAGCGCACGCTGGGTGACGAGCATCTTGATGCGACCATCAGTCCGCCCGCGGAGAAGCTCGTCAACGCGTGCGGCGGCAGCCGCGCCGGTCCCGGGTTCAGCGAGCCCCGTCAGGATCGCATCGCGGAGGTCGTAGTCCACCGGGCGGCGGTTGTCAGGATCCACCAGGCTGAGATCCCAGAGCTCGGTGCCCTGATAGAAGTCCGGCACGCCAGGCGCGGTGACCTTGATCAGGAGCTGCGCGAGGCTGTTGTAGATGCCGAGCTCCGCGACGCGACGCTCGAAGGCCTCGAACGCATGGAGAAAGGGCCCTGCTCTGCGTCGATCGAGGATCGCGTCGACGAACCCGCTCACGGCGTCTTCGTATGTCTCGTCGGGACTCAGCCAGCTCGTGTGGACCTTGGCTTCTCGAAGCGCCTTCGTCATGTACGCACGCAGACGATCGCGGGTGGGCGCAGCGGCTTCCTCGAACGGCCAGATGCCCACGAGCGTCTGGTACAGGAAATACTCTTCGTTCGGGTCGGGCGCGGGCATACCGCGCACATCCGCCTTGAAGCGGCGGTTCAGGGCGCGCCACTTGGAAACCGCTGCCTTCCACGCACCCGGGATCTCGGACAGCACGTTCAGGCGCGCGCGCACGTCCTCGCCGCGCTTGGCGTCGTGCGTAGCCGTGGCGGAGAGCGCCCCCGGCCAGCGCCGCTGGCGGTCGGACATCCACTCATGTACCGCGTCCGGCTCCATCCCGAACCGCGTGGGATCGGATCCGACCTCGTTCAGCGACAGGAGGCGATTGTAGACGTAGAGCGCGGTGTCCTCGATCCCCTTCGCGGCAACGGGGCTGGTGAGCTGTTGGAATTTGCCGATGAACCGCGCGCGCGCCTCGCACTCGTCGGGCGCCGTCACGGCCGTCTCCCGCAGCAGGAGCCGCTCGACGAAATCGAACACCACCGAGGCGATGCCAGGCGCGCGGCGCTTCGCGCAGCGCACCGCCTCCCGGACATAGCGGCTGTCGCGCTCGCTGATCGGGCCGCTCGACGTGATGTACGTCCGGTACACCGGGAAGCAGGCGATCACGTCCTTCAGGGTGGAGATGAGGCTGTAGAGCGTGAAGTCGCGAAAATGCCGGTTCCCCTCGGAGAAGCGGTTCAGCTGGTGGCCGAGGGAGTTGATGTCGCCGGACATTGTCTCGTGCAGGACCTGCTTCTTGGATCGATACACAAGGTCGCCGAACGACTGGCGCTCGCGCACGAACCGGCGGTAGATGTCGTCGAGCGCCCGCTCGTTCCGCCGGTCCACGAACAGATTGTTGACAACCGCGGCGAACTCATAACCCGTTGTGCCGGCGACCGGCCAGTCGCACGGCATCGTCTCGTCCCCGCCGAGGATTTTCTCGACGATGATGTAGAACGGGTTCGCAGGGTTCGCAGGGTTCTCGAGGTTCTTCAGGTTCGCGGGGTTCTGGGGGTTCGTCGGGTTCGCAGCGTTCTCAGGCTTCGTGGACAGCGTCGTGCGGGCAATCGTCGACTGCAAGCGCTGGAGATAGTCACGCGGCGCGAACAATCCGTCCACGTGGTCGACACGCAGGCCGGTCGGGCCGCCTCGCCCTATGAGCTCGAAGACGAACCGGTGGACGTCTTCGAACACGCACGGGTCTTCCATCCGGACGGCCGCCAGCTGGTTGACGTCGAAGAAGCGGCGGTAATTGATCTCTTCCGAGGCCACTCGCCAGTGCGCCAGCCGGTACGATTGCGCGTTCAGCAGGCCGTCGAGGAGATCGAACGAGCGAGGTTGCCCGCGGGTGCCGTTGAAGCGGGTGACCGCGGCATCGACGTAGTCCCCGACCGCGACGCTTCGCTCGGTCAGCGCGGCCAGACGGCGTTTGACGACCTCCTTTTCGCGCGCGCGGATCGCGATGCTGTCGGCGTCACGGCTGCTGCGCGAGGGCAGGTGCTCGCTCGCGTTGAGGATGCTCTGGAGCTCGTCGGCCGCTTCGCCCGGATGATCGGCGAGCCAATCGCCAAGCGCCGGCGCCAGAATCATCCTGTAAGTGTCGGGAGCGATGGGTAGCCGCTCGTCGTAGTAGTGCAGGATGAACGCCCCGTGCTCGTACACGAGCGCGAGCTCCTGGCGCTCGAGGGCTGCGCCGTACTGATCACCCAGAATCGGAATGAGCAGCTTGTCCGCGAGCTCGTCTTTCACCGGCCGCCACTCGATGTCGAACACGCGCGCGAAGCGGGAGCTCGGACCGTTTTCGAGCACGTCGAGCCACCACGTGTTCGCCGACTTCGCGATGCCCATGTGGTTGGGCACGAGATCGAGCACGTGGCCCATGCCGTGCGACCGCAGCTCCTCGACCCACCGCCAGTAGTCCGCGTCGCTGCCGAGGTCGGGGTTGAGGCGCGTGGGATCGGCGACATCGTACCCATGGGGGCTGCCGGGGATCGCCGCGAGATAGGAGGAGGCGTAGCAATCGCCAATGCCGAGCGTCCGTAGATACTCCACGACCGCCACCGCGTGGGCAAAGGTGAAACGGCGGTTGAACTGCAGACGGTACGTGGCTAGCGGCTGGCGCGTCGCTCTCACCAGTCGGATGTCGTGCAAGCTCAACGCCAGCTTGGGGATGCTGAATCAGCGCAATATCGGTGCGATTAAATGATGAGTTAGTTCAATGATGAGTTAGGTTGATGGTGAACGTGAGTAAAGGTCGGACGCCACTGATGAGTCCGAAGGGGCCTGAAGACCCATGGCCGCGTGCAGTTGCCTCGCCCCCAAAATCAAAATTCTCGGGGTAGAAGGTTCTTCAAGAATCGAGGGCGCAGGCAGCCCTTGAGCCCGTCGAGCGCATTCAGCGTTCGGCGAGAAGCGTGCTGGCCGGGAATCCGCGGCATCCGCCGTGGAGCGCCGGTCACTTCTCACCGAACCCTGAACGCGCTCGTCACGCCGCAGCCCACGATCCCTTGCGGTACAGC
>DASZFS010000546.1:0-9593 GCA_035939575.1 Vicinamibacterales bacterium | reverse complement strand
TAGTCCCTCGGCATCGTTTCGTTTGCTTTGAGCGCCGGGCTGGAGAGAACGAGCTCGGCGGGCCGGTCGCCAGTGCGCGGCTGGCCGGGGCGGACCCGGCGGAACATCGCCGCGATCTCTTCGTGATTGGCCATGGCGGCGTACATCCAGGCCGTCCGCCCCAGGGAGTCCGCGACATCCATGTCGGCCCCCTTCGCGAGCAGCTTCTCGACGACCTCCGCGTGTCCCGCCGCGGTTGCCTTCATGAGGGGCGTCCAGCCGTCGGCGTTCCTCGCGTTCAGATCCGCGCCACGAGCGACGAGGAGGTCGACTGTCTCAACGCAATTCCCCGCCGCGGCCACAATCAGCGGCGTCGTCCCGGAGTCGGCACTGTCGATGTTCAGGCCAGCCGACAGAAGCGCGCGCACGATCGCCGTGTTGCACCGCCCTGCCGCGAGAATCATCTCGGAGTGGCCTGCCGTGGCGCCGTGCCGCTGCAGCGCTTCCACTGCCGCTGCATGGCCTTCGGCGGCGGCATATGTCAGCGCGGTCGAACTCGAGGCATCTTCCGCCTTCACGTCGGCGCCGGCCTTCAGCAAGGCCTCGACGATGGCTGCGTCGCCGCTGGAGGCAGCGGCCATCAGCGCCGTCCGGCCCTGACTGTCCTTTGCGACCACGTCCGATCGCGCCGCAATGAGCGGTGCGACCGCGTCCATGTAGCCACCCAGGCTCGCCATCATCAGCGCGGTCACCGCGCCGCTGGCCTTCGCGTTCGGGTCCGCGCCGCTCGTCAGCAGCAGCCGCACCATGTCGCCACGGCCAGCCGACGCCGCCCGCATCAGCGGCGTCACGCCCTCCGCGTCTTTGGCGTTGACGTCCGCCCCGCCCGCGACGAGCGCGCGGGCGACGCCGACCTCACCGGTGACGACGACCTCGTCGAGCGCGGGCGTCGGCGTCACAGGCGTCTGTGCCAACGCCTGCGCTGACGCCAATGCCAACGCGAGCATGGTCATGCTCATCGCAGATCCGCGCGGCGCGAATACGCCATAATCTTCCGAAGCCGGCTCACGCCAGAAAAGCAGGCATACGTTAACACGAGGAGAGGGCCTGTTTGTTGACCTGTCGGCTCGTCGTCACCGCGGTGCGACGCGGGCTGCGGAAGCGCTGTCCGCACTGCGGTCGCGGCCTGCTGTTCTCGGGCTGGGCGCACCATCTCGAGCGGTGCGACGTGTGCGGCCTGGTCTACGAGCGCAATCCCGGCGACACCTGGGCGTTCACGATCATCGGCGATCGACTGCCGGTCGGTGCGCTGATCGCCTTGATCTACTTCGGGGTCTTCCGGAGCCACCGCGCGCTGGGCATCGCGTCGTTCGTTATCGTCGGTGCGCTGTTCGTGTGGACGTCACCGAATCGCTGGGGAGTAGGCATCGCGCTCCACTACCTGTCGCGTGTCTACTGGCCCGACCCGGCCGACCCCGTTCCTGACGAACCCCAGCCATGCGACCAGTAGTCCCCAGAAGAACACGGACCCGATCGTCAGCGTGGCCCACGGGCTTGGCTGGCCCCACATTGCGCACACCATCGGCACCCAGAGCAGCGGCGCGGCGAAGAGCACGCGCGATGGACGCGTCCCGGGCAGCATCCACCAGATGTAATACAGCCATCCGAGCGGCGATGCCAGGAGCGCGCCCGCGACCAGCGCCGGCCAGCTCTCGTCCACGCTTGCCCGTCGCGTTCGCACGAACGTCACGACCAGAATCACCGCGGCGCCGGCAACGAAGACGGGCGTCACCAGGCCGGGGCGCAGCGCCAGAGGCGCGCCGGCCGTCCCGCTGCTGGTGAGCGTCCTCGCCAGCACACCGCGCAACGACGCGTTCATCACCGCGTAGGACCACTCGACTCCGGCAACGCCCGCCAGCCACGCGCGAAATACGTCGACGCCGTACACAAGAACACCGACCGCGAGCGCAGCAACCGCCGTCGCGATCGCAGTCGCGATTGCCCGCCATTGGCGCCTGAGCGCCAGCCAGACAAGAAACACCCCGAGAAAGGACTTGAAGCTGAGCGCGAGACCATATGTGATGGCGCCTGCGGTCCACCGGTCCTGGCGCCAGCACCACCACGCCCATATGAGCAGCGGCCACATGATCCACGTCACCTGATTCAGACCGAGCGCAGACTGCATCGGCGACCACGCCAGCAGTGCTCCGATGTCGGCGGCGCCCCATTTCTCCTCCGAGTGGCGCGCCAGCCACCAGACGCACGCTGCGAGCGCAAGCACGTTCAGCGTCCGCCACACGGCAGCCGCAATGGGCAACGGCAGCCACGTCAGCGGGACAATCAGCAGTTGAAAGTGCGGCGGGTTCAAGTTGCCACGGGGCGGCCCTGGCGGTCGCTGGTACATCTGCGCGGGCGGGCGAAGCGCCGAGTTATAGAGGATCGTGAAGTCGGAAGAGGTATTCGGATGGCGCGTCTGCCACGCGTAGGCTGCCATGACGATCCCGGCCGCGAGGACGACCCACCGGAGGGGTGACGCATCGAGCGGGTTCACAACTCGTACTTTATCGGCTCGAGGCAGCACGTGCTGCAAAGCGCGGGCGTCACAGAATTGGGCTAGACTCAGCCTTCCGCCGTCTGGAGCCGGTTTGTGCGCGAGACTTCTGACCGCTATCGCCACCTCGTGGAGCTGTCGCCTGACGGCATCCTCATCCTCCATGACGGCCACATCGCGCATCTGAATCCCGCCGCACGGCGTTTGCTTGGCGCTTCCACGCCAACACACGCCCTCGGACAATCGTTTGTCGATCTTCTGCAGCCCGAGGGCCGGTCGTCGGCGCGGCATCACCTAGCCGAATGGCTGAAGGGATCGGCTACGCCGCCCTTCGAGGCGCAGCTCGCCCGGCTCGACAGCGTTCACTCCGGGGGCCCCTGCCCCCCGCTCGCCATCGTGGACGTCGAGATCGCCGGCGCGGCGTGCCCTGCCTGGAACACTGTCAACGATGTCAATGACGTCAACAATGTCAGTGACGTCAACAATGCTGACGACGTCGATGACCCGCGCGCCGTGCAGATCGTTGTTCGCGACATCACGTCACGCAGGCGCGCCGAGGCCGCGCTGCGCGAAAGCGAGGAGCGCCTGACGCTGGCGTTCGCCGGCGCCCAGGAAGGCGTCTGGGATTGGAACCTCGAAACCGGCGTCGTCGTGTACTCACCGCGATGGAAGCAGATGGTCGGCTATGCCGACGACGAGATCGAGCCGGGCGTGGGCGCGTGGGAGCGCCTGCTGCATCCGGAGGACGTCGCGCGCGCGCGTCAGGTCAACGATGACGTCACGCACGGGGCAGGCACTTATGAGATGGAAGTGCGGCTGCGGCACAAGCACGGCCACTACATCGACGTCCTGTCGCGGGGCTACCCGGTCCGGCGAACCCCCGACGGCCCCGTCGTCCGCATCGTCGGCACCCATCTCGACTTGACGGAGCGCAAGCGCGCCGAAGCGACTCTGCGCGAGAGCGAGGAGCGCCTGACGCTGGCGTTCGCGGGCGCACAGGAAGGCGTCTGGGACTGGAACCTCGAAACGGGCGCGGTCGTCTATTCGGCGCGCTGGACGGAGATGCTCGGCTACGCGCAGCATGAAATCGAGCCGCACGTCGCCGCATGGGAGCGGCTGCTCCATCCCGACGACGTGGAGCGCGCGCGCCAGGTGCATGACAGGGTGGCGCAGGGCGAGCCGACCTACGAGGGCGAGTTCCGCCTGCGCCACAAGGGCGGCCATTACGTTCATGTCCTCTCACGGGGCTTCCCCGTCCGGCGCCAGCCAGGTGGACCCGTGGTGCGCATCGTCGGAACGCACCTGGACCTGACCGAGCGCAGGCGTGCGGAAACTGAGCGCGCACGCACGGAGCTCCTGGCTCGCCTGGTCTTCGCGCAGGAGGACGAGCGGCGGCGTATTGCGCGAGAAATGCACGACCAGTTCGGAGAGGAGCTGACGGCGCTCACGCACCGGATTGCCGCGCTCAAGCATGTGTGCGGCAGCAGCGCCGAGATGCAGGAGCACGTGGCCGCCCTCGAACAGCTCGCGCAGCAGCTCGACCGCGACGTGGATCAGCTCGTGTGGGAGCTCCGGCCGACCGCCCTCGACGATCTAGGGCTCCGCGCCGCGCTCGCCAACTACATTCAGGATTGGTCGAAACGCGTGGGCATCCCCGTTGAACTGCACACATCGGGTCTCCTGCACGACCGGCTGCCGTCTGAAACTGAAACCACGCTCTATCGCATCGCGCAGGAAGCGCTGACAAACGTCGCGAGGCACTCGGGCGCCGCCAACGTCGAAGTGATTCTAGAGCGGCGTCCCGACCACGTGCTCCTCATCGTCGAGGACGATGGCGTCGGGTTCGACGTGGGAGAAGCGGCGCCGACGCAAGGCTTCGGCTTGCTGGGCATGCAGGAGCGCGCGTCGCTCGTGGGCGCGACGTTGCAGATCGAATCAGCGATCGGTCGCGGCACGACGATCCTCGTGCGCATGGCGGCACCAGATGCGCCGGAGACGGCCGATCGGGAAGCCGCCGACCATGTCTGAGCTGCCCGCGCCGCTGCGCGTGCTGCTGGCGGACGATCACGTCACCGTCCGTCACGGGCTCAAGCTGTTGATCGACGCCCAGCCTGACATGACGGTCATTGCCGAGGCAGACGACGGCGAGGGCGCCGTGCAGCAGGCGCTGGCGCTCAAGCCGGACGTCGTCGTAATGGACATCTCGATGCCTGGCATGACCGGTCTCGTGGCGACCCGACGACTGCGGCAGCTGCGGTCAGACGTCGCCGTCGTGACGCTGACCCGCCACAGCGACGACGCGTATCTCCAGGAACTGCTGCGCGCCGGCGTCTCCGGCTACGTGCTGAAGCAGAGTGCGCCAGCGGAGTTGCTGCAGGCGATTCGGGCTGCCGCGGCGGGCGGACAGTACCTGGACTCGAGCCTGACGGCCCGCGTAACGGCGGGATTCCTCGCGCGCGAAGGCAAGCGGATCGGCCGGTCGGGCGGGGCGGTCAGCGAACGGGAGTCGGAGGTGCTGCGGTTGATTGCGTCCGGCTACAGCAACAAGGAGATTGGCGCGCGGCTCACGCTGAGCGTCAAGACCGTCGAAGCCCACAAGGCCAACGCCATGCGGAAGCTCGGGTTGACCGGCCGAATCGACATCGTCAAGTACGCCGTCCTTCAAGGGTGGCTCCATAACGAGTGACGCGTCACATTTGTAACGGCCTTAGGGATCTTCCCTAGTCCCGATCCGCCCTCTTCCCTATGGCTGAGCAAACGCCATCGGCGTAGATTCACGCCCATGGGCCGGACTGTTTTTCGTGTCAGGAGGCATCCATGGAGAACATGTCGAACATTCGTGACGTTGGTGCCGCTGGTGACGTCGGTTACGTTGGCGGGGCCGCGGTCATGAGCGAGCCCCGCGATCTCCAGACACTGGTGTCGGAAGAGTGGCACCTCGCCAGAACCGCGCGCGTCAACCTGCTCGTCATCCACCCGCGCGGCGTGCTGCCGGGACTGCTCGACGTCCTGCTGCCGGATCTGAAAGAGCCTGTTGTCAGCTGGCGCCCAGGGCAGCGTCTGGCGCTGCCGTCCGGCACGCCGAGCGGCACCATGATCCTCCGCGACGTCGGGGCCCTTGCAGACGACGAGCAGCGACGGCTGCTCGACTGGCTGGAAGAGACCGACGGACGGACGCAGGTCGTCAGCACCTCGGCGGAGCCGCTGCTGTCGCGCGTGGAGTCGGGCGCCTTCCTGGACACGCTCTACTACCGCCTGAACACCGTGTGCGTGAACGCCTCCGCACACTAAAGGGACGACCATCTGCTCTGAGCTCTCTCGCCGCCAGCGAACGTACCGCAGATGATTTGATCTCAAACTATGTTTGAGATACAGTCGAGTTATTCTGGCACGACGGTCTCTTCTCGTGCGGCAATGGACCCGGCGTCTCGCCCGCATGACTGCGTCGCCGGCGCGCGCATGGCTGGCCGCGCTCGTTTCGATCCTGGTCGTCGCTGAGGCGTCCAGTCACAGCCACGCCGAGGTCCTTGGGCGGGGCGCGGTTCGCGCCCTCGTCGTCTCCCCACATCCCGACGATGCCACGCTGGGCGCGGCGGGCCTGATCCAGAGAGTGGTCCGCAACGGCGGCGCCGTGCAGGTCGTCGAGATGACGAGCGGCGACGCGTTCTCGAAGGGCGTGGCCGCCGCCCGTCCCGGCACTCCCACAAGCCCCTCATCGTACCGGTGGTACGGGTCACTGCGTGAACGCGAAGCCATCCGCGCGATGCGGCAGCTCGGCGTCCATCGATCGCGGCTCAGGTTTCTAGGCTTTCCCGACGACGGTCTTTGCGTGCTGGCGTCAGCGCGCCGGGCGGGCGATGCCTTCGAATCGCCTTACACAGGGCGCGCGTCTCCGCCGGAGGCGGAGCAGATTGTGCCCGGCACGATGTACCGCGGCATCGACCTCGAGGCGGAGCTGCGCCGGATCATCGAGGCATTCCGTCCCACGCTCGTGGTTCTGCCGCACCCGGGCGATCTGCACCCGGATCACTGCGCGACCGAGCTGCTCGCACGGGATGCCGTGGCTGGCGCGGTCCAGGCCGGCTTGCGGCCGCCACGCGTGCTGTACTATCTGATTCATTATCCTGCATGGCCTCCAGCGTCTGGAT
Source organism: Vicinamibacterales bacterium (assembly GCA_035939575.1). Classification (GTDB taxonomy): domain Bacteria; phylum Acidobacteriota; class Vicinamibacteria; order Vicinamibacterales; family CAVVIG01; genus DATKHR01. Next base: position 2,915 of record DASZFS010000546.1, on the reverse strand, counting down.
CCCTGCAGGGCTCCGTCACGGGCCAGCCGGCGGGACTTCGCGGGGGCGGCGGCCGGTGGAGCGCGCTCCCGCTGACCACGGAAGAGCAGGCCCGGAAGCGGGTGGCGCTCACACGATATCGAAGCCAAATGCTCGCAATGCCTGACTTCCTTGCCTCTTTCGAGCGGGGCAACGAGCTCTTCATGGAAGGCGAGCCGCCGGCGCCTGCCCCGTGCTGGTGCGCAGGGGAGAATATTGCCGGGCGGTCCAGCCGCGCCCAGTGAAGGCTCCGCATCAGCACCTCGCGTCGCTCGACGCGTTTCGCGGCATGACCATCGCCGCGATGATCGTGGTGAACAACCCTGGAAACTGGAATGCCGTCTTCGCGCCACTGACGCACGCCGACTGGCACGGGTGCACGCTCGCGGATGTCGTGTTTCCCTTCTTCATCTTTATTCTGGGCGCCGCCATGGCATTCGCCCTCGGCCAGCGCCTCGATCGCGGGCAGGATGTTCGCAATGTGCTCGCCCGGATCGGATGGCGCGCGGCGGCGCTTGTCGTCCTCGGGCTGGTGTTGAATGCTGCGGCGGCCTACCCGGCGTTCTCGTCGATGCGGATCCCGGGAGTGCTCCAGCGGATAGGCCTTGTCTACCTGCTCGCAGCAGTGATCGCGATATACGCGAAGCCGTGGCAGCGGGCAATCGTCGTCGTCGCGTTGCTCCTTGGTCACTGGGCGATGCTGGCTCTTGTGCCACTGCCCGGCGTCCTCGGCGCGTACGGTCAGCAGCACAACGTCGCCGGCGTGATTGACCAAGCTGTATTCGGACGGCACATCCTGACCAGGACCGGTGACCCGGAAGGGATACTGGGAACCCTGCCTGCGGTCGGCACTGCCCTGCTCGGCCTGTTCGCAGGTGCCCGTTTGCGCCGCCCTGCAAGCCCTGGAAGTAGTGACCGATCGCTCGTAGCGGCGGGGCTGGCTCTTCTCGCCGTCGGGCTCGTCTGGGGCCGCATTCTCCCGGTAAACAAGTCCCTCTGGACGGGATCGTTCGTCGCCGTAACTTCCGGCCTGGCCGCGCTGCTGCTCGCGGTCTTCCATCAGCTCATCGATGCCGGCGGCCATCGCCGCTGGGCGCGTCCGTTCCTGTGGCTTGGCTTCAATCCGCTTGCGGTCTACTTTCTCTCGGAACTTGTGGGGCACGTGCTCGATCTCCCGTGGCTTCGGATCGATGGAAGGGCGACGAGCCCGCGGACCTGGATCTACTGGGACGCGATGCGACCGCTCCTCAGCACGCGCCTCAGCGAAGAGGCGATGTCATTGACGTACGCAGTGCTCGTGACCGTGTTCTGGACGGGCGTCGCTGGATTCCTCTACCATCGCCGCTGGCGGTTCCAGGTCTGACGGCTGACGACTCAGAATGGGGCTGAAGACTCATGGCCGCGTGCAGTTGCCTACGCCCTCGAGTCTCTGACCACTGTCACCCCCGTTGAAATCTTGATCTTTGGGCGAGGCAACTGCACGCGACCATGAGTCTTCAGCCCGCCTCAAAGTCTTCAGCCCGTTTGCGAGATGGGTTGTAAGCTTCCGTTCTATGAAGCTACGCGCCCTCGTGACTGCCCTCGGCATGGCCGCCTGCGCGCTATCGGCGCCGGTATCCGCTCAAGATCGCGTCGTCACCCTGCTCCAGCAGATTACCGACGCCGCCGGCCCTCCCGGATTCGAGGAGCCTATACGCAAGATCATGGTCGACGCCATGAAGCCGCTCGCGAGCTCGCTGGCGTTCGATGGTCTCGGCTCGATCATCGCCACCCAGGGCACGCAAGGTCCACGCGTGATGGTCGACGCGCACATGGACGAGCTCGGCGGCATGATCCGTCGTGTCACGCCACGCGGCCTGCTGACGATGCAGATGCTTGGGGGATGGCTGGATCAGGCCCTGGTCGATCAGCGATGGACCATCGTCGGCTCGAAGGGCCCTGTTCGTGCCGTCACGGGGATCCGCGATGTCCACGTAGTGCCCGCAGACGAGCGGACCCGCGTTTACCCGCGCGACAGCCTGTTCCTTGACGTTGGCGCGACGAGCGAGGCGGAGGTCGCGGCAATGGGAATCGCCCCTGGCGACCCGGTCGTGCCGGATGCGCCTTTCGCCGTCTTGAACGGCACCGACAACTATCTGGCCAAGGCCTGGGACGACAGGGTCGGATGCGGCGTCGTGATCGAAGCGATGCGCCGCCTCGCGACACTTCCGCATGCCAATCAGATTCTGTGGACCGTCACCACCCAGGAAGAGATCGGTTTGCGGGGCGCGCAGACCGCCGCGGCGATCGTGAAGCCCGACGTCGCGCTGGCCATCGAAGGCGGCATCACCGGGGACGTCTTTCCCGGTCGCGCCGAGGAGACGCAGGTGAAGCTGGGGGCCGGCCCGGGCATTTTTCTCTTCGATTCTTCAGCGCTGCCGAACCGCAAGCTGACCGCGCTCGTCAAGGACACGGCAGCTCAGAAGCGGTTGCCGCTCCAGACCGACCTCGTCCAGGGCTACGGAGACGACTCCGCCGAATTGCAGCGCAGCAACGGCGGCGTCCCGACGATCAACATGGTCGTGCCCATTCGATACACGCACTCACACAACGGCATCATGAATCGCCGGGACTTCGACCAGATGGTGGACCTGCTGGTCGCGATACTTCAGAGGCTGGACGGGCCGACCGTCGCGAAGATCCGCGATTTCGCGCCGTGACACACGCGCGCCCGCCAAGGCGCGCTGACGTTCTGGACGCTAGCGCGGCGCGACGGCCTGTCGAATCCGATCGAGCTGCGTGAGATGCAGGAGGTCGTGCCCGGCGTAGAGTCGAACCATGTGCTCCACGCTCTCCTCGCCACGTTCGGCGTGGACGCCTACACGCTTGAGGTCTGCGGCCGACGCGCTTTGCAGGAG
>DASZFS010000545.1:0-20213 GCA_035939575.1 Vicinamibacterales bacterium | reverse complement strand
TGATCAGTCGATCAAACGGGCTGAAGACTCATGGTCGCGAGCAGTTGCCTCGCCCCAAGATCGATCAACGGGTGACTTTCAGGTCGATGACCTTCGTTTCGCCCTCGCCGAGCGAAAACCCCGCAGCGCGATCTCGAATCTGCTTCAGCACGTCCGGGTCGCCGGCCAGGTCGAGTTGCTGGAAGCCGTCAACCGCAGCCGCATGGTAGTCACCCGGGGGAAGGCCGCTGATCCGGAACTGTCCGTCCTGGTCCGAGCGCGTCTGTCGAACGTAGCGTGACGCGCCTTCCCATTTCCGCTCGTCGCGCGCGAAGATCACCACCGTACAATCCTTCGCGGGAGCACCGCGGCTGTCGGCGACCTGTCCCGACACGACGGTCGGGTGGCTGGTCAGCTCGACTTCGATGCCGCGTACGATTTCGCCTGGCTTGACGTCGAAACCGCCGTCGGTGACATCGACGCCGCCGACGCGAACCGCCTTCATGGCCACGTCGTTCGGCATGCCGATCAGCCTGACGATATTGATGCCCGCGTGCACAGCCGCTTCGAACGTGAAATCGTCCTGTACGTGTGCGGACGTGTCGATAAAGCTCATTGGTGGGTCGACCGGGGTTACCGTCAGGGCAATCGACGACCCCTTGAACGCGGCCGCCGCGGCGGGATCGACGAGCACCGTTCCAACCGCCCAGGACGCAGCCTCGACGACGAGTCGCACGCCGTCGATGTTCTGCCCGGCAACGGTGACCGTCGCGGTTGCGATCTCGGGACGCGCATTCTGCGTGAACGGCCCCTGCGCCCGGAGGATGTACTCGCCAGGCGCGACAGCCAGGAGGGTGAACGTGCCGTCGGGCCTCACCTGTGCACCGCCTCCATTGCCGAGGGCGTTGTTCTTCTCGGTGACCATGACGAATGCGCCGGCCATCGGCTGTCCACTGCTGTTCATAGCCGTCCCGGTGATCTGGGCGAGCCTGGCCGGGACGAGCGCCACGTTCACGCCGTCAACCGTCAGGCCGACGCCAAGCGTGACGCGCTGCGCGTCGGACGGGTTGACGGTGCCGGGAGAGTACGTGACCGCATACCCTGGCGCGTCATCGTCCGCGGCGCTCGGAGGCGGGGGACGATACGTCGCCCCCACGTAGTAGTCCGCGGGGGTCAAACCGAAGACGCGGTACTCGCCGAGATCGTCGGTCGTCGAGAAGCGCGCCGCGGGCGTCAGCCGCAGACGTCCTTGCACGAACTGCGCGCGTAGCGCCGCGACCTGAACGTTGGGTACCGGGTCCCCGTATTCATCGAGGACGTGGCCGGTGATGACCCCGCCGCGCCGAAGGCTGAAGTCCACTTTCTCGACCGTCTGGCCGTCGAGCAACACGATCGGCCTGCCCGCATCGGTGGGCCGCGCCTGGCCGAACTGCAGGCCGACGTAATTGCCCTTGCTCGCCGACACGATGTAGCTTCCCGCTGGCAGATCGATCAGCTCCCAGCGGCCCTGTTCGTCGGTGGTCGCGACCCTGTTGTCGCGGAGGCCCGGCGCGATGACCCGCACGAGCGCGCGGCGGAGCGGCTGACCGCTGTCGCCGTCGGTGACGCGGCCGCGTATGACAGCCGTGCCGGCCGCCTGCGAGCCGCCGCGCGGCGAGCCGGGCGCGAACGGTTGCCGCGTCGGCGACACTTGCGCGTCAACCTTAAAGCCGGCCAGCCCGATGGCCAGTAGTGCGATGGCGCCGGCGGGTGTGCGTCGTGACATTGTTCGGGCGACGCGTTTACTTCGGGGGCCCCTGCACCACGTCTCTCACTCCGGGGGCCCCCGCCCCCCGGTCCAACGACACCAGCGTGAGGTCGAGCGTTTTGTGCTCGCCCTCGGCAAGCGAGACTGGAACGGCGCGCTCACGCACATGATCCAGGAATTCGGGGTCGCTCCACTCGCCCTGCTCGACGAAGTCGACGGCGATCGCGAGGTACTCGCCGGGCGGCACCTGGACGCGGTACTGACTGTCGGTGTTCGGGCGGCTCATCCTGACGTACCGCGACAGGTATCCCCAATGCTGGCGATCCTTCGGAAAGACGACGATGAACGCGTTCCTCGTGAGGGCGCCCTCTGGTGTTGTGACCGTGCCGGTCACGTCGGGCTGCCGGTGCGTCAGCTCGATCTCGACACCGGTCAGAGGCTGATTCGGGCGGATTTCGACGCCGCTGTCCATCACGTCGACGCCGTTCACCCGCACCGCTCGCAGGAACCAGCCCACGGTATTCGATCGGATGAACACGTGGCCCGGCCGCGCGCCGAGGTCGAACGTGAAATCGTCCTTCACCGGCGTGCCGGTCATGAACCCGTTCACCGCCGCTTCATCCGCGCTCGCGGCATACGTGCTCAAGCGGAACGTCGATCCCGCGAGCGACCCCAGCTCGTCGCGACTGACGAGCACTCGTCCGGTGATGTGGGTCGGCTTCGAGCTGACGATCTGGACGTCCGTGAGGTCGTTGGCCCCGACTGTCAGCGGCACGGCGGCGCCTTCGCCTTCGCCCTGGCTGTTGTTCGTCCGCACTCGCAGGATGTAGTCGCCCGGCGCGAGGCCCGCGATCGAGAAGGTGCCGTCCGGCTTTACCACGTCGGCCTTCGTATTCGGCGCACCGGCACCAATCCGGACTTCGGCCATGACCATTGCGCCTCTCAGCGGCGCTCCGGATGAATCGGACACGGTGCCGCTGACGCGGACCGATCGCACCGGCAGCAGCATCATGTTCGTGCCGGTCATCGTCTGGCCGGGCGCGATCGTGAGCATCTGGGCCGCGCTGACGCTCGGGGTGCCGGGATAGTAGGTCGACGCGTACGTCTCGCGATCGCCCCCCGGATCCGGACCCTCGTTTCTGCGAAGCGTGGCCGCCAGGTAGTACTGGCCGGGCGGGAGACCGAAGACGCGAAATTCGCCGATGTCGTTGGTCATCCGGCTGCTGCCCTGCACCAAGCGCCGCGTGCCCTGCACGAACTGATAGCGCATCGCCATCACCTGCGTATCGGCCAGCGGCTCGCCGAACTCGTCGGTGATCCGGCCGGCGATGACGCCCGCGCGAACGAGACGGAAATTGATGCGATTGACGGTCTGCCCCTCCTGCACGTCGATCGGCGCGCCCAGCTCCAGCGGTCGCGGCTGGCCATACGCGGCGCCGACAAACGCCGTCTTGAACGCAGTGACCGTGTAATGGCCGGCGGGCAGCGCCTTCAACTCGAACTGTCCGTTGGCGTCGGTGTACGCCGTCCGGCCCTCGCGAAGCGTCGTCGACGCCGCGTGGACACGCACTTTTCTCACCGGCTGCCCGCTTGCGGCGTCGACCACGCGGCCGCTGAGTGCTGCGGTGCCCGTGCGAACGACGCTGTCCCGGGCTGGGACGGAGGGACGAAGCTGCGCGGGCGCCGATCGGGCCCAGGCAAGAGATAGAAGCGCCACGAGACACACGCGCCCTCGCGACATGCACACCTCAGAAATGGCTTCCAGGAACAGCCAAGTGTCCCTCTGTAACCGCAGAATTGTAGCGCGAACGGAACCCAACACTCCGGCGCGTTACACGGTTGCAACACGATGCTAGGATCCCGATCTCATGCACGGCGCGCGAGACGGGGGCATTGACAGGCGCACGTTCGGGTTTGCGGCGACCTCGGCGCTCGCGGCGCTTGCCGTGGGAGACGCATGCGCGTCTTTCGGGAGCCCGGCGGCGGTCAATGACGGACGGCTGAACGCGCGGCCGCCCTCGAACGTCTCGACCTCCTTGAAGTCCGGCGCGCTTGGACTCGGGTCCGACCGCGACGGCGTCATCCAGCTGCCGAGCACGTCACCCCCTGGGCCGCCAGGCGCACTGCCGCTTCTCGTCTTCCTGCACGGCGCCACGCAAAGCGGCGCCGGTATGCTGCGCCGCGTCGGACCGGCCGCGCCGATCAGGCGGGCGTCGTCGTCGTGGCCCCTGACTCGCGCGGCACCACGTGGGACGCCATCCGCGGCAGCTTCGGCGACGACGTGGAGTTCCTCGATCGCACGCTGAGCCACGTGTTCACGCACGTGGCGGTCGATCCCGCGCGCGTCGCGGTCGGCGGCTTCTCCGACGGCGCCTCGTACGCGCTGTCGCTCGGCCTCGCCAACGGCGATCTCTTTCCGCGAGTCGTCGCCTGCTCGCCCGGGTTCGTCATCAGCGCGACACCGCATGGACACGCAGCGTTCTTCGTGTCCCACGGCACGTCCGACCAGATTCTGCCCATCGATCAGTGCAGCCGCATCATCGTCCCCCGGCTGCGGTCGATGGGCTACGACGTTGCCTTCCGCGAGTTCGACGGACGCCACGAGTTGCCGCCCGACGTCGCCAACGAGGCGATGCGATGGCTCGCGGCGGTGTGAGCCTCCGGCATACAATACGGTCCGCTGTTCGCACGGGAGCAACCATGATGAGCCGTCTCGTCTTCTTTCACACGCTCGCGCGACCCACGCTCGCAGCACTCGTACCGGCCGTTCTCCTTGCCGCTGCGTCGACTGCCCCTCCAACGCTCGCGGCACCGGCCCCATCTGCACCGGAGTGCGACGCGCTGGCCAATCTCAAGCTGCCGAATACGACGATCAGCTCGAGCAAGACGATGGCGGCCGGCACGTTCACGCCGCCAGGCGGACGCGGCGGCCGCGGCGCGACGGAGGTGCCGGCGCTGTGCCAGGTGCACGGGGTTCTCGCGCCGACGCCGCATTCCAACATCCAGTTCGAGATCTGGCTGCCCACAGCGAACTGGAACGGGAAGCTGCAGGTGGTCGGCAATGGCGGTCTTGCCGGGACGATCAGCTATCCCGCGATGGCCGCTGCGGTCCGCGACGGCTTTGCCGCGGCCAGCACCGACACCGGCCATACCTCGACCGAATCGCCGGCGTGGCTCGAAGATCGCGAGCGGCTCATCGACTACAGCTATCGCGGACTGCACCTGACCACGGTGAACGCCAAGGCGATCGTCCAGGCGTACTACAGCGAACAGGCCAAGCGGGCGTACTACACGGGATGCTCGACTGGCGGCAAGCAAGGACTCATGGAAGCGCAGCGCTATCCCGCGGACTTCGACGGGATCCTCGCCGGCGACGCCGCCAATTTCTGGACGCACCAGATGGCGAGCGAGGTCTGGAACGGCGCGGTGACGAGCACGCCTCAGACGAACCTTCCGAAGGAGAAGCTGCAACTGCTGCAGGACGCGACGCTGGCGGCCTGCGACGCGCTCGACGGCGCCGCCGACGGCCTGGTCAGCGATCCTGCGCGCTGCCACTTCGACCCCGCGAAGCTGCAATGCCCCGGCGCCGATTCGCCGACGTGCCTCACCGCGGCGCAGGTGGGTGCTGTGCGGAAAATCTACGACGGTCCCACCAACCCTCGCACGGGCAAGCGGCTCTATCCCGGCCTGTATCCCGGCGGCGAGATGGGATGGGCCGCGAACACCGTCATCAACAAGACGACGAAGTCAGGCGTGAGCTCGTATGACTTCTGGGGCTATGCGTTCTATCACAAGGCGGACTGGCCGTTCCCGACGTTCGACTTCGACAAGGACGTCCAGCGCGCGGATGAAGACCTCGCTCCGATCACCAACGCCACGAGTCCCGACCTCGAAGCATTCCGCAAGCTGGGCCACAAGCTGATTTACTACCACGGCGCGGCCGATCCGCTGATCCCGGCGCAGAACGGCATCGACTATTTCGAGAGCGTCGTCAGCGTGGAGAAGGGACTGCCGCGCGCGCAGAGTTTCTACCGTGCGTTCCTTGTGCCCGGTCTGTACCACTGCTCCGGCGGCCCGGGACCGATCGCGTTCGGGACGTCTCAACCGGCGCCGGCGTCGCAGCGGGACGCCGACCACGACGCGCTCCGCGCCCTCGAGCGGTGGGTCGAGAGCGGTACCGCGCCCACGAGGATCATCGGCACGAAGTACGTGGACGGCGATCCGGCGAAAGGCGTGGCGCTCCAGCGGCCGCTGTGTCCGTATCCTCAGGTCGCAACCTATAGCGGCTCCGGCGATATGAAGGACGCGGGGAACTTCACCTGCGCGACGGTGAAATAAGTCATGAAGAAGTCGACGTCGTTTCTGCTCACCAGCCTGATCGTCGCGCTCGGCATCACCGGCACGGCAGCGGGCCCGAGCATGCTCACTATTCTCTTCATTGGCAACAGCTTTCTCTTCGGATCCGGATCGGCCGTACGCTTCTACCGGGCGGACACGGTCAAGGATCTGAACAGCGAAGGCATCGGCGGTGTGCCGGCGCTTTTCAAGTCATTCACCCAGCAAGCGGGGCTCGAGTACGACGTGTCGCTCGAGACGCGCGGCGGTGCAGGGCTGGATTTCCATCTGGCGAACAAGCTGGGCGTCCTCGGCAAGCGCGGTTGGGACAAGGTCGTGATGCATGGCTACAGCACGCTCGACGCTGACAAGCCGCGGGATCCCGCGAAGCTGATCGCCACGAGCAAGCAGATGGCCGACTTTCTCCGCACGCACAATCCGAAGGTCGAGGTGTTCTTGATGGCGACCTGGTCGCGCGCCGACGAGACCTATCCGGCGAAGGGCGCCTGGGCTGGACAGCCGATCGACGCGATGGCTCGCGACGTCCGCGCCGCGTACGACAAAGCCGCCGGGCCGGCCGGAGTCAAGGCCGTGATCCCGGTCGGGGAGGCGTGGACGCGCGCCATGCAGACCGGCGTCGCGGATCCGAATCCGTACGACGGGATCGAGGCAGGGAAGCTCGACCTCTGGACGTATGACAACTATCACGCGAGCACATACGGCTACTACCTCGAGGCGCTCGTCATTTTCGGCGCGGTGACCGGGCGCGACCCGCGCTCGCTCGGGCAGAACGAGTGTTCGGCGTACGAGCTGGGAATCTCGCGTGCCGAGGCCAAAGCGTTGCAGCAGGTTGCCTTCGACCAGCTCGCAACGATGGGAGTCGCCGCAGCGCCGATGGTCCCGGCCAAGGGCGCCAACCCCGACCGCTGCGTCGCGGGACACTGAAGCTATCTCCTAAATGACTCGGCTGAAGCGAAACTGATACTCAGACTGGGTTGAAGGATGAGTCTTCAGCCGCCAGCCCCCGTCAGTGCTATACGAGACTTTAAGGTAACTTTAAGGTTCACTTTAAGGTGCGCCGTTCCCGCCTCGGACGTGGTCAACGACGGCGGTATTGAGTTGAGTCACATCGTGGCTCGTCACTGCGACGCCCACTTCGACTGCCTGGTGCATGTTGACGAGTGTCGATCCGAGGGTGCTCCAGGTGAGTCCGTCGCCTGAGACTTCCGCTGTCACTCGTGCCAGGTCAGTCGGCTCGTGTCGTACCAGGCGAATCCATGTGTTGAACCCGACGACAGCGCCTCCCAGATAGGTTACCTCGCCCCCGGGCGAGAAGCGCTGCATGAACTCGAGCTCGCCATTCGGTTTCATATCCAGGATAACGAAGGCGGCAGTGCCCGCGAGTCCATCCCTGATCATGACGCCGACTTTCGCTGAAGAGTCAGTCGCTTGTTCGCTCAACACGCGGGCCTGGACGCTCGCGGCGAAGGTCGTAACCCCCTGGTAGACGAATTGAAACCCGTCCACGATGTCCCAGATGTCTGCACCGGCGCCCTGAATCGCGAACGAGTCTCGATCGGCCTGGGACACGTCGAATTGGCCTGCCGCGTTTCCCGGCAGGCCGGTGCTCCCAATATCCGTATTCGTCCAGACGGTAGGGAGCACGCTCAGGCTGTCGAGATGCACTGTGTTCAATTGGGTCGGGTCGTGGCTCGTGACCGCGACTCCCGCCTCGTAGATCGACGGGAGCATGAAACCAACGCTGCCGACCGTCGTCCAGTTCACATTGTCCTGCGACACCGAGGCGGTGACGGTGCCGTTCTGCCACGACAGCTGAACCCACGCGGGCAGCGAGACGAACGTCCCCGCCAGATAGACCATCTCGGCGCCGGCAGATGGCCGTGACATGAACTCGACTCCGCCGTCTGGCTTCACGTCGAGTATCACCGTGGCGGCATCCACACCGAGACTGCCGCGCAGCATGAGACCTGCCTTCGCGAACTCATTCGTGTTCTGGAGGTCGCCCAGGCGAACCACCATGTACCGACCGTCGTCGGTGACCGTGCGGTACAGGAACTGGAAGGCGTCTGCGGTCCCCCAGATGTCTGCTCCAGCACCTCGCACCGTCCACGCTCCATCTGCAAAGACCGCGTTGCCAGCGATCCCGACATCGCCAATATCCGTCGCGTTCCATCCCAACGATTGAATCGTGAACGAGCCGCCGCCGAATTGATTCTCGAGATCGGTATAGCCAATCACTCCAGGTCCGCCGAAGCCGAAGGTGATGTTATTTACCGGGGAATTCGGCGGCAGAATGACCTGGAATGAGGCCGTGACATTCTCGAGGATGCCGTTCTCGAAGATGGCCTGTCCGCCTTGAAAGATGTCGTGGCGAGTGAACGCGACGCCGACGAGCGTGAAATCGAACGACGCGAGCGTGACGAAGCTCTCGCCGACCGGAGCAATCTGGTCAGCGTCGTAGCTGAGACTCAACGGAAACGCTGTGCCGGCGAGACTGCCCTGATCGAGCGAAGCATTGAGCGTTCGAAAGACGATGGTCTGCGCGTCGACTCGTGATGCTGCCAGCACCAGGAGCACGACGGCTGACAGTGCGCGCCTCAGCATATGTCACCCTCTTCCGACGTGACGGCAGACTTCGTGGCGGCAAACTGCGGCGGATTCTACATGCGACGCTCGATCGTCACGACGAGATTCTTCGGCCCTTCAGCTCAGGCCGAGCTGGATGTCGACTCGTACATGGACAGGCACGTGTTCCGGCGCTAGGATGAGGCGCCCGCAACGGCGGCTCACATCACGTTCGGCTCAGTGGACCCAGATTCGAGAGGCACAGCATGCGGATTACGAGATCGCTTGGGGCAGTCTTGATCGTGCTCGGCACCGCTGCTCTGGCGGCCCAGCAGCGCGGCGGCGCGCCCGCGGCCAGCGCTCCCGCGATGACGATGACCATCGCCGGGTTCCCGGACGGCGGCCAGATTCCCGTGAGGTTCTCCCAGGCAGCCGAAGGCGTCGCCCCAGGCGAGGGGACTTCGCCGGCGATCACCTGGGCCAACGTGCCGGCCGGCACGCAGAGCTTCGTCCTGAACATGCACGACATGGACGTCGTCCGCAACAAGACTACGGACGACCAGGCACACTGGGTGGTCTGGAACATTCCGGCAACGGCCACCGGCTTGCCGGAAGGGGTGCCCAAGGGATCGCAGCGACCCGACGGCAGCTATCAGGTCAGCGCCACGGGACCCATGTATCGCGGGCCCGGCGCGGGCGCGAACGGTCCGTACCACCACTACACCTTCGAGCTCTTCGCGCTCGACACAAAGCTCGACGTCCAGCCAGCCGCCGACGCGTTCGACACACGCACGAACGTGTTGAAGGCAATGCAGGGGCATATCCTCGCGAAAGCCGTATACGGAGGGCTGTTCCGCCGTCCGCAATAGCGAAGCGGGCGGATAACCAGATAACGCACTAACAAGATTCGGGGGTCGGTAGGAGGAAAAAAGGGAACTCGGAAGAATCGTCGTGACTCTTCCCCCATGATAAATGTACTCGAGGTTGGCGCGGTTATCAAGACTGTTTGTCGACGTGATTTGCTGCTAAGTTGACCCGACCGCCACCAACCCGAGGAGGTTCATGTCGAGACGACCCGTTCATCGTGCTCGTCGTCGCCGCGCGGACGCGCTGCGCGCTCGCAATCCGCGCACCGGCGTCCTCAGCCCGCGAAGAGATGCTCCGGCGCGGCGTGACGGTCCTGACTCGCGTCCTCTCCTCGATCGCATTCTCGACACCCCGCATCTCGCGCACGTCGTCCCTCACCTGCAGCCCGAGGTGCTTCACCGGATCATTCAGACGTGTGGGCTCGAGGATTGCGGCGAGATCGTGGCGTTGGCGACACCCGGCCAGTTGGCGAGCGTCTTCGATCTCGACCTCTGGCGCGCTGACCAGCCAGGTCTGGACGAACAGCTCGACGCCGATCGTTTCGGCCTGTGGCTCGAAGTGCTGGTGGAGTCCGACGCCGCCGTCGCGGCTCAGACGCTTGCGGCGATGGACGTCGATCTGGTGATTTCTGCGCTCGCACAGCACATACGCGTCTTCGACCCCGCGGCAGTATCGCCACCGGCGGAGGTGGACGGAGAACTGCGCGGCGAATTGGATGGTGAAGGAGCAACGGCTCGCTCCGAGGACGATGGGCCCGGTTGCGAGGTCGGCGGCTACCGGGTCGTGGCCAGGCGTACCAGCTCGTGGGACGCCATCGTCGCTGCGCTGGTCTCGCTCGATGCCGAGCATCGAGACTGCTTCCATCGCGTGATGCGTGGCTGCCGGAGCCTCTCGAATTCCAGGCCCGAGGTCGATGGATTGGATGACCTCCTCACCGTCAAGGCGCAGGCGATGTTCGACCTGGCGTTCGATCGTGAGCAGCGCCGGGACAGCCAGGGATACGTGACGCCCGCGCAGGCCCGCGCGTTTCTCCAGATGTCACGGCAGTTTCGGCTCACGCAAGAGACCACGCCGCCCGGGAATCCCGTCGTTCGCGCGTATTTCCGAGCCATCGAGTGGACGGACGCGACGGACGCGGACAGCAGGTTGAGCCGCTTGCTGGCGGCCCCGGGCGCGCCTGCAGCGCGCGAGGATTCACCAGAGACGCTCGCCGCGGTCGCCGCCAGCGTCGATGCACTCAATATGCTCATGGGGGCGGGAGACCTCCCGCAGCAGCCTCGAGCGCTGCTCGGCGGGGCGCAGGGCGAGGCGCCGCGTCTCGCGCGCATCCAGGCACACATGCAGTTTGCGCGAGACTGCGACCAGGCAGCGTATTCGATGCGGAGCCAGGAGCTCGCGTATCTTGCGAACGCGATCGTTGCCGGATGCTCGGTCCAGGCACGGCCGTTCACGCGGCAGGAGGCGTCGGAGGCAGCCGTCGCGGCGTGCAACCTTGGCCTTGAGAACTGGCCGGCCGGGCCCGCGCTGCCCGACAGCTTTCTCGTGGATCAGGATCTCGTCACGGTATTCCAGGTCGGCTGGACCGTCCTCCACGAGGACGTCTGCATGTATTCAGCGGGGCGACTGATCCGCGTGCTGGCCAGCCTGCAATGCGGCGACCGCGAGATTCAGGCCGGACTCCGCGCGCTTCGGGTCGCGATGGCGAAGCACTGCAAGATCGGAGAGCCATGGCGGGCTCGCGACGCTCTGGATGTGATGGTGATCCTGGACATGCCCGCGTGGGCCACGCTGCTTGCGCTGATTGACGAGTGCCCGGTGATCCACGCGGGCCTCGGCGCTTCGCGCGGTTCCGTTACCCGCGCCGTCGATCCTTCTGCTTTCGAGTTCATTTCAGAGAACAGCCAGATCGCGTCCGTCCACGAATTCATGCGGTTGCTGCCGGACACGCTGCGCCGCGCCTAGTTCAGCAAACGGGCAAGCCACGCGCCGAGCTTCGAGCGAAGGTCCCAGCTGTGAAGCTGTGGCCCAGGGGCCAGGCTCTTCACACCGTGGTCCCGCAGGCTCACCAGCTCGTCAATCGACAGGCGCTCGGCGCTTCGGCTCTCGACCTCCCTGAGCCAGTTCGAGCTGACGCCGTGATCGCGCAGGCGAACGAGATCGTTGAGAGACAGGTGCTCATAGCCAAGCTGCGCGAGATCCTTGATGTACTCGACACTCACGCCATGGTCGCGCGCTCTCGTGAGGTCGGCGAGCGAGAGCTGATAGCCCAGCTGGCGCAGATCGCGAACGTAGTCGAGAGAAATGCCATGATCGCGGGCGCCGACCAGCGCGTCGAGCGACAGCCCCGCGTAGCCGAGCGCTCGGAGCCCGCCGACGTACTCGGCACTCACTCCGTGATCGCGGGCGCGAACGAGGTCTTCCGCCGTCAGACCATCAAGCCCCTGCGCCTTCAGATCGCGAATGGACCGCGGTGACACCCCGTGGTCGCGCAAACGAATCAGCGCGTCGACCGTGCCGAGCCTGTAGCCGAGCTCCGCGAGCTCCTTCACGTAACTCAAGCCAACGCCGTGCTGTGCGGCGCTGACCAGCTGCTGAAGATCGGGACGCGCATACTTCTCTGTCGCGACCTCGTCGATGAATGCCAAGCCGACGTCGCCCCACGCCAACGCGAGCTGCTGCACGTGTGTGGGCCTCGCGAACCCTCGTCTGGCCAACTCCACTGGAAACGTCGCGCTCGGCGCGAACGTCACCGTACCGCCGCCGGCACCCGAGCGAAGCGTGCCCTCGAAGTCGAACGTGCCGGCGTCGCGCTTGAGACTGAAGCGCGCGGGACCACCTGACCCAGCGATCAGCAAGGGCGCCAACCCGTCGAGGCGTTCGACCGGCAGCGTCGTGCTGTGAAACGAGTTCTCGCTCTCACTGACGGTCAGCTGCACCGTCCGGCCGTCGGTGGAACGCCGCAACTGCCAGGTGCCGGGCCCAAGCGTTGGCGCGGCTGGACCGTTCTGCCCGCCTGCAGGCGCAGTGACAGCCTGGTCCGCTGGGGCAACCGGGGCGGCGACGATCGTCGCGGCCGCGATCGGCACGACCACAACACCGGCGATTGCCAGCGCCAACAAGCGGTGGCCGGGTGTCGGCGTCGCGCGATTGCGGGTTGCGTCGAGCATCGCGAGCATGCGCCCTTCGAGTTGTCGTGGACGCGCCATGCTGACCGCCAGCGCCGGCGCGCGATACCCGCCAAGCGAGTACGCAAGCTCGAGCAGGTGTGCCGCGTACTCGCGCGGCTGGGCGCCCGACGAGAGCACACGATCGTCACACGCGAGCTCGCGCTCGACCCGCAGGCGGCGGGTCATCCACCACACGCCCGGATGCGGCCAGTAAAGCGCGACAGCGAGCTCGGCCAGCACCTGCGTCAGGCAATCGAACCGCGCCACGTGCGCGAGCTCGTGCAGCAGCACGGCCCGGCGCCGGTCGTCGTCCCACATCTCGGCCACCATGGGCATGACGATCATCGGCCGGCGGACGCCGCAGGCCATCGGCATCGCGTGCTCCCGGCTTCGTACGAGACGCACCGGTCGCCGAACGCCGGCGCGAGCCGAGCATCCACCGAGAAGGGTGATCCAGCCTTGATCGCTGATGTCCGTTGCGCGCGATCCCAGCCACCGCACCTCCCGTTGCGCGACGACGAGACGGAACAGGAGCAGCCCAACGCCCGCTGCATACGCCACCAGAAACAGCGCCACCCATGACGTCCGCATTGCACCGGCTGTCGATGCGCTTCCTCTGGCATCGGCTTCACGCACCGGATCACCGGCCGCCGCCACCGGGCTCGTGACTGGTTGATGATCGACGACGTCGATCGCCGCCGCGCCGCGAATCGGGACCTTCCAGCTCGGAAGCGAGAGCGACCCGATCGGCAAGACGAGCACCGCGGCAACGGCAAGCGTCCACACGAGATGACGCGAGGCAGCCGATGCCCGCCAGCGCATCAGGCCGGCGGCCACGGCAGCGACGGCCATCACCAAGGAGATCTTCGAGGTAACTTCGACAATGGAGAGGCTCATCGCTTGTCTCCATGCTCCCGCGAGCGTTTCAGCCAGGCACTCAGCCGGAGGTAATCCTCGTCCGACAATGGCTCGCCCTTGATATCGAGCAGCGCCGCCATCGCCGATCCCGGGGAGCCGTTGAAAAACGTCCGTACCAGCCCCTTGAGCGCGGAGCGGCTCGCCTCCTCGGGGGTGACCGCGGGAAAGTACACGAAGCGCGGTCCGTCGTACTCGCGGCCGAGCAGGCCACGGTCAATCATGATGTCGAGCAGCTTGCGCACGCTCGACGGGCTCGACGCATCCGGCAGCTCGTCTCGAATCTCCTCGACCGTCGCGCGCCGGCGGCGGTGCAGGATCTCCATGATCTGACTCTCACGCCGCGTCAGATGCATCGCCAACCGCTTCCGGGATTCCTTTGCGGGCTTCACTGTGGGCGCCCCTTTGAGGTCGTTGAGGCGATTTTTTTCGCCCTCAGCGAATATATTCGCGCTCAGGATCCCTGTCAAGCGCTTCGGCCCACTCCACACGGTCCAGCCGGAACTGGCGCGGCTCCCCCTTGTCGAGATCCACGCCGTTGAGCAGGGTCAAGCTCCGCTCGAGAACCACCCGCTCGACTCGGACGGTGCGGATGGACGTGGTGCCGTGAGCGCCGGCATACCGCATGCGCAGCGGCCGTCGCTCGAACCACGCGCGCTCCAGAGCGTCTCGCACCGCCCTCGGTACCGGCAGCGTCGGCACGCCGGTAAACGTAAGCCCCCTCATGAGATCCGCCAGCTCCCACTGGGCCGACGCGGACAGCGCGCCTTGAACTTTGTCCAATGCGCTCGCGCAGGTCTCGAGGAACGGTACAAGGCGCAGGCCAAGCGCCCATTGTCCAACCGTGATCAGGACGGCCGCTTCCCGCGCAGTGAAGTTCACCGGCGGGAGGGTGTAGTGCCGGTCGAGCGCGTAGCCGCCGCCCCGGCCGCGGTCGGCTTTGAGCGGCAATGCGCCGTCGCGGAGCGTGTCGAGGTCGCGATAGATCGTGCGGACCGTCACGCCAAAGCGCTCGGCGAGGGCCTCAGCAGTGACCCCCGACCGCCGACCTCGCAGGTATTCGACAAGCGCGAAGAGGCGAGCCCGGCGATTCACGCTGAAACCTGACAGAAGGCTGTCACTCCCCGACAGTATACCTAAGGGTACCTAAGGGTCGTCGCGCCAAGCCCGGCCGACGCAATCAGGAGCGTGCCATGCAGAATGCGATCAACTGGTTCGAGATTCCCGTCGCCGACCTCACACGTGCCACGGCGTTCTATGCCGACGTGCTTCGGATCGAGCTCCGGGCGGAGCGCTTTCAGGACACGATGATGGCGATCTTCCCCTATGCCGCAGCCAATCTCGGGGTCGGTGGCGCGCTCGTTCACGACGCGCGGAAGCGTCCGGCGCCGACGGGCGCCGTGGTCTATTTGAACGCAGGCACCGACATCCGTGGTGCCGTTGCTCGCGCCGCCAAGGGCGGCGGTCAGGTGACCATGCCGGTCACCGACATCGGCGTGCCTGGCTTCATCGCCTTGAT
The DNA here is from genome assembly GCA_035939575.1 of Vicinamibacterales bacterium. GTDB lineage: Bacteria > Acidobacteriota > Vicinamibacteria > Vicinamibacterales > CAVVIG01 > DATKHR01. Next base: position 5,098 of record DASZFS010000545.1, on the reverse strand, counting down.
CCAGGACACCGAGGGCAACGTGGTGGGCTTGCACGAGCCGAGACCGCCGCAGCCCGCGTGACGGACGCGAGAGAACACGCGTTTCTGGAACGACGGCCCGCCGCTCCCGCGCTGCACGCCGTCGGCGCGGGAGTGGAACTGGGCCGGCCTATCGGCGGTGTCGGCCGCTGATGCTGAATGCATAGAACCGATTGTTGCCGCTGCCCTCCACACCCGACCTCGAATAGCCCGAGCCCCAGTAGACAGTGCCGTCCACGACCGCCGGGCCGGCATTGACCGAGCTGCCGGCGGCGAACTGCCAGAGAATCGCGCCGGTTGATGCGTCCAGCGCGAACATCTGGTTCTGGCTGGCAAGCTTGGCCATCGACGCGGCGTACACGATGCCGTTCGCCACGGTCACCGGAGCGAGGTCCCACACGCCGACCACACCGAGGCCAGGCAGCGTCTCGACCTGGGGATCGGCGGTCTGCCAGAGGATGGTTCCTGACCGTGGATCGAGCGCCGCCCATGAGCCGCCAGTCACCGTCGTGTTCGAAAGGACGCCGTTCTCCGTCAGCTTGTAAGGGATGTGGTGCTGATTGGTGATCGCGGCGTAGATGCGGTCGCCGTCGTACGCTGTACCCCACTCCATGCCGCCCATGTCGCCACCCGGGCCGATGAGGGTATTCCAGATGAAATCGCCGGTCTTCGCGTCGAGGACGACGTACACTCCGCTCTTCTCGCCGACGCCGACGACGGTACGCTTGTGACGGCCGTGGCCGATCTGGAAGACGTTCGGCCCGGAACCGCCAAGATCCCACTTGTCGCCGCCCCGCAGCGGGTGGTCGGATGCCGGGGCGCACCACGTCACGGCGAGCGGCTGTGACCCGCACGCTCTCTGCCAGGGGCCCTCGCCCACGACGCGGTACGACCACACCGGCGCGCCGGTCTTCAGGTCGAACGCGACGATCGAACTGAGGTGCGAACCTGGCTGCTCGCAGGACTCGTTGAACCCATCCGGGTCAGCGGCGTTGCATGCCTTCACTGCCGCCGGTTCGCCTGCAGCGACCTTGAACGTCCCGAAGACAAGGCCATCCGGAAGGTCGACCGCCGGAGGCCCGAACATGACAGCGCCCCAGTAGCCTCCTGGAACGCCACTGGGGTTCGGCAGCGAGTAGTGCCGCCACAGGACGCGGCCCGTGTGCGCGTTGAGCGCGGCGAGCACGCCCGGGTATGTAGAGACCCCTGACTGCGAAGTGCCAACGTAGATCGTGTCGCCGGCGAGAACCGGCGACCCGGTCATGATCGCGTGCGGATCGGGATCCAGCCGGGTGATCCAGCGCAGGTCGCCCGTCGTCGCATCGATCCCCATCATGAACGGCGCGCCGAGGTCGCCGATGACGAGCGTGTTGCCGGCGAGCGACGGACTCGATCGCGAAATGTCGCCCGGGATCCCCGTGTAGTCCGACACCATGTGCGACCAGATCACCTGCCCGGTCTCGGCGTCGAGTTTCCAGAGCATTCCGCCAAAATCCCCGAAGTACACCGCGCCGTCCACGACGGCCGGCGTCCCGGAGACATCACCGGCAGTCGTCGCGATCCACTTCGGCGCCAGCCGGCCGGCGTTCTCCGGTCCAATCCGGTGCTCGAGTGGCTGATGGCGCGTGTTGGTCGGATCATGACCGATCGTCGCCCACTCCGGTTCACCGCCAAAGGTTGCCAGCATCCGTGCGCCCCCTGCGAACGCCGTGAGCAGGGCGACGGCAAGCGCGATCCGAACTTTTCCAGCCATCATGATTTCCCCCCGTTCCAATGGCCCCACGTGCGAGACGCCTGGGCAGACGCTTCAGAGTCTATGTCGTGATTCCGGCCGTTCGCCGTGAACATTGGGAGCGTGCGAAGGGGACGGGCGCCTCGATCTGCTAGAATGTCACGATTCGTCACAGCCGCCATAGTGAGCCACAGTGCGCCACAGTGAGCGAAGACCGAGTGGAGTGCATGGAGTGCGTTTAGCGCGTACCACAATGACCGCTGGATTTCGTCGCTGGACGGTGCCAGTGAGCCTCGCCCTCGTGACAACTTGGGCCGCCGCGGCTGGCGCGCAGCACCCAGAGACGAACCTGCCGCTCGCGCCGCCGCGCGAGCGAGGCGCCAGCATCACGCCCGCCTACGAAGGCTGGTTCCCGAATGCAGATGGCAGCTTCAGCATGCTCATCGGCTATTACAACCGGAACACGCGGGAAACCCTCGACGTCCCGGTGGGGCCGAACAACCGCATCGAACCAGGGCCCGCCGATCAAGGGCAACCAACGCATTTCGAGGTCGGTCGGATCTGGGGCGCCTTCGTCGTCAAAGTGCCAAAGGATTTCGGTACGAAGGCGATCACCTGGACCATCGTCTCGAATGGCGAGACGCAGTCGATTCCGTTCACGCTGAACAAGGGCTATCCCATCAGTCCGTACAAGGAACTCGGCATGGGCAACCAGCCGCCGGTTCTTGCGTTTTCACAAGGTGGCGCCAAAGTGACCGGTCCCCCGATGGGGGTGTCCGCCAGTCTCACGGGCACCGTGAACCAGCCTGTTCCGGTCAACGTCTGGGTGGAGGATCCCAAGGCGCCTGGCGAGGCGGATGCGCCGATACCAGGTTTTGGGCTGCCAGCGGGCTCCATCGCGACCATTTCGCTCCACAAGTTCCGAGGACCCGGCAAGGTGACCTTCGACAAGCCGCGCGTTCCCGTCCCGAAGCAGGGCGACATGGTCACCTCGGCGGCGACTTTCGCCGCTCCGGGCGAATACCTGCTGCGGGTTCAGGCCAACGACGAGTCGGGTGAGGGTGGCGCCGGCTTTCAGTGCTGCTGGACCAATACTTACGTGAAAGTGACCGTGCGGTAGGGAACGAAGCGGTAGGATGTAGAGGGAGCTCGAACATGAGTCAAGTGAAGGCGCAAGTGTTGGTGCTGAGCGCGGCGCTCGCGTTGCCCGGCGTAGCGGCGGCCGCCGACGCGGCGAAGCCGCCGACGTTCACGAAGGACATCGCGCCAATCTTCCAGGAGAAGTGCGAGGCGTGTCATCGGCCCGACTCGATCGCGCCGATGTCGCTCATGACATACGCGGAGGCGCGCCCGTGGGTGCGCTCCATCAAGGCCCGCGTCAGCGACCGGCAGATGCCGCCGTGGCAGATCGACCGGACCGTTGGCATTCAGAAGTTCAAGAACGACCGGTCTCTCACCGACGACCAGGTCGACACGATCACTCGCTGGGTAGACGCCGGTGCGCCGCAGGGCGACCCGAAAGACATGCCCCCCGCCAAGCGCTGGCCTGACGGTCAGGGTTGGAACTTCGCCGCGGCATACGGTCAGAAAGAGCCGGATCTGATCATCAAGTCGTACGCGCTCACGATGCCTGCCGTGTCGCAGGACGTCTGGGACAAACGCGTCACGCCTTCGGGCATCACCGAGCCTCGATGGGTTCGGGCGATCGAAATCCGGCCTGAGACGATCAAAGGCCGCAAGATCACGCATCACGCGATTGCGTACCTCGAGCAGACCGAGCCGGGCGTCACGCCAACGCTGGGTCTGCCCACGCCCTTCATGGAATGGGCCGTCGGCAAGCAAGGCGAGATGATGCGCCCGGACACCGGCAAGCTGCTCCTGCCGGGCTCGAAATTCCACTGGGACATTCACTATTCCGAAGCTGGGGAAGAGATCACGAGCAAGGTCGAGATGGGCATCTACTTCTACCCCAAGGGACAGGAGCCGAAGTACCGCACGACGCTGTCGCTGGTCCCGGCCGCGCTCGGCACGCTGGACATCCGACCGAACACCGTCGCGGTCGAGGAGGGCTTCACGACGCTCCGCGAGGCGGCGCGCATCGAGAGCTTCCAGGCACACATGCACCTGCGCGGCAAGGCGATGATGCTCGAGGCCATCCTGCCGAGCGGACTGAAGCAGGTGATCAGCCTGGTCAATGACTTCAACTTCAACTGGATGACCACCTACGTCTATGCTGACGACGTGGCGCCGCTGTTGCCGAAGGGGACGATCCTCAAGGTGACCGCGTGGCACGACAACACGACCGCCAAGAAGAGCAACCCCGATCCCAATCAGTGGGTCGGCTGGGGCGATCGCACGGTGGACGAAATGGCGCACGCGTGGATCAACATCGTCTACATGAAGGACGACGACTTCAAGACGGAGCAGGACAAGCGCCGGGCGGCGCAGACCACGGCAACCGCCCCGCAACCGTAGCGTCCGGCGTCGTTGCTTCAGTCCTTGGAAGGCCGGCGCCGCGAGCGCCGGCCTTTTTCTTTTTCACCGCGTTGAATCGTATGGACGACAAGCGGAGCATGATATCGACCCGAGGCGACTCGGGGTCGATCAACCATCGCCGGCAAGACCGGATGACGTCTGGCCCGAGGCGCCACGGGACTGGACTCCGCCAGCCCGCCGCTAAAGTTGCCAGTCAAGTGACCTGACAGGAGCGAACGATGCCGAAGAAGGCCAGACACAAGCCGAGCCGGTCCCCCAAGCCGAGCCGAACCCGCAAGCCGAGCCGAACCCATGAGCCGAGCCGATCCCTCCACACCGTGCGATTTCCCGGAGAGAGCGCGACGTATCGCACGGCACGCAACAAGCTACTGGAGCATGAGATCGAGTTGAGGCAGCAGATCGAGGCGGTCGCCGCCGAGCGCCGCTCCCTGCCGCCCGGCGGCCCTCTGCTGGAGGACTACGTGTTCGACGAGCTCGTGCGCGAGGACGAGCATTCTGCTCTGCGACGCGAGGTGCGGTTCTCGGAGCTCTTCGCGAAGGGCAGGGACACGCTGGTGGTGTACAGCTACATGTTCGGGCCGCAGATGGCCGCGCCGTGCTCGATGTGCACGTCGATGCTCGACAGCCTCGATGGGAGCGCGCCGCATATCGCGCAGCGCGTCAATCTGGTCGTCGTGGCCAAATCACCGATCAATCGGATTCTGGAAGCGGCACGCGGCCGAGGCTGGCGGAACCTCCGCGTGCTGTCGTCGGCCGAGAACACCTACAACCGTGACTATCACGGTGAGAACGGCAAGGGCGCGCAGCTGCCGACGCTGAATGTCTTCGTACGGCGCGCGGGCCGCATCTTCC
>DASZFS010000544.1:0-27531 GCA_035939575.1 Vicinamibacterales bacterium | reverse complement strand
GTAGTTGCTGCTCGACTTCAGGACGTACCACGTGCCCGTCGACGGGCGATAGACCGCGGGATCGGTTTTGCCGTCGCCGTCGTAGTCGCCCGGCTCGGGAAGGTCGCCGCTGATTCCCCACAAATACGCCACGCCCGTCGTATAGTGGCTGCTCGACTGCAGGACGTACCACGTGCCCGTCGACGGGCGATAGACTGCGGGATCGGTCTTGCCGTCGCCATCGTAATCGCCCGCCACCGGCACGTCGCCGCTGACGCCCCACTCGACCGGGCCGCTGTTGGTCGCGTAGTCGGTGCGCGAGTACAGGAGCCACCATTGATGCGAGGCCGCTCGATAGACCGTCGGATCGGCTTTGCCGTCCCCGTCGAAGTCACCACCGGTAGAGACGGCCAGCCGGATCCGGAAGACCACGCCGTCTCCATTTCCGTTTGCGCCACCAGCGAAAGTCGTTCCGTACACATTCCCGTCGGCGGCCTGCATCAGCTCGGCGAGTGGCGTCGCGCCGTCGGAACCGCCGGTGAACGCATGGAAGACGGTCAGCGCGCCGCTCGGGGTGATCTGGAAGACCGTCCCGTACCCATACGCCCCTCCGACGCTCGTCGTCCCGTACAAGTTGCCGTCGCTCGCCTGGATCAAGCCGGCCTGCGGTCGGGCACCATCGGCGCCGCCGCTGAATACGTAGAGAAACGAGAACGTCCCGGTCGTGGTGATCTTGAAAACCGCGCCGTGCATCAAGCCCCAGCCACCGGTGAGTGTCCCGTAGAGGTTACCGTCGGTTGCCTGCACCAGACCAGACGGGAGACCCACCTCGGTGGAACCGCCGAATACGTGAAGCAGAGTCAGCGTGCCGGTCGTCGTGAGCTTGAAGACCGTCCCAGGGCAGCAGGGGGTCGCCGTCGTCCCGTAGAAGTTGCCGTCGGCCGCCTGGATCACGCGCGCCGCGCCGCCATTGCTCGAAGCGCCAAATGCGTAGAACACGCTCAGCGCGCCGGTCGTGGTGAGCTTGAAGACTGTTCCGCCTTGCATGGGCCCGCCGTACAAGGTCGTCCCGTACAGGTTGCCGTCCGCCGCCTGGATTAACGCACCACCCGGCGGACCGCCTTCGCTCGTGTCTGTGGTGTCAGGGGATAGGAATTTGTGGAGCACGGTCAAGGCCCCGCTCGGCGTGATCTGGTAAGCCATCCCGGCGTTCGCGTACGCGCGATCGCCACCGCCTTGGTTGGTCGTCCCGTACAAGTTGCCATCGGTCGCCTGAGTCAGCGCACCGGATGGCCCTCCGACCTCCTGGCCCCCGCCGAACGCATGCATGCTCGTGAAGGTACCCGTGGGCGTGAGCTTGAAGACGGTGCCACAGTCGCAATCGCTGCCGCCGCCAGTGGAAGTTGTTCCGAACAGGCTCCCGTCTGCGACCTGGACGAGCGCCGCACTCGGACTGCGCCCCTCCAAACCCTCGTCGAAACTGTGGACCACCGCCTCCGTGCCCGTCAGCGTCGTCGTGAAAATCGTTCCCTTGTTGAAATCACCACCCAGCTCAGTCGTCCCCCAAAGATTCCCGTCGGATCCTTGAACGAGGGCAGCGAGCCATGACGGGGATCGCCCGTCGCCACCGCTGCCGAATTCGTGGATCACCGTCAGGCTCCCGGTCGTCGTGATCTGGAAGACCGTCCCGAAGCTTGAAGCGCCCTCATCGCGGGTCGTCCCGTACAGGTTCCCGTCGGCGGCCTGAAGCAGGCCGGATACATCATACGGGTCGCTGTGAAACGCGTTGAGGGCCGTCACCGTGCCGCTCGGGCTAAGCCGGAAGACAGTCACTTGGCCGCTCGACGAGTAGCTCGTTCCGTAAAGGTTCCCATCCGCCGCCTGGACTAAAGGGGCCACTACCAGGTCGCCTAGCGCGTGGAGGACAGTCAGCGTCCCGGTCGTGGTGATCTTGAATGCCGCACCGCTGGCCGTCCCGTACAGGTCGCCGTCGGTCGCTTGAATCAAGCCGGCGTCCGGACAGAGACCTTCGCTCCCGTCGACTTTGAACTCATGGAGTACGGTTAGGGTCCCCGTCGTGGTGAGCTGAAACACTGTCCCCGGGTGGAAGATTACGGCGGGCCCTACTTCCGTGGCATAGCAGTTGGTCATCCCGTAGAGGTTGCCGTCCGTCGCCTGAACCAGGTTGCCGACGACGGTCATGGGAGAGACGAAACGGTGGAGAAGGGTCAGCGTTCCCGTGGCGGTCATGCGGAAGACGCCGCCATCGCTCGTCATCGACCCATAGAAGTCGCCGTCAGTCGCCTGAATCAGGCCGCTCGGCGAGCCTCCTTCACTCGACGAAAACGCGTGGAGCACCGTCAAGGCCCCGCCCGGGGAGACCTTGAAGAACGTCCCCAAGTTCCCTGGGCCTCCGCCCTGGTCGGTCGTGCCGTAGAAGTTGCCGTCCGTTGCCTGGACAAGCCCGGTTTTCGGACGCATCGCTCGCGCTGGGGGAAACGTGTGGACGACCTCGAAGTCATGCTGCTGCGCGATCGCATCGCTCGACGCAGCCAGCAGGCCGGCAGCCGCGACGACGCCACTGCAGAAGGATCTGAGCGTCATCGAGCCCCTATCTTAGTCGACTCGGATCGCGTCTGACGAAGAACCGGGAGATCCGGGTCGGCGTCCTTCCAGAGCGCCAGGAACTCGTCGTATGACTGACGGCTGCGCGCCGGATCGCCGGCGGCAGCGAAGCTCCGCGCGAGCCCGAGACGCGCGAGCGAGATGAGCGGTGAGGTCGGGTTGACGCCGCGTCGATCGATGATGTCCTGGAATTCGCGGGCAGCGTCCGCTCCCGACCCCGTCCTCAAATATGCCTGGCCGCGAAGATAGCTCGGCACGAAGTCTGCCTCGGCACCCCACTCGAACGGCCTGGTCGCGCGCAGCATCTCGATGGCGCGCGCGGGGTTCGCGCCGGCGATCTCGATTGCGGAAAGGATCGACGGGACCCGCACGTAGACGGCGACGGTATTCGTGGGGAACCGCTTCGCCATATCGGCGGCGATTTGTCGCGCGAGCGAGGCGTCGCCGGCGCGTGCGAGCGCCACCGCGGCAATGCCGAGCTCACCCTGGCTGGTTCCGAGCTTCAACGCGGCCCTGGCATCCGCTCGCCCGGCATCGGCCTTCCCGAGCTCGACTTCAATCAATGCCTGGAGCGCCGCCGATGTGGCCGCGTTTTCCGCGAACCCGTGAGCGCGCGCACTGCTCACTGCGCTGCCGAACAGACGCCGCGCCTCTTCGAGCTTGCCGACCGCCGCGGCGGCCTGCGCCTCGGCAAACATCATGTCGCCGACCCGTGTCTTGTCGCGAGACCAGTCGACGTGCCTGCTCATCGACTGCGCATCACGCTCGCTGAACGCCATCTGATAAAGAATGACGCGGAGGCCCACGTTCTCGAAATGGGCCGCGATGGCGTCCTCTCCGACGCGCTTGGCCTCGTCGAAGCGGCCCAGAGCCATGAGCGCCGCAGCGAGATTGGACCGGGGGAACACGTGGGAGGGGTGCAACTGCAAAGCCTGGCGCGCAGCGGATTCGGCCTTGTCCAGGCATCCGATCGCCAGACAGGCGACGGCGAGGTTGTTAAACGGCCGCCAGTCGTTCGGGTACACCTCAGTCCAGAGCTCGTAGTTCTGGACTGACTTCTCGAGATCGCCCTCGACGACGTCGAAGTAGCGTGCGGCGATGTAGAGGCGCTCTGGCTCCGAGACACGGCTGCGAAGGTCGAATGCCCTGCGCACGTACTCGCTGCCGCGGACGACCTCGTCGATGTTCGCGTAGAGCGTCCCGAGCCGCGCGTGCGCCATCGCGAAGTTCGGATCGAGCGCGATCGCCCGCTCGAAGAACGGGATCGCTTCCGCTTCCTGGCCCCTCGCGCGACGGTCGCCCGCGATGGTGAATGCCTTCATGGCCTCCAGCGACGGCGTCGTGACGTCTTCTATGGGCGCGTCGAATCTCTGGACCGAGGCGAGCGTCTCGCCCAGCTTTCCCCTGAGCTCGGCGGCAGCCGCCCCGAGGACGTGCAGCACCTCTTCCTTGCTGCCTGCCTCGAGCTGCTCGCGGACGAGGGACGCGCCGTCCCGGCAGTTCACGGCGTTCAGCGAGATGACGAAGTGGCTGCCGAGGCTCGCGATCGAGCTGGCGAGAAATGCCCGAATGCGTTCGCGCTGGCACATCTCGAGCGCCAGGCTGGCGGTCAAGCGCGCGTCGGGCGACCGACCCATGTATCCGAGGACTTCGCGCACGCGCTCGTCGGGCACCAGGTTGAGGAATGGTGACTGTTCCAACTGAATGGCCAGTGCCTGTTTCAGCGTGTCGTCGAACACCGGATCGCCCGTCTTGTTGTCGAAGTCAGCTAGCAGGATTGAATCCCTGTTGCTCAAGACCTGCGCGGGACGGGAGCCGCGTGCGTGAACGAGCCACGCCGCCAGGCCAACCACGCCGAGAATCGCGACGCACCCGAGAACAACACCGACCGCGCCAAGCACGCCAACCCGGCGGGAGCGCGTGAGGGACGGAGCGGATGAGGTGACGGCAGTGGGTGAAGCGACGGGAGCCGGCGAAGTGACGGGAGCGGATGCGCTGGGCGGATCAGATACGGCGACTGGCGGCGTGCTGACCGGCGCAATGAACCGATAGCCGCGGCGCCCCGCGGTCTCCACGAACCTGGGATTGGCGGCCGCGTCGTCCAGCGCCTGGCGGAGCTTGTTGATCGACGCGTTCAGGCTGTGGTCGAAATCGACGAACGTGTCGGCCGGCCAGAGCCGGCGGCGGAATTCCTCGCGGGTGACGATCTCGCCTGGCCGCTCGAGCAGGATGACGAGGATCTCATACGGGCGATCCTGCAGCCGGACCTTCTGCCCTTCCCGTCGCAGCTCGCCCGCGGCCAGATCTGCTTCGAACGCGCCAAAGCGAACAACCATTTGCGCACCGGGCCACCGAGTCTAGCACAGCACCTGAGTCGTTCCGGTGACGTTCCCGCCAGATGACCGGCGCTCGCAACCCATTTCGATGACACGAGTTATCAGATGACCGGTTGATGCGCGCGAGATGCGCGTCGAAGCATTGACGTTTCTGGCGGCCTGTCCAAGATTCGATGCGCAGGAGGGTTGCGCGCGATGTCCCCGCTCATGACGATCGGCTTCCGTGTGGTCGCGATCTGGTCCATGGCGCTTCCCACGGCGCAGCCTTCGCGCGCGGCCGCGAAGGCATGCGAGCTGCTGACTGCGACGGAGCTGGGAACAGCGGTCGGCGGCAACGTCGGCCAGCAATCGGGAGCGCAGAAGCCCTACACGAAGAACCCTATGGTCGACCATGCCGGCGTGCTTTACACGTGCTCGGAGACGGTTGGCGTGCGCAAGGTGACGATTGTGCTCAACACGGCCGCCGTGACGGCGTCGGGAAAACAATTCGCAGAAGCAGGGGCGAGGGGGGCCGAGTCGGCGCTCCGGGAGCAGGGCTTTCAGGTTCAGGCGAAAGAGGTAGGCGGTTCGCGGTGCATGACTATCCTTCCGCCCGCCGGCTCCAGGTCGGTGGACGCCGACAGGCTCGGAACCAACTGCGTGCGCGAAACGGGGCCCTACGTCGTCTCGGTCACGGTCGGGTTGATCGGCGCGGTCGATCCGGTACCGATGGAAAAAGTGGCGGCGCTTGCTGAGAAGGCCGCCGCTCGTGTGCCAGCACAATGAGCGGGGCCAAGTATCTGATCGCGCTTGGAGCGCTCCTCATCGTGGCGGGAGCGGGGGGAGCGCTCTACATGGGTTCGCGGGGTTCGCACGGTTCGCAGGGTGCTCGAGGTTCGTTGGGTTCGCAAGGTGCTCACGGTTCGTTGGGTTCTCGGGGTTCGCAGAGTTCTCCTGATCAATCGAACTCCGCGAACCTGGCGAACTCGTCGAACGTTTCGAACGGGGTGAACTCCGCGAACCCAGCGGACGTTGCCAACGGGGCGAACGGGGCGAACCTTGTGAATGTGCTTTCCATCGACCTGGGAGGGCGGGTCGAGAGCGTCACGTCGCAGTACGACGATGTCGAGTGGGCGGCGCCGCATGTGCTGGACGCGTCGGCCACGGCGTGGAGCTCTCAGTATCAGGCGCCGCGCCCGCAGGATTTCGTGTTCTCGTTCCTTCGCCGGCAGCCGGTGCTGATCGCGGCGCTCGTCATCAATCCGGGTACGCGTGAAGCGCAGAGCCGGTGGGCGAAGGACATCGAGATCTGGACCTCGATGGTCAGCCCGACGGATGGGTTTACGAAAGTCACGTCGGCCACCGTGAGCGGAGAGCAGGCGGATCAGACGATCAAAGTCGAGCCGTTCGAGAGCCGTTATCTCAAAATCCGGCTGCTATCGAGCCAGGGCCAAGCCGACTACGTCCAGGTCGGGAAGATCAAAGCGATCGAGGGGCAGCGGGCGGGGTACGTCTCGATCGTCGATCGGAGCCCGGATCTGGCGGCGGCGCGCAATCCCGCGCCGGTGGGCGCGAGCGGCGATGCCATTCCCGGCGCGGCCGGCGAGAGCAATTTGTGCGCCGTGGCTGGGGTCAGACCCGTTACAACTGCGTTGACAAGTACGTCTGCAAGTGAGTCGAGCTCCTTAGCCAACCACGACGAGAGCCGGCGCGTCCTGGTCCTCACGCGCGACAAAGAGAATTACGGACCGCTGAAATACAAGGCCACCGACGTCGCGCCCGACGTCGATCGCGCTATCTACAGCCGACTGATGCTGACACAGGCCAGGCCGGAGGAGGCGTGGCCCACGCAACTGACGAGCGGCGACGGGTTCGACACGGTCGTCCTGTCGCAGATCTGCGACATCAAGACCGGCGTGCCCGAGCCGTTCAAGCAGGCACTGATGCCGTGGGTGGCAGCGGGACACAAACTCATCATTCAAGACGCCGACGGCTGCGGGAAAGGCAGAGAGCCCGACTATCGCTTCCTCCCTTACCGCTTCGCGACAAGCAATCCGGGCGGGGTCGGGGCCAGGGGCGAACGGCTGATCTTCACGGAAGAAAACACGCTGGCGAACGGCGACCCGAAGCAGCCCGGGTTCCTGGACATCGACTCCTGGCTGAAAGCGACGAACGGCAACCGGAACGAGCTCGGCGACTCCAACACGCTCACGCAGTACGACCCCCACTGGTGTGGACACCTGTTCGGGACGAACGTCCGGAAAGTCAATGGCTTCATGGACGCGTACATGCACTACGGGCGCGGTCTCGTCATCTACGACGGGTTCGATCGCGACCAGAACGACACGCCGATCTACCGGCGGCTCGCCACGCGCGAGCTCGCGCAGCCGTTCGACCCTGACGGCCTTCCGTGCAGCGCGCGGCTCGGCGACTTCGTGATCACGACCGACCAGGCACTGAAGTCCCAGCCCATGACGCCCGCGCGCACGTACACGTATCCGCTGACGCTGCTGTCGAACCAGGGATACAAGGGCGCCGTAAAGCTCTCGCTGGCATCCGCGCCCACCGACCCTACGCTGTCGGGCGCATTCGCCCCAGACCAGGTCGACCTCACCGAGATCGGTACCACCGCGCTGACGGTGACGACAACCGCCGCGTCACCACGGACGACTCACAGACTGGCGGTGCGCGGCACGGACGCGGCAGGCGTGACGAACACGTTGTGCCTCACGCTCGACGAGCGCAAGACCGGCGCGCTGCGCGTGCTCACCGCGTTCTCGCCGGGCGCTCCCCCGAAAAAGCCGACGCGCAACCTCGAGATCATTCTCGATCTGTCCGGCTCGATGAAGCTGCCGCTCGGCAAGAGCACGCGCATTGGGACGGCGCGCCAGGTGCTGCGGACGGTCCTGGCGCAGGTCCCCGATGACTTCAACGTGGGGCTGCGGATGTACGGCCACCGATACGGCTCCCGCCAGAAGGAGACGTGCACCGACACGGAGCTCGTCCTGCCGATCCAGAAGCTCGATCGGGCGCGCCTCCTGTCGATCGTCGACCGCACGCAGCCGCGCGGAGAGACACCGCTCGTCTACTCGGTCCTCCAGACACCCGGCGATCTCAAGCCGCTCGGCGGCGGGTCGGTCGTGCTGATCACCGACGGCGAGGAGAGCTGCAACGGCGATGCGGCGGCCGCGGCGAAACAACTCAAGGACGCCGGCATCGACATCACCTTGAACATCGTCGGGTTCACGCTGACCGGGAAGCAGGTCGCGCAACAGCTCGGCACGCTCGCGGAGGCGACCGGCGGGCACTACTACAGCGCGCAGAACGGCGACGCGCTGTCCCGCGCGCTGATGATGGCAGCAATTGAGAGCTTCCCGTTCACGGTTTTCGACGCGGCGGGCAAGCAGGTCGCGACCGGCGAGGCAGTGCGGGGTGATGCCGGGCGGGGCGCGGTCGATCTACCACCGGGTGACTACCGGGTCGTTGTGCGGGCTGGCAGCGAAGAGGTCGTGGCCGAGCATGTCTCGATCGCGCCTGGCACCGACGCGACCGTCAAGGTCGTGCTCAAGGGTGATCGTCTGGCGATCGAGCGATGAGGAGCTGATTGCAATGGGCACCGTATCCGCCGCGCTTGCGCTGTATCTCGTCCTCCTCGACGCCGCCGTCGAAACCGTGCGCAGTGGGTCGCCGGTTCGCTGGTGGGTGGCGGGAACGGTCGCGGCGTACTTCGCCGCCGCCGGCGGCGCGTGGCAATTGAGAGGCGCGCGGGGGCGATCGTTTGGCTGGGGCGCCAACGCATCGGCGTCCTTGGTCGTCCTCCTCGGTCTCGTGGCGGCGACGGCCTGGCTGCCCGGAGGGGTCAGCGCGGGTGTGACGGCGTTCGGGTTGCCTACCCCGACGCTGCTCGAGGGCGTCAGCGCGGCCGGCGTCGCGCTGGCAGGTCTGGGGCTGCTGCGCGTCCCCTGGATTCCCTTGGCTGCGAGGTGGGGTCTTGCGGCGCTCGCCGCGTATGGCGCTGCGGGCTTTGCGTACGGCGCGGTCGCCGGCACGCCGTTCTCGATGCTCCTCGCCGGACAGAGCGTCTGGCAACGACTGCCGACTGTCTTTCAGGGTGCCTTCCTCGGGGGGCTCGTCGTGCTTCCCCTCGCGTTGCTGGTGTCGATCGTGCGTGCGGGGCTCCGCCGCCCGCAACCCGATTCGCTGAAGCGGACCCTGCACGAGTGCGTGGCGCTCGGGACGAGCGCGGCGATCGTGCTGGCTGGGCTCCAGTTCCCGGGGGCGCGGGGCGACGCGTCGCTGGCACCTGACAACGCGAAGGGATTGCCAGCGCTGAGGACCAATTTGCCACCGAGTTCGTCTGAGGCGCAGTCAAACACTTCAAATGCCGATGCCGAACAACTCAATGGTCAACTCGCTCAGGAGTTTCGAGCGATAGACGCATTTTCCGCCGCTGTTCCTGCAGAGACCTACGACGAACAGGCCGCTCTCGGACAGATCGGCACAGACCCCGTCGCAATCTTCCATTGGATCCGCGACCACACCTCCCTTGTCCCCTACCGAGGTGCTCTTCGAGGACCGGTCGGCGTACTCATGGACAGGAAGGGCAACAGTCTCGATCGTGCCTTGCTCCTCGCGGACTTGCTGCATCGGGCGGGAGGCGAGGTGCGATTGGCCCACGGTGACCTCTCGGACGCCGAGGGGCGTCAACTCTTAAGCCGAGTGCGATCTGTACCGCCCGAGTCAACGGTTGATACGCAGCTTGCCCCCTGGAGTGAGGCACTCCTTCAGCAATACGCAAGAGAGTTTCCAGCGGATGGTCCGAGACTGCGTCAGCTTGCCGACAAAGCAGCGGAGCGCTCGAATCGGCTGGCGCAGGAGGTACGGAAGCGAGCCCTTGAGCAAGGACAAACGATCGCGGCGGCTGTCTCGCTGCAAGACGCCGGCAGGGCTTCTGCCGCAGCGCCCGAGGTCTCCGACTCCGATGCGCTGCGGGACCATTGGTGGGTCCAGTGGCACCGCGGATCCGACTGGACTGACCTCGACCCGAGTTTGGCAGAGTCGGAACCAGGTCGTTCCTTCACAACGCCTCAGCTGACGATCGTGCCAGACAAACTGGACTCCACCCTCTACCATGAGGTGCAGATTCAGGTGGTCACAGAACGATGGAAGCAAGGCCAGCTCGAACTGACTCCAGTTCTGACACAACTCTTGCGGCCGAGTGAGCTTATCGGCGTCAACGTCTCACTCGTTCACATTCCGGTTCCGCTCCCGACAGACGTCCATGTTTTCCAGGAGGCGGACGCACTGGGCCACGTGAAGGCGGTGGCGTTTGAACAGCATGAGTGGCTTCCTGTTCTGCGCGTGGGCACGAGCCTGACCGCTCAGTACAGCTTTACTGATGCCGGTATTGTGAGTCGATCGGGGCCCGTCGGGAGACTCGGCTCGACGACTGCTCGAGGTCTCGCGGGCGCGCTTGGGGCGTTCGAACAAGGGGCGGCCAGCCCCACACCAGCGGTGCTGACTGCCGAGTGGATTCAGTACGAAATCCGCTCACCCGGACGCCCGGTGCGAACGATTCGCCGCCAGCTCTTCGATCTTGTGGGACCGGCAGCGCGTGCGATGAGAACCATGCCGGAGGTGAGACTCACTGAAAGCTGGCGACATCAGATCGCGTTAACCCTGCTGGGACAGAGCGATATTCTGCTGTTGAACTGTCAGCTCTCTCGAGAGTTCGTTGCGCACCTTCTGGCTCAGGCGATGCAGGCCAATCGTCAGCCGTTGTTCGATCTGGTCAGGGCGACAAACCCTCAAAGGCGCGACGACGCCGCAGCTCAGATAGTTCAGCTGCCGACAGCACTCTTCGGACTCGCGGTGGCGCGTTCGAACTGGGGGCGACATGGAGATCAGTCGTACATCGATCGCCCTAACATTCTGAGTGCCCACGAACTGTTTCGAGAGGATCAGGAAGGGAGCCTGGTCGGCGCGTACGGTTTCGACATCGTTGCGAACGAAATGGGTGTCTTGCCCGGCTCGACGAGTGACAAGAAACTGATTCGCCTCGAGCAAGGCGTTATGGACACCAATGTGGAGGCCTTCCTCGCCTCAGACTTGAGTAATCGCCAGCCGAATGGGACGCGTCCAGCGAACATCAGCGACGCCTACCGTCCGTCCGATAACCGGGGCAACGAATGGCTGACGGTTCGCAGCGTCGAGGAGGCGGCATGGCAAGGTGTTCAATTGGGGGCAGATGTCCGATCGCGGATTGGTCAGGATCTCGCGGCTGGATACGTTGTTCTGACCCCGAGTCATCCGATCGTGGTAGCCGGACGGCTGGTGACTGGGTGGTGGCGAATTGATCTCACTACCGGTGAGCTCTTGGGCATCGGTGAACAGGGTTGGGGTCAAGCACTGCCGGAATGGGCCATGATTCTTGAAGCGGGGATGAAGGGTCTCGTCATCGGCGCCCATGGAGGGTTTTGTCTGCATGCAGTGGGTCACCATTCAACCGGCGCCCCGCAGGTCGCCGGCGTCGGTCTCTGCATGATGACGAGTTTCATGGCCGCGGGCTGGTTTGGGGGCGGCGAACTTGGCTTATTGACAGCCGAGCTGATCCAAGCGGCTACAGAAACCGCGGCGTTGTCTTCCCCGGGCGGACACGTGCCAAGCCACGAGCCGTAGAGCAGAATGATGAAGACACTCTTCTGGACCGCTCTGTGGTGTGCGGCCGTTTCTACGCTGCCTCAGGCACCGCCCTCTCCTCAGGGTGGCGCACGGATTAACTCGCCGTTCCGGCGGCAGGTAAGCGGCGCGCGGTGCTACTCAGGCACCGGCAAGAACGCAGGCGACGTCGCGTTCGGGTTTCCCGAGCGCAGCTCCCCCACCACCGCCCTCACATTCACGATCGGCCCGCTCGGCGACGGCAACTCTCCCGGCCAGGAGAACAACGCGCCGTACACGGGGCCGGGTGACTACAAGAACATCAGGATTCTCGTGCGGCCGGAAAGCGGCGAGCCGGTATTCGGGCACGGGACGATTCACGTGAACGCGGACGAGCGGACCGGCACGTTCAAGGTGGGCGGTGCCTCCGGAGCGTGGGACTGCGGTCAGAAGCTGCGCCGGTGAGCGAAAGGCGCGGTTGGTGAGGTCAAGGCCATGAAGAGACCGATCGGAGCTATTGCCTCTGTCCTGTGCTGGCTGTGCCTCGGTGCGTCGGCGTCGCCGCGAGCCGACACTGACCCATCTGCCTGCACGATCATGACCAAAGCGGACGTTGAATCCGTTCTTCACGTCGCCGTACAAGCCGGCGCACCGATGACCGGGCAGGCGGCTTCGCTCCTGCCCAAAGGCGCGCGCTCGTGCGTCTACAAACGCCCGGGCGCACCCAACGTCTCCATGCTTGCGTCGATCTCGGTGGCCATGGCGGACCCTTCGATGTTCGACACTCTCCTTCAGAACTACCACTCCCCAGAACTCGCGGCCCTCGGTTTTCCCAAACCTGTGCCAGGACTCGGTGAGAAGGCGGCGTACATCCCGGTCGCAATTGCGCGCCTGTAAGAAGACCTGGCGACGAAAGCACGAAGGGACGAACGTCGCGACCATCAAGGATGTAACGACTGACGCGGCCAGGACACTAGCGAACACAAGGAGCCTGCAGGCATGTTGCAACGTATTCTGAACATCTGCCTCACGCCGACCAAGGAGTGGCCGATCATCGCCGGGGAGGCACCCGCGACCGCCAGTCTGATCACGGGCTACGTCGTGCCGCTCGCCGCGATCGGCGCGGCCGCAGGCTTCATCGGCGGGTCTTTCATTGGGTACAGCGCTCCGTTCCTTGGAACCTATCGCGTGCCGATCGTCACCGGGCTCGGCGCCGCGGTGTTCACGCTCGCCATGGCCATCGTCGGGACATTCATCCTGTCCGTGGTCATCAACGTCCTCGCGCCAACGTTCGGCGGCGAGCCGAACAGCGCGCAGGCATTCAAAGTGGCCGTGTATTCCTACACCCCGGCCTGGATCGCGGGCGCGCTGCAGATCATCCCACCCCTTGGCGCCCTCGCGCTGATCGGCGCGCTGTACGGCCTCTATCTCCTTTATCTCGGCCTCCCGCGCCTGATGAAGTGCCCCGAGGACAAAGCGATTGGCTACACCGTTGTGGTCGTCATCTGCGCCATCATCCTCTCGGTCGTCGTCACCGTGACCGGCGGCCTGATCGTCGGCGCGGGAGCTGTTGGCGCGGGCGCGCTGGGATCGCGGGGACCATTGGGGGCCCTTGCTGCGGCCGGTGGTCGGGCAGGAAGCGACAGCATTCAGTTCGACAAGGACAGCGCGATGGGCAAGCTCCAGGACTTCGCGAAGAAGATGGACGAGAGCAGTAAGAAAATGGAGGCCGCGCAGAAGAGCGGGGACGCCACCGCGACCGCGTCGGCGGCGATGGATACGCTCGGCACCCTGCTGGGCGGCGGCAAGCACATCGATCCGATCGGCGTCGAGCAGCTTAAACCGTTCGTGCCCGAGACGTTCGCGGGCATGCCGCAAACGAGCAGCAAGGTGGAGAAGACCGGCTTCGCCAGCCTGATGGTCTCACGCGCGGACGCGACGTACGGCGAGTCTGGCAAGAGCGCGGGCCTGGCGATCACCGACACCGGCGGCGCCAGCGGCCTGACTTCGCTCGCGGGATGGGCCGGCCTCCAGATCGAGCGCGAGGACGCAGACGGCTTCGAGCACACGCGAAAGGAGAACGGCCGCCTCGTGCACGAAAAAGTCTCGAAGGCGGGCGGCGGCGAAACGGAGTACGACATCGTCCTCGGCGACCGCTTCGTCGTCGCGGCTACGGGACACCGGGTCGGGCTGGACGATCTCAAGGCCGCCGTCTCGCGCCTCAACCTCGGCACGCTGGAGGGAATGAAAGACGTCGGCGTGCGGTAAACTGCGGCGTGCCTCACGTCCCTGACCTGGGACTCTTCGTCGGAGCGTCACTTGCCCTGCTCCTGATGCCCGGGCCCGCCGTGCTCTACATCGTGACGCGGAGCGTCGAGCAAGGCCGCCGGGCGGGGTTGGTGTCGGTGCTCGGCATCTGCTCCGGCACGCTCTTCCATGTGATGGCCGCGGCTCTCGGCATCTCGGCCCTGCTCGTATCCTCGGCTCTCGCATTCGGCACGGTCAAGCTGTTGGGCGCCGGATATCTGGTCGTGCTCGGCATTCGCACGCTCTTGGCACCGGCGGCATCGGCGGACGCCGTTCCCGGGGCGGTTGAACCGGCGGCGCTCCGCCGCGTGTTCACGCAGGGCGTTGTCGTGAACCTGCTGAACCCGCACACCGCGCTCTTCTTCTTCGCGTTCCTCCCGCAGTTCGTCAATCCGTCGCGGGGACGCGTGTCGCTTCAGATGATTGCGCTCGGGCTGTTGTTCGTCGGGCTGTCTGTCGTGACCGACTCCGGGTGGGCGATCGCGGCGGGGACGGCAGGCAACTGGATCAAGAGACACCGCCTGTTCGGGCGCGGGCAGCGGTACGTGACCGGAGGCGCGCTCATCGGCCTTGGAGCCGCAACGGCGTTCGCCGGGAGCGGCAGGAAGTAGCCCCATGCAGAACGCGTTCACACGCCGTCAGCTTCTTCTGGGTCTGGCCGCGCTCGGACCTGCGGCGATGGCACCAACGGCCCAGGCGGGAGCCCGCACGCAGTCGTTGCCCGCGACGTCAGCCGCCGCCGAGCCGCTCGGCCAAGACGTCCTCCCACGCGGCGTCAGGGCCCGGTTCGTCAACAACGTCAACGGCATCCGGATGCATGTGCTCGAGGCCGGGTTTGAAGGCGACCGACGGCCGGCGGTCCTCCTCGTCCATGGCTTTCCCGAGCTCGCCTACAGCTGGCGCAAAGTGATGCCGGCGATTGCCGCCGCTGGATATCACGTGATCGCACCCGATCTGAGGGGCTACGGGCGCTCGGATGGAACGGATGTCACCTTCGATGATGACCTGAGTCCATGGCGGACGCTGAACGAGGTCACCGACATGGTGGCGCTGGTGACGGCATTCGGCTATCGAACCGTCGCGGCGGTCGTCGGCCACGATTTCGGATCTCCGGTTGCCGCATGGTGTTCGGTGGTGCGGCCGGATGTCTTCAGATCGGTGGTCCTGATGAGCGCGCCGTTTGCGGGTCCACCGTCGCTGCCCTTCGACACGGTCGACGCATCGGCGGGGCCCGCGGCGCCAGCTGACCGCATCTACGACGACCTGGCGCACCTGACCCCGCCGCGCAAGCACTATCAGCGCTACTACTCGACGCGCGAGGCCAACGACAACATGCGCAAGGCGCCGCAGGGTCTCCATGCGTTTCTGCGCGCGTACTATCACATGAAGAGCGCGGACTGGAAACAGAACCAGCCGCACCAGCTTGCAGCGAGGAGCGCGGAGGAGTGGGCGAAGCTGCCTCGCTATTACGTGATGGATTTGAGCAAGGGCATGGCCGAAACCGTCGCGCCTGAGATGCCGTCGGCGGCGGCTATCGCCGCGTGCAAATGGCTCCCCGAGGAAGAATTGCGCGTCTACAGCGGCGAGTACGGCAGGACGGGGTTTCAAGGCGGACTGCAGTCATACCGCATCGGATCGACCCCGCGGTTCGGCGCCGAGCTCCAACTGTTCTCCGGGCGCACAATCGATCAGCCGTCGCTCTTCATCGCCGGCAAGAGTGATTGGGGCGCGTTTCAGAATCCCGGCGCGCTGGAGCGCATGCAGAAGAGTGCATGCACGCGCATGTCCGGCGCCACGTTTGTCGACGGCGCCGGCCACTGGGTCCAGCAGGAACAGCCGGAGCAGGTGAGCAGGCTGATCGTCGACTTCCTGCGCGCCAAACGATAGAAGTCGCGCCATCTCGCCCGAACCTGTCTAGAATGCTTGGTGCGTATGGCTCGCCCGACCTGGCCGGCCTGTGGCTTCCGGGGATTGATGGCCGCTGCCTTCGCGATCTCGATCGCGGCCCTGGCCCCCGTGCGGTTGCAGGGGCAGACGCGCGGCGTTGTCGTCGATCAAACGGGTCTGCCCTTGCCGGGCGCGCATATCGAGCTGCACCGCGGCGAGCAAACAGTCGCCTCGATCGATGCCCAACAGGACGGCGGGTTCGAGCTCCCGGCAACCCAGGCGAACGACGTCGTCGTCATTTCGCTCGACGGGTTTGAAACCGCGCGGGTGGAGCCTGAGGCTGCGCGGCGGGTCGTCCTGTTGATTGCCCACGCTACCGAGACGACCGAAGTCGTAGCGTCGGCGTTGACGTCGTCTGGCGCGTCGATGGAGCATCTCGGCAGCACGATGTCTGCGCCGCTGGCCCAACGGCTGCCGACCGCCCGCCCGCGCATTCTGCAGTCGCTGCCGCTCCTGCCAGCGGTCGTGCGCGGGAGGGATGGCCTCCTGCGGATCGGCGGTACGCGCCCGCACGAATCCACCTTGTGGATTGACGGATTTGACGTCACCGATCCGGTGAGCGGTACCACGGCGCTGGACCTGCCGGTTGAAAGCGTCCGCGGCATGGCCGTTCTCCGTGAGCCGGTGGCGGCGACCTTCGGCGACGTCATCGGATCGGCGGCATCGATCGAGACGACGCCCGGCGGCGAGCAGCTCAAGGCGGGCATCCAGGGATTCATTCCGCGCCCGCGGCTCAGCCATCTGGGCCTCGGAAAGATTGAGGCCTTCTTTCCGCGCGCGTACGTTGGGGGCCGAGCCGGCATCGCGCGGTACTTTGCGTCCGCCGAGTTCAACTTCGAGCGGGTGCCGGTGCCTGGCGTGACGGGCCGGTCTGGCGCACCCAACATCGGGACCACCGGCGTGACGTCCTTCGGCCGGCTCGATCTGCAGCCGTCGACTCGTCACACGATGACCGTAGAAGGGCTGTTCGCGCCCGCGACAACGACAGCCGCGGGCCTCAGCACGCTGCGCCCCGTCGAGACCGTTCCCAACGTCGACGTTTACGATCTGTTCGGAGGCGTGACCGACCATCTGGTTCTCTCGTCCCACGACCTGCTGACCCTTCGCGCCGGCGTTGAGTCGCATCGGACCAACCTGACGCCGACGGGCAGCGGGGACGCGATCCTGACGCCGGACGGGTGGCGCCAGAATTGGTTTTCGAGCGTCGGTGTTCGCGGCGCGCGTTCTTCGCTCACGGCCGTCTGGGATCGCGCCGGCCTGACGGCGGCCGGGCGGCATACTGTGTCGGCGACGGCGGGGCTGCACCACCGATCGATGGAAGGGACGCTGTCCGATCAACGGATCCAGATTCTCAATGCCGGCGGCGCGCTGGTGCGGTCGGTTCAGTTCGATCCTGCCGGCCCGCTGAACCATACCGATACCTACGGCGGCGGCGGGCTCCGGGATCTCTGGGACGTCGGCACGCGGCTGCAGGTCGACCTCGGGCTGCGCCTCGACGCGGGTGCGGTCTCCGGGGGACCGACGCTCGGACCGCGTTTTGGTGTGCGCTATCTCATCGATGAAGCCGGCCGCACGACCGTGCGCGGCAGCGTCGGCCGCTATGCCGGACGCGTACCCCTTGCGGCAAAGGCGTTCGGCCAGTTCCCGAGCCGCATCGACTCGACCTACGACCCGGTCACGGGGACACCCACGGCGACTCCGCTCGTGCCGATGGTCGGCGACCTTCCGTCACCGCGCTCAGACGCGATCGCGATCGAGATCGAGCATCGTTTCACCCCCTCGCTCGAACTGCAGGCCGGTGCGCGCAACCGACACGGATCGCAGCTTCCGACCGTTGACGTCATGCGCCGTCCGGGAATGGCCCTCCTGTCCGGAATCGGCGAGAGCGACTACCGGGAATTGCAGCTGAGCCTGCGCAAGACATGGTCCAATGACTCGCAGCTGTTCCTGAGCTACGTCCGTTCATCGGCGATCGGGGAGATCAACGACTTCGGATCCCTCTTTACCAATCTCGACGCGCCGCTCCTCGAGCCTGGGGCGCGTGCGCCGACTGCCGCCGACGTCCCCCACCGGTTTCGAGGGTGGGCCACCATTTCTCTGCCGCGGCGGACGGTGGTTTCGCCGGCGGTCGAATGGCGCACTGGTTTCCCCTTTTCGCGGCTCGATAGCCTTCAACACTATGTGGGCCCTCCGAACGCGGACCGTTTCCCGTCATATTTTTCGGCGGACGTGACAGCGTTCAAGACCTTCGATCTGCTGAGGCGGAAGGCGGATCTCGGCCTGCAGCTCTTCAACGTCACCAGTCATTTCAATCCCCGCGACGTGGTTGCGGTGGTCGATTCGCCGCGCTTCGGGGAATTGGAGAGCAGCTTCGGCATTACCGTCGCCGGATACATGCAGGTGCGCTGGCAATGAGGAGATCATGAAGCTCTTTTTTGGCGTCCTGGGGAGCCTGTTGGCTGCCGCCGCAATCACGGTTGGCGCCCAGTACACGATGACCGTCAACGGGGACCGGCTGATCAACGCGCAGAACGAGCCACAGAACTGGTTGATGATGAACGGTGACTATGGCTCCACGCGATACTCGAAGCTGTCTCAGATCAACCGCGAGAACGTCAAGAACCTGCGGATGGTCTGGGCTCTGGCGCTGGGTGGAATGCAGGACGTCGGACAGAACGGCCCGGAAAACGAGGTGAATCCGCTGGTCGACAACGGCCTCATGTACACGACGGATGGCTGGGGAACGATTTATAAGATCGATGCGCGCGACCCGACGAAGGGCCAGTTTGTGTGGGTCGCCGATCCCGGTGTGAAGCACCAGGGCAACGTACCGCGCACGCGTGGAATTGCTCTCTGGGAGGATCTCGTGATTGCGAACCTCCCCGACGGCCGCGTGATTGGGATCAATCGCGGCACTGGCGAAATCGTCTGGGACAAGAGTGTGGCCACGACCAACGAATTCGGCAGCCGCGAAAAATTCTACGCAGCGCCGATCACCGCCGACAACAAGGTCATCGTCGCAAACGGAGCGGGCGACGGGAAGACGCGCGGTTGGATTGCCGCGCTTGACGCGAGAACGGGCAAGGAGCTCTGGCGCTGGTACGCCGTGCCAAAGCCGGGCGAGCCGGGCAGCGAAACCTGGAAGGACAAGAACAGCGCCTGGAAGACCGGCGGAGGCGGCCTCTGGCAGACCGGGTCCTACGACCCCGCAACGAAGCTCACGATCTGGGGCACGGGCAACCCCATCCCGCAGTACGATCCCCAGGCGCGTCCAGGCGACAACCTTTACACGAATTCAGTCGTGGCGCTGAACGTCGACACGGGCAAGCTGGCCTGGTATTTCCAATACACGCCGAACGACTCCTGGGACTATGACGAGGTCGGCGTTCATATGCTGTACGACACGACGATCGACGGTCAGCTTCGCAAGGTCGTGGGGCATTTCGCGCGCAACGGGTTCTACTATTCGCTGGATCGCACCAACGGCCGGTTCATCAAAGGAGTCCAGTACGTCAACGATCTGAACTGGACCAAGGGGCTCAATCCCAAGACCGGCATGCCGCTCGAATACGACCCGAAGCTCGATGTGCAGGTCTACAACCCCGAAGCCCGCGCGCTGCGAGGCGACGGCACGAAGCGAACCTGCCCGACCTGGCACGGTGGCATCGCGCACCAGCCAACGGCGTACAACCCGGTCAAGAACGTCGCATACGGGGTCGGGATCGAGGGGTGCTTCTCATCGAACGGCGCGGCAGTGGCGTTCCTCTCGCCCGAGGGCGGTATTGACGAGAAGAAGAGCCAGAAGCGCACGTTCAGCAGCGATCTGTACTACGGTTCGGTGACGGCGTTCGACGCAGTCCATCATAAGATCATCGCGAAGGCGGTCACCGACATCGAGATTCGATCGGGCGCGACGGACACCGCGGGCGGGGTGTTGTTCACCGCCCTGCAGGATGGCTGGGTGGTCGCATATGACGACGAGACGCTCCAGGAGCTCTGGCGCTTCAACGTGGGCACCGCGCTGAAAGGCGCGCCGGTCACGTATGCGATCGGACCAAAACAATATCTCGCGGTGCAGGCCGGCGGCCGCCACTTGCATCCCGTCAAGTACGACAATCTCCAGGACTCGAGCTACCTGTTTGTCTTCGCGCTGAACTGAGACAGGATGGGGCTGGAGGCTGAAGGCTCATGGCCGCGTGCAGTTGCCTCGCCCCAAGATCAAGAATCTCAAGGGTTGCAAAAGTCGTTGAGGACTCGAGGGCGTAGGCAACTGCACGCGGCCATGAGTCTTCAGCCACCTCCAGAGTCTTTCAGCCCTTCCGGAGCCTTCAGCCCCGCCGATCTACTTGGGAAAGTCGCGGCACGCTTCGACGTCCGATCCCCAGAATTCGACACATCGCGCGTGATCCATGGGACCCTTGCCCACGATCTTCGCCATCATGAAGTCGGCAATCAGATCGATCTCGCGCGCCTGGAGAGTTGACGGCGGGTCTGGCATGCGGGTCGCGTACGATCTCAGATCGGCCTGAGTCTTTCCGTAGCAGCGCCCGTCGCTGTATGCGAACTTGTCGAACGCCGGCATCTGCGAGTTGAGCCGCCCACACTTGATTGTCGTGATCAAGCCGGCGCGGTTGAGCTTTGTCTCACGTAAGTTTGCCCCGTCGGGCATCTGATTGTCGGTCTTGCGACCGTCTCCGGCCCAGCCGTGGCAGGCCTGACAATTCCCCTTTTGCTCGTAGAGTCTCAGACCCTCTGCGAGATCAGTTGTGTCCGGCGCCTGCCTGGTCGCTGCCGATGCCGGCAGCAGAACGACCGCCGCAAGCACGGCCATGAGGGTAAGGGAAGGCGGTCGTCCAGACTGTCTGCGCGTGCTGTTCACGGTTCACCTCTCTGCGGCGCGTTACTTCGCCGGAATTTTGAGAAGCACGTAAGTGAGGTGCTTTCCGGGAGCTACATGGAAGCTGTGAGGAACGCCCGCCGGAAGGTGGACGACGTCACCGGCCCGAAGGGGATGCGGATCGCCGCCCTGAAGACCGGTGCCGACAGACTCGCCTGGAGCTGTGACCGTGCGGCCCGTCATGGAGCCTCCGACGATGAGCGTGCCCTCGCCGCTCTGTACCAGAACGATGTCGATGATGGCGTCGTGTTGTTCCGGGTTGCCATCGGCATCCCTATAGAGCATGCGGAACCGGTGGCTGCCGTAGTCGGCGAGTGTTTCCCGCGACGAATGGTCAGCGGCCACGTGCAACGCCAGCGTTTCATTGTGCTTCTCGAGCTCGCCCGCGCTCCACATTTTGAATCCAGGCGGATCGGCCGCAGCGACGGGTGTGGCGATCAAGGCAACTGCGAGAATCCGGACGACAGCCTTCATGGAATTTGCTCCCACGCCGGCGATTCTACTGCGGTCGCTGGGTCATCAGGATATGATTCCGCGCAATGATGACGAAGCGC
Source organism: Vicinamibacterales bacterium (assembly GCA_035939575.1). Lineage (GTDB taxonomy): Bacteria > Acidobacteriota > Vicinamibacteria > Vicinamibacterales > CAVVIG01 > DATKHR01. The sequence continues at coordinate 6,250 of DASZFS010000544.1, read as the reverse complement.
CCCGATCCATTCTGGCGGCGGAGGGTCCTGCCGTTGACCCTTGTCGCCATAGCTTGTGTGGCACACGCAGCGCCGGTGCCGGCGCGCCGGCAGCTTCTGATCGTTGTCGACGGGCTCCGGCCCGACTACGTCACAGCAGATGTAATGCCGAACCTTGCCGCGCTCGGAAAGCGCGGCGTCGTCTTCAACCACCACCACTCGGTCTATCCGACAGTCACGCGCGTCAACGCCTCCTCAATCTCGACGGGCGCCTACCCTGAGACGCACGGCCTGATGGGGAACACCGTGTTCTTCCCACGCGTGGACCCGACGAAGTTCCTCGACACAGCGGAGCGCAGCAACCTGCTGAGGATCGCGGATGCCGAAGGGCGGCTCCTGACGGCGCCGACGCTCGGCGAACTACTCCAGGCGGCCGGCCGGAAGATGCTCGTTGTCAGCTCGGGGTCGAGCGGATCGGCGTTCCTGAACAACCATACGGTGTCGGGCGGCGCAATCCTCCACTACCAGTATGCGTTACCGGAATCACTCGGCCAGGAGATGAAGGCCATGGGCCCGGCCCCCGCGGAGGGAGCGCCAGCCGGGACGCTCGATCGATACGCGGTCGACGCCCTCTTGAAGGTCGGCATTCCGCGCGTGGATCCCTCGGTCACCGTTCTGTGGCTCAGTGACCTCGACACCACCGCGCACTCGAAGGGAATCGGCGCTCCAGCGACCGTCGAGGTGCTCAGGCTGGTCGACCGGGAAATCAAGCGAATAGAAGACGCCCTCGTCACGGCCGGCTTGTCCGAGAGCTACGATATCTGGGTCACCTCGGACCACGGCTTCTCGACGCACATCGGGGCCATCGATCTCGACGCGGTGCTGAGGCCGTTCGCCGGCACGCTTCCCGACGGCTCGCCGCGGATCGTCACCAGCGGCGGAGCGATCTACGTGCGTGACGGCGACCAGCTGGCGGTGACGGCGATTGCCACAAAGCTGCAGGAGACTGCTGGCGTGGGAGCGATCTTCACCCGGGCTGCACAGCCGGAATCGCTCGATGGCGTTGTGCCTGGCACACTGTCGTTCGACGCGGCGCACTGGAATCACGATCGGTCCGCGCAGATTCTGTTCTCGCCTGACTGGACGGACGCCTCGAACGTGTACGGGCTGCGGGGGAGCGTCGCGTCCAGCGGCGTTGCCGGGCACGGCAGTTCGAGCCCGTGGGACATCCACAACACGCTGATTGCCGCCGGGCCGGACCTGAAACAGAGCGCGAGCGTTGACGCGCCGAGCGCGAACGTTGACTTCGCGGCGACCTTCCTGCGATTGCTGGGCGTTGCGATTCCGCCGTCCGTGCAGGGGCGGCCGCTCGAGGAAGCCCTGATCGACGGCGCCGCCTCCGGCGCGAGCGCCACGCGCACCACCGAGCACACCGCGACCAGGGCTGATGGTACGTATGCCGTGACCGCGACGTTCTCGATTCTCAGCGCTGGTGGACGCGACTATCGCTATCTGGACGGGACGCGGGTCAGGAGGAAGTAGCTCCAGGTCAGGCTGAGACTCGTGGCCGCGTGCAGTTGCCTCGCCCCAAGATCAAGATTCTCCAGCTCTATTCTGAGTCGACCTTCTTCACCGTTCGGCAGGCCACGCGGCGTCGATCGGCTTGGTCCGGTCAGGCGCGATCTGCAGCGTGGCGCAATGGTGATAGGTGAAGTTCCCTGGATTGTTCACGCCGTGCTGCTCCATGAACTGAATGACCTGCAGCGTGCACCGCTTGCAGCTGATGTTCGGCAGCGTCACGTCGGTCTCGAACGGTACGTCGACCTTCGCGGTGTGGACGAAGAGGCCGTCCGCGAGAACCGGCGCCTGCACCGGATTCTGGATTTCGGCCGACACCGATCGCGGTCCCCGGTCCGTGGGCTCCGTCGTCGCCTTCGGATCGACGGGCAATTCGAGCGGCGAGTTCACGGCAAGCGCCACACGGTAGTGGCCCGGATGGTAAATGGTCTCCTGGACCTTCACGTGCAGCTTGGATCCGCCCACCGCCTGGCCGACGGCGAAGCTTGGCTTGCCGTAATCGGTGTTCGTGCCACCGCAGGGACCGGCTTTCTGCGGATCGCCGCGGTCGTCCTCGATGATCCATGACGCCGGTTCCAACAGCTTGAAGTGCGCGTGCGCGACAGCAGGCACGACCGCGAGACAAGTGGCCAGCGCCAATCCAGCAGGGAGTCTCATATGGCTCCGGATCATATCGCGCTGTGACCTCGAATGTCGGACCCTGAAGCCCAAAACGGTGTATAAGTATCCCGTTAATAACCAGCAAGTAACAAGTAACCAATAACCCTACTTAAGGGTATCGAGGAGGCAACATGTTGAAGCGTGTGCAATTGGCCGGTACGGCAGCTGCTATCTTCACTCTCGTCACACTGACAGCAGTGATGTTGATGAGATCTCAGAAGGTCCATGCAGACGAGGAGAATGATGAGTCCAAAATCCAGCAGGGCTTCGCGATCGCACCTGTTCGGTTACATTTGGCGGGGAAAAACCGGGCGCTGGTCGGACTCGGAAGCTACATTGTTAATGCGCAGGCAGACTGCAACGGGTGCCACACTCTGAACCCCGCGGTCCAGTACACTGTCCCCGGAAACCCGTACCTTCTTGCGCCGCCATTCAAGGGAAAGACAAAAGTAAACCCGGCCTTCTACTTGGGTGGAGGCAACGATTTCGGTCCGTTCCCCGGCGGGCCGGGCAGCATTGTGCACCTGTACACTCGCAACTTGACGCCGGATATCACTGGGCTGCCGGAGGGAGGTCACACCTTTCCCGAGTTCCTCGAGATTATGAGGCACGGGACAGACTTCGACCACCTTCATCCGAGCTGTGTTTCTCCTGGCAACCCGGCCAACTGCCTCCCATTTCCCTTCAACGGCGATCTTCTCCAGGTGATGCCGTGGCCCACGTTTGCGAACATGACGGATCGCGATCTGCTGGCGATCTACACCTACTTGAGCGCGGTTCCGTGCAACCCCGGCCCACACATTCCGGGTGCGCCGTATCTCGACAACGTTTGTCCCCGGTCGTCAGAGTAAGCGATACAGCTCCGACTCGGCGTGACAGCTGAAGATCGCACCGTGGCGGCGATTCTTAGACTGCTTGAGGAGTCGAGGACGTGAAGAGCCGCCCTCGACTCCTCCGGTGGGCGTATCATCCACCCTGAACGTGCAGGGAGATCATCATGGACGGGTATCCGCACGGACGTCGCGCCTTTCTCGCGAAGATGACTGCGCTGGCCGCAGTGGGCCTGCCTGGTGTCGTGCCAGCCTTGAGACCCCGCCACGCGTATGCGGCTGACGCCGCGGAGAGTGCCCGCGCCGGAGCCAACGCGGCGACGGCATACGATCCCACCGCCAGGTTCGAGATCAAGGTGAGCGAGGTCGAGTTCCGGCGCACGGCGGCCGGGCGGACTCTGATGGCCCGCATTTATCAACCGACCCTTACTCCTGGAGCCCCTGTTCCCCGGACCGGTGCGGGCCCCTTCCCCACCGTGCTCGATCTGCACGGCGGCGCCTGGAACGCCAAGGACCGCCACGCGGAGGAACCGATGGACCGCGCGTTGGCGGCCAGCGGGATCCTCGTCGTGGCCATCGACATGACGCTGGCGCCCGAGGCGCCGTACCCGGCGTGCGTTCAGGACGCCAACTACGGCGTGCGCTGGCTCAAGGCGAAGGCGTCCTCGTGGAATGGCGATCCGTCGAAGATCGGCGTGTACGGAAGCTCCAGCGGCGGTCACGTGGCCGAGCTCCTCGGCATGCGGCCGCACGACGCGCGCTACAACGCGACTCCCCTGCCCGAGGCGCCGCATGTCGACGCGACGGTGGCCTACGTCGCGATGCGCTCGCCGATCAGCGACCCGTACGCGCGCTTCCAGAACGCGGAGCGGCTGAAGCGCGACAGCATGGTCAAGAACAACACGACCTTCTTCAAGCCCTGGGACACGATCCACGAGAGCAACCCGCAGGAGATCCTCGATCGCCACGAAGCGGCTACCCTGGTGCCGCTGCTGATCATGCAGGGCGCGCTCGACGACAACGTCCTCCCGGCCGTACAGGAAAAATTCGCCAGGACGTACCGCGCGGCGGGCGGCGACTGCCAGTATCAGCTGTTCGAGGGCTGCGAGCACGAGTGGGTCGCCACGCCGGGGCCGCAGACCGACCGCGCCCGGGAGATGGTCAAGGCCTTCATCGCGCGCCAACTCCGAGCCTAGTCTGATCGCAGCGCCTGCATGACGTCGACGCGCGCGGCGCGCGCGGCCGGCAGCACCGACGCCACGACCGCGGCAACGAGGAGAACGACGGCTGACCCGATTGTCGGCAGCGCTCCAGGAATCTGCATGTTCTGAATGTAGCTCGCCGCGGTGCGCGCGAGTGCGTAGCCGACTATGGCGCCGGAGACGACACCGATGCCCGCCATGACGGCGCCTTCGCCGAGCACACCGGCGAGGAGGTGGCGCGGCTGCGAGCCGACAGCGAGCCGGATGCCGAACTCGCGCGTGCGCCCGCTGACCGAGAACGCGAGCACGCCGGCGACGCCGATGATGGCAATGGTCAGCGCGACAGCCGCGAATCCGCCGAAGACCAGCGTATTCAGGCGATCCGGGCTGAGCACTTCGGCCCGCACGTCCTCGAGCGTGGCCGCGCGCTCGATCGGCTGGTCGGCCGACAGCTCGCGGACGATCCGGGTGATGGGCGGCACCAGCGCGTACGGATCCGTCCGGGCGCGCACGAACAGGCGGCCCGCGATGAAGAGGCCAGTCTCCTGCTCGAAGGAGTGATACACGCTCAACGCCGGCTCTGGCACCACGTTCTCATCGTCCACGTCCGCGGCGATGCCGACGATGCGGCGCGCGACGGGTTCGAGGCCGATGAACTTCATGACCGGATCGGTCCAGGTGATGTGGCGGTTGACGGCATCCTCGTTGGGAAACATCCGCCGCGCGAGGCTCTGACTGACGACAACGACCGGCTCGCCGCCCCGTCGATCCGCTTCGGTCAGGCCGCGCCCGGCGAGAATCGGGACGCCGAGCGCCGCGAAGAAGTCGGGGGAGACCACCCGGAACCGGGCGCGCTGATCCTCTTCGCCCGGCGCGTTCATGTGGCCTTCCGCCGAGAACTGGAAGCCGGGCCCGAAGTTGCCGGCGTCCCGCCACGGCACATTGTTGCCGACCGCGACGCGATCGACGCTCGGGAGCACGGCGATGCGCCGCATGGCCTCCTTGTAGAAGTCGGCGATCTGATCGTTCGTCCGCCCGTACGACATGACAGGGACGTCGACGGCGAGCACGTGGCGCATCTCGAAGCCGGTCTCGGCGGCCTGCAGCGCGAGGAGCGTCTTGAGCAGCATGCCCGCGCCGGCGAGCAGGACGAAGGACGCCGCGATCTGTGTGACCGCGAACAGTCGGAGCCGCCGGTTTGTGCCGGAGGTGACGCGGGCGCTGCCGTTCGACAGCCCGAACCCCCGCGACGTGTTCGTGGACGGCAGGCGCGGCACGAACGCGAGCAGGATGGCCGCGACGAGCGCGAGGCTGACGCCCACCCACAGCAGGCTCGCATCGACGGTCAGATCGAGCGCGCGCACGGAGAAGCGGGCCGCGTAGCGCGCGAGAATCGCGACCATCGGCCGCGCGCTGGCGACGCCCAGCAGGGCGCCCGCGCCGCAGAGCAACAGGCTCTCGGCCAGGAGCGTCCGGCGCAGCGCGCGCGTGCCGGCGCCGAGCGCCGCGCGGATGGCGAGCTCGCCTTCGCGCCGTACCGAGCGGGCGAGGATCAGGTTCGCAACATTCGAGCAGGCAATGACGAAGATCAGGCCCGACGCCGCCAGCAGGACCCACAGGACCGTACGCGCGCGCGACGTGATCTGGTCGCGCAGCTTGACCGCGTCGATCCGGAAGTCTGCCTTGGCCGAGTACGCCTCAGGGTGCTCCTTGACGATCGCCGCGTGGACGGCGTGCAGCTCGGCGCGGGCGGCCTCGAGGTCACGCCCCGGCGCCAGGCGGCCGAAGAGCTCGGTCATCCGGTGCACGCGCCCGGTCACCATCGTGGCCGACAGATGGTGCGGGCTCGTCACGACGTTCGCGATGATCTCGGTCTCGGAAGGATAGGGGACGGATGGCTCGAGGACGCCGATGATCGTCGCAGACCGGGTGCCGAGCCGGACAGTCTTGCCGATGACCGCCGGATCGCTCTTGAGCGTCGTCGTCCAGAAGCGATGCGTC
>DASZFS010000543.1:0-5033 GCA_035939575.1 Vicinamibacterales bacterium | reverse complement strand
TTGCGCGTGTCCTATTTAGGAACGTGACTTTCAGTTCTGAGTGTCCAGTCGGACCACCGAGTCATGTTTCGTCGCAGTTAGTCAACCCAGGCGAGTACTTCATGTACGGTAAGACCACAACCGACACGAAGGGCACACGCGACACAGACGGGAATGGCGGACACGGAGTTAGCAGTGGGCGGGCTCGTATGAAAGGTTCGGCGTGAGCCAGCGCTCCACCTGCTCGATCGACAGGCCTTTTCGTCTCGCGTAGTCGGCGATCTGATCCTCACCGAGACGACCGACGGTGAAGTAGCGCGCGTGGGGGCTCGCGAAATACATCCCGCTGACGCTGGCAGCCGGGGTCATGGCGGCGTGCTCGGTGAGATCGATACCGATGTCCCGGGCACGCAGCAGATCGAACAGCTTGAATTTCTCGCTATGGTCCGGGCAGGCTGGATAGCCAAAGGCCGGGCGGATACCACGATGCTGCTCTGCCAGAATCTGATCCGCGGTGGGCGCTTCGTCGATGCCCCACTCGCGCAACGCCCTCTGGTGCAGCGATGTCGCGAGCGCTTCTGCCAGCCGATCGGCGAGGGCTTTTACGAGAATGGCGCTGTAGTCATCGTGTTCGCGCTCGAAGCGCCGCGCCAGGTCGTCGGCGCCCAGCCCCGCCGTCGCCGCGAAGGCACCGATGGAGTCAATTGCGCGGCGTTGTTCACGTTCATCACGGGGCTGACCTTGATCACGGGGCGCCACGAAGTCGGCGAGCGAGAGATGCCGCTGGCCGCTGGCCATGGCCTCCTGCTGCCGCAGCAGGTTGAACCGCGTCAACTCGCCTGATTGCTCGCGGTCGCTGTAGACCACGATGTCGTCGCGCTCACTGGCCGCCGGCCAGAAGCCGTACACCGCGCTCGCCGTCAGGAGGCGCTCGGCGACGATCCGGTCGAGGAGCGATCGCGCGTTCGCGTAGAGGTCGCGCGCAGCCGGCCCGTACTGCGGATGGTCCAGGATGGCCGGGAAGCGCCCCTTCAGCTCCCAGGCAGCAAAGAAAAACGTCCAGTCGATGAACGGCACGATCTCCTCGAGCGGCACCGAGACGAGCACGCGTGTCCCGATGAACGGCAGATCGGGCAGCCGCTCGCGCGACCAGTCGATCTGGAAACGATCGGCCACGGCCGCCTCGTACGACAGGAGCGGCCGCTCCTTGCGCGCACCGTGCTGCTCGCGCAGCCGGTCCTGGCGCTCCCGGTTCTCGCGGGCAAACGCCGCGCGCCGGTCATCGCTCAACAGACTGGATACGACATCGACCACGCGCGACGCATCGAGGACATGCACGGTGCTCTCGCCGTACTCCGGCGCGATCTTCACCGCCGTGTGCTGCCGACTCGTGGTCGCCCCGCCGATCAGGAGGGGGGTCTTGAAGCCTCGGCGCTCCATCTCCCTGGCCACAAACACCATCTCGTCGAGCGACGGCGTGATGAGGCCCGAGAGGCCGACCAGGTCCGCGTGCTCATCGACTGCCGCCTGCAGGATCCGGTCGCACGGCACCATGACGCCAAGATCGACGACGTCGTAGCTGTTGCAGCCGAGCACGACGCCGACGATGTTCTTGCCGATATCGTGGACATCGCCTTTGACGGTCGCGATCACGATCTTGCCCTTCGACCGGGCGGGGCTGCCGCTCTCGACGCTATCCAACGGGCCGCCGCCCGCCTGCTCGGCTGCCCGGCGTTCGAGCTCCATGAACGGCTCGAGATACGCGACCGCCCGCTTCATGGCTCGAGCGGACTTGACCACCTGGGGCAGGAACATCTTCCCCGCGCCGAACAGGTCACCGACGACTTTCATCCCGTCCATCAGGGGGCCTTCGATGATCTCCAACGGTCGCGCGTACTGCTGGCGCGCCTCCTCGACATCCGCCTCGATGAAGTCCACGACGCCGTGGACGAGCGCGTAGGACAGGCGGGCCTGCACCGGCCCAGATCGCCAGGCGAGATCCTGCTCCCGCTTGCGGCCGCCACCCTTGATCGTCGCGGCGAGCTCCACCAGCCGCTCGGTGGCGTCCGGCCGCCGGTTGAAGATGATGTCCTCGACATGCTCCAGCAGATCTCTGGGGATGTCTTCGTACACGACCAACTGGCCGGCGTTGACGATGCCCATGTCGAGCCCGGCCCTGATGGCGTGGTACAGAAACGCGGAGTGGATCGCTTCCCGGACCACGTCGTTTCCGCGGAAAGAGAACGACAGGTTGCTGATGCCTCCGCTGATCTTCACGCCGGGACAGGCAGCCTTGATGAGGCGCGTCGCCTCGATGAAATTGATGGCGTACGCCTGGTGCTCCTCCAGTCCGGTCGCGATCGCCAGCACGTTGGGATCGAAAATGATGTCGGACGGGTCCCATCCGCCGCGGCCCGTCAGCAGCGCGTAGGCGCGGCGGCAGATCTCGACCTTGCGCTCGATGGTGTCTGCCTGGCCGCGCTCGTCGAAGGCCATCACGACGACGCCGGCGCCAAACCTCCGGACGATCTTTGCCTTGCGGAGGAATTCCTCCTCGCCCTCCTTCAGACTGATCGAGTTGACCACGGCCTTGCCCTGCACGCACTTGAGGCCGGCGAGGATGACCGACCACTTGGAGCTGTCGATCATGATCGGGACGCGCGCGATCTCGGGCTCGGTCGCGATGTAGTTCAGGAACTCGGTCATCGCACGCTCGGAGTCGAGCATCCCCTCGTCCATGTTCACGTCGATGAGGTTCGCGCCGCCGCGGACCTGCTCGAGGGCGACGGCCGCTGCCTCGGTGTAGTTGCCTGACAGGATGAGCCGCGCGAACCGCGCGGACCCGGTGACGTTGGTCCGCTCGCCGATCATCTGGAAGTTCGAGTCAGGGCGGATGGTCAGCGTCTCGAGGCCGGCGAGCTGTGTGAAATGGGGTCGCGCCGCCTGGTCCGGCGCGGCCGGAACAGGGGTACTCGCCCACTTTCTGGGCGGGAGGCCCTCGACTGCCGTCGCGATCGCCGCGATGTGCTCAGGCGTCGTCCCGCAACAGCCGCCGACAACGTTGACGAAGCCGCTGGTGGCGAACTCGCGCAAGAGGGACGCGGTCTCGGCCGCCTGCTCGTCGTACTGCCCGAAGGCATTCGGCAGGCCCGCATTCGGATAGCACGTGATGTAGCAGTCGGCGACGCGCGCGAGCTCGGCCAGGTACGGCCGCATGTCGCGCGCACCCAGCGCGCAGTTGATGCCGACGCTGAACGGCCGCGCGTGCGCGATCGACGTCCAGAAGGCGTCGATCGTCTGGCCCGCCAGCGTGCGGCCGCTGCGGTCGGTGATCGTCACCGAGATCATGAGGGGCAGCCGGGCCATCGCCGCTCCGCGCTCCTCGTAAATCTCCTCGAGCGCGACGATGCCGGCCTTGACGTTCAGGGTGTCGACGATTGTCTCGAACAGCAGCAGGTCGCACCCGCCGTCGATGAGCCCGCGCAGCTGCTCCGAGTACGCCTCGCGGAGCTGATCGAACGTCATGTTGCGGAACGACGGGTTGTTGACGTCCGGGGAGATCGACAGGATGCGGTTGGTCGGGCCCATCGATCCGGCGACGAACCGCGGGCGGTCCGGCGTCCGGGCATTCCACTCATCGGCGGCCGCGCGCGCGAGCGCGGCACCTGTCACGTTCAGCTCGTAGACGATTGACTCGAGCCCGTAGTCGGCCTGGGCGATGGCGGTGCTGCTGAAGGTGCTGGTCTCGATGATGTCGGCGCCGGCCTCGAGATACTCCCGGTGGATCGCGCCGATGATGTCGGGGCGGGTGAGGACGAGCAGGTCGTTATTGCCTCTGAGGTCCCGTGGGTGGCGCTTGAAGCGCTCACCCCGGAAGTCCGCCTCCGTCAGCGCATACCGCTGCACCATCGTGCCCATCGCACCGTCGAGGATCGCGATCCGGCGTGCGAGAAGCTCGTCAAGCGCGCGGGCGGTGCGCATGTGATCTCGTGGCTGCATGGGGTCTGGTTCCTGAAGCAATGAGGACTGTAAACGGATCGCCTGCCTTGCGGGCACCCACACCGACGCGCACCTCCTCGAGGCCGGCGCCCGTCAGCATGCCCTTCAGATCAGCGTCTGCAAAGCCGAGGCGCCGGTCGCCGAGCTTGGCGCGCACCCACTCTTCCTGGTGAGCGCGCAGATCGAGGACGAGGACGCGTCCGCCGGGGACGGTGACGCGGACGGCCTCGCCGATCGCCCTGGCCGGGTCGTGCGCATGGTGCAGTGCCTGCGAGAGCATGGCGACGTCGACGGCGGCGTCTCGGACGGGAAGCTTCTCGAGCTCCCCCCTCTTCCAGATGACGTTCGACACGCGCCGGCGCCCGGCGAGCGCCCGCGCCCGCGCGAGCACCGCCGCGGAGCGGTCGACGGCGATCACCCGCGAAGCCCAGCGCGCGGCCTCGATCGTCAGATAGCCCTCCCCGCAGCCGAGGTCCGCGACTTTCACGCTCGGCATCAGCAGGCCCAGGGCGCGCGACCAGGCCGCCCAGCTCCGGCCGGGCACGAGCTGGCGGGCGTCGCGCGTATCGGGGCCCGCGTGGGCGTCGAAGTTCTCCTTCCGCACGCGCAGGACCTCCTGCAGCCGAGCGTCGTCAGCCCGCACGACGGCGTCAGCGGCCGATGCCTCGAACTGCTTGTCCAGCGCCGCGCGGAGGGGATCGTCGGCGAGTGCCGCGCGGTAATAGCTGAAGCCGCCGTCGCGCTCCTCCGCCACGAGCCCGGCGTCCTTGAGGAGCCCGAGGTGCCGCGACACGCCGGACTGGGCCAGGCCGAGCACGCCGGTCAGCTCGGTCACGTTGAGCCGCTCCCGCGAGAGGATGCGGAGGAGCCGCAGCCGTGCCTCGTCGCCCAGCAGACGATAGAGCGCGGATGCGGCCTTCATATCTATAAATCTACATGTATGGATGGCGAGATGCAATAGCTGGTGGCGGGCTGAAGACTGTGAGGGCGGCCGACGACTCTGCGACGGGCTGAAGACTCGTGGCCGCGTGCAGTTGCCTCGCCCCAAGATCAGG
>DASZFS010000542.1:0-18534 GCA_035939575.1 Vicinamibacterales bacterium | reverse complement strand
AACCGAGACCGAGACCGGCAGGCCGGGGTGCACGTTCGGCGCGTAGGCCTGGGGAACGTTCACGAACACGCGCAACCAGTCGATCCTGGCCACTTCGAACAGTCCGTTCGCGCCGCCGGTGACGCTCGTTGGAGCCGCGGCCGTGTTGTTCGTGGGACTGCCGGCCATGATCAGCGCACCAACATCGACGTTGCGCTGAATGATCGTTCCCGCGAACGGGGCCGTGACACGTTCGAACGACGTGAGCTCTTGAAAATGCCGCACGTTCGCCGTGTTGGATGCGACCGTCGCCTCGGCGGCCGCGACGGCTGCCTGCCCCGTCTTCACGGCCGCGACGCTCTGATCGACCGTCTCCTTGGCCACTGCGCTGTCGGCGTCCGCAGCCTGGTAGCGCGCCATCGTGATCCGCGCGAGATCGAGCGTGGCCTTCTGCAGCTCCAGGGTCCTCTCGGACTGCTGCAGGTCGGCCTGCGCCTGCTGCAGCTGCTGATCGATCTCGGGTGACGCGATCTCAGCCAGGAGCTGTCCGGCGTTCACGCGATCGCCGATGTCGACGTGCCGCCTGCTGATGTACCCGGTCGTCCGGGCATAGACGATCGTGTCCTGCATGGCCTGCGTCGTGGCGGCCACAGTCAGGTCGCTTTGGGTCGCCGGCTCGGGCCGGATCACCGGGACCTGCAGAGAGGCGTTCTGCAGCGTCTGCGCGGCGGCCTTCAGCTCACGATCCGTATGTGTTCGCGCGATGGCGCCGACCGCCAGCAGGATCGCGAACAGGCTCAGGATCCCGACCGCGATGGCGAGCATCGTGCGGGTCATGCCTTCCCCTCTTCGTCGAAGTCCTTCGGCGGCGTGCGACGCAACCAGCTATACGCGGTCGGAACGAAGAACAGCGTGTAGCCGGTCGCGAGCAGCAGTCCGCCAATCACGGCGCGACCCAACGGCGCGTTCTGCTCGCCGCCTTCCCCGAGACCGAGACTCATCGGCAGCATGCCCAGGAGCATGGCCAGCGCCGTCATCAGCACCGGGCGAAGCCGCGTGCGGCCGGCCACGAGGGCGGCGGCGCGGGCGTCGAGGCTGCCGAACTGCGGCACCCGCTGCTCGTTCGCGAAGGTGACCATGAGGATGCTGTTCGATGTCGCGACGCCGATCGCCATGATGCATCCCATCAGCGCGGGCACGCTGATGGTCGTCCGCGTGATGAAGAGGGCCCACAGAATGCCGGCCAGCGCGCCGGGGAGCGCCAGGAGGATGATGAACGGATCCATCCATGACTGGAAGTTGACAACCATCAGGAAATACACCAGAAGCACGGCAAAGACGATCCCGAGCGCCATCTCGCCGAACGCCTGCTTCATGCTCTGCACCTGGCCGCGCACCGCGATGCTGCTGGCCTTCGCGATCTGCCCGGTGTACTTGGCGACGATCTTGTCGACGGCGTCAGACACGCTGCCCAGGTCGGTGCCCTGCACGTTTGCGGAGACGTCGAAGACCGGCTGGACGTCGTAGTGATTCAGCGACAGCGGGGTCGTCGTACGGCTGAACGTCGCGAGGTTGCTGAGCAACTGGGGTGCGGCGCCTCCAGTGGCGATCGGCGTCCTCTTCAATTCGTCGATCGAGCTGACGCGATACTGCTGCGTTTGAGCCACGACCTCGTAGCTGACGCCGTTCTTGTAGTTCAGCCAGAAGTTCGTCCCCGTCACGCCGCTGCCGGCCAGCGACACCGAGAGGCTGCCGGCGATGTTCGTCGCGGTGAGCCCCGACTGCTGCGCGATCGCGCGGTCGCTGTCGATCATGATCCGCGGCGCGTTGGCAACCTGCTTGACATGCACGTCCACGGCGCCCGGCACGAACGACAGATCGCGCGAGATCTGCTGTGCGGCCTTGTAGTTCGCGTCCGATTCACCGATTGGCCCGCTGATCTGAACGTCGATCGGCGCCGGGAGCCCGAAGTTGAGGATCTGGCTCACGATGTCCGCCGGCTGGGTGAAGAACTCCAGCTCGGAAAACCGGCCTGGCAGCTCGTGTCGCAATGTCCTGAGATAGTCGGCCGTGGGGTGATGCGTCGCGTTGAGGGCGACGAGGATCTCGCCGTCCGACGGACCGGCGGTGACGCTGTCGCTGAGGGCCAGGTTGATGTTGTTGGGCAGGCCGATGTTGTCGTTGATCACCGACACCTCGCTCGGCGGGATCACCTGTCGGATATAGTCCTCGACCTGCTGGAAATACACTTCCGTCTGCTCGATCCGCGTGCCCGGTGGGCACCGCACGTGGAGCCGGAGCTGCCCCGCGTCCACCGTCGGGAAGAAATCGCGCCCGACAAACGGGTACAGGAAGAGCGACGCGACCGCGAACCCCAGGAACCCCGTGAGCGCGAGAACCCGTTGCTCGAGGATCCAGTCGAGGGCGCTGGCGTACGCGTCTGTCAACGCATGAAAGCCTGCCTCGAAACGATCGGAAAGGCGTCGGAGGAACGACTGGCGCGCCCTGCCGCGCTCCGCCTCAGTCGTCCGCGCTTCGGCGCCCATCAGATACAGGAACATGGTCGGCACCAGCGTGCGCGAGAGGAAATAGCTCGCGAGCATCGCGAAGACGACCGACATGGCCAGCGGCGAGAAGAGGAAGCCGCCGACCCCGCTCAGCAGGAAGATCGGCACAAAGACGATGCAGATGGAGAGCGTCGAGACGAGCGCCGGCGAGGCCACCTCCGCGGCACCGTCGAGGATCGCCTGCCGGAGCGGCGTGCCGAGCTCCATGTGGCGATGGTTGTTCTCAATCTCCACTGTGGCATCGTCCACCAGGATGCCTACGGCGAGGGCCATGCCGCCGAGCGTCATCACGTTCAGCGTCTGGTGCAGCAGGTGGAGGACGCCGATTGAGGCGAGGAGCGCCAGAGGGATTGAGGTGACGACGATCAGCGTGCTGCGCCATGAATGCAGGAACAGCAGAATCATCAGGGCCGTCAGGCAGGCGGCAATTGCGCCTTCGCGGAGCACCCCGGTGATGGAGGCGCTCACGAACACGCTTTGATCGAACAGGAAATCGACGTTCAGGCTCTTCGGCAGCCCTGCCTGAATCTTCGGCATCAGCTTGCGCACGGCGCTCACCACGGCGAGCGTCGAGGCGGTCCCGCTCGTCAGCACGGGCAGCAACGCGGAGTGACGGCCGTCACGGCGCACCAGGTTGGTTTGCGGCGTGAAGCCGTCGTGAACGAATGCCACGTCGCGCATATACACCGTCGCGCCGTTGGCATACCGGATGGGGATGTCGTTCAGCTGTTCCAGGAGCTCCGGGCTGCTGTTGATGGCGACGTCGTATTCGATCGGACCCATCTTGGCCGTGCCCGGCGATCGCACGACGTTCTGGGCGAGGATCGCGCTGCTGATGTCCCCGGGCGAGAGGCCGTGCGCATAGAGCGCGTCCGGGTCAATGTCGATGTTGACCACTCGCGACTTGCCGCCGTAGGGTACCGGAACGGCTGCCCCAGGCACGGTCACGAGCTGCGTTCGGATGAAGTTGTTCCCGAGATCGCTGATCTCCTGCTCGGAGAGCTGATCGCTGCCCAGGCTGAGCATGATCACCGGCACGTCCGCGGCGTTGTACTGCAGGATCAGCGGGGGCGTGATGCCGGTCGGCAGCGGCCTGATCAACGTCTGACAGATCGCCGTCACCTGAGCGATCGCCGCGTTCACGTCGGCGCCGGGTTGAAAATAGAGCTTGATGACGCTGTTGCCGCGGACCGACTGCGACTCCAGGTGCTCGATGCCGCTGACCGTCGTCGTCATCGCCCGCTCGACCACGGTCGTGATCCGCTCCTGCATCTCCGTCGCGGACAACCCGCCGTAGCTCCAGATCACGCTGATGACGGGGATGTTGATGGCCGGGAAGATGTCGGTCGGCATCGAGGCGATGGACAGCAGGCCCAGCACCGCGATGAGCAGCGAGACGACCACGAACGTATAGGGGCGGCGAAGGGCGAGTCGGACGATCCACATAAGCGGCCATCTGGCAGGAAGGCAAGCGGCAGGCCACAGTCAGGGCGTGAAACTTCGGTGCACGGATCGCTCGACAGACTTCCCGCTGCGCACCCCCGAACACTCTTGCTCACCGGCCCTGCGCACTCGGACGGCGCCAGGAAGCCCTGACGCCGTCCGCATCGACACCTCATCGCCCCTTGGACAGGTCGACTTTCAGAGCCGCGACGCGCTGCTCGCCTTTCGAGCCGCCCAGCTTCGCCATGTGCCGTTCGCCTTCGGCAGTCTTGCTGACGGCGCCACTCGTCGAGCCGGCGACCCAGACGTTCTTCAGCACGTAGCCGCCGCCGTAGCGCGCGAAGACGACTTCCGTCTTGGAAGGTACTTCTCGCGCCTGGGCGTTGTCTGTCGGGAGAAACACTGATCCTTGCGCGCCGGTCAGCAGCAGGATATCGGGAGCGTCCTCATCCGGCCTGATCGTGTAGGTGCCGGCCGGCAGCGTCGCGGCGCCCGCCGTGAACGCGAACGATGTGGTGAACTCGATCGCATCGGTGACCTGAGCGCTGGCGTTCTGCACACCGGCGAGCGTGATGATACCGACTGCGATGCCAATGGAACGAATCAACGATTTCATCTTTCTCTCCTTCGGCCGCGTCATGACAGCCGCGAGGAGAGATCGCAAGATGTGTGCTCAGAAGCTCAGGGCAGGCCCGTGACAGGAGCTCGAAAGTTGAATATCAGATACGCGCGTGCCGGTACTCCGCTGCCGCCCCTTCGCGCCCCCACGAACAACCACGACCGTGCAGCGGCAACCGCGGCGGCATCAAACCCTGGTGCCGACACGATGACGCGGGCGTCCGTCGTCAGGCCAGCACGGTCGATCGAGACCTCGACGAGCACGGTGCCGTCGCCCAGAGCGCGCAGCGGATAGCTTGCCGGGTTTGCAACGATCGCCCCGGGCGTCTCGGCGGACGGGGAGGCAACGTCCCGCGGCGGTTGACCCAGCGTCGGCACATTCAGGGCCGGCGGTGCGAACATCGCCGCGACAAACACCGAACCCGCAACAGGCCGCGCTGGCTCCGCCGCCGGCTTGAACCGCCAGCCGCGGACAACGCTGGTGACGGCGTCCGTGAAAGGGGGAGTCGTGCGCAACGTCCGAATCGAGTCGACGTGTCCGTCGTCCGCGACCAGCACCTCGAGAAACACCTCGCCCCCAGAGACGGCGAGCGCAGGAGCGGCCGGCAGACCTCCGCTCACGTAGCTGGCCGGTGCGAAGCCTGGCTGCGCGGCGACCGCCGATGCGTTCAAGGCGGCCGCGAAAGTTGTCGCCAGAGCGTATCGAAACATCGACCTCCCTATGCCGCTTCGACGCGACTCGGGTGAGAGTACACCACGAATCGCCGTTCGCGAATGCCGCATACCTGGCGCCCCGTACCCGACGCTAGAACGGCACGCGGACCGAGGCAATCCATCGGTGGTTGTACCGGCGAAACTGCGACACGGCGATCTGCACGCCGGCGCCGAAGCCGATGTGAACTCGTTCTGGAAGTGGAAAGCTGCCCACGACGAGCCCGGGCGTCACGAACACTTCTTTCTTCCCATCCAGGATGCCGTCCGACCATGACGTGGCGTTGAGCTCGACCATCGGCCAGACGATGCCCTTGACCCGGAGGTTGACAGCCGTATTCGAGACAAGCGTTCGGCCGAGCAGGTCGGTGCCACGCGCGGGGAGGCCCGCCCCCAGCGTAGTCTGAATATCCATCGGACCGATCCCCTTGGCCGCTGCCAGGGTCGGAAACAGGATCGCGTGCTCGGCGCCGTTCGGCGCACTGCCGGTGGGCAACGATCCACCGAAGAACAGGCCGACGAAGTAGTCGCCCTTTCCTTCGGGCGCTGAAAACGCGCGGAATTTGACCTGGAAGAACGCATCGCCAAAGCCATCCGGCACGTTCGACCGATGGGTGATGTAAGGCGGCGGCGAGATGCCGATCTCCAGACGCGTCGTCGGAATGAGTTCAAGGCCCCGCGAGGCGCCGAAATTCGACGAAACCGTTCCGCTCGCATCGCGCTGCCGGGACACGTCATAACGGTACTGCTCGACCAGCACGACGTGGGTCGTGACGAGGGGCGCCACGTAGTGGGGTTGGCTCGCTCGCGCCTCGTCGACCCTCTCGGTCCAGCGGGTCAGCCAGTCGTCCGCCGCCTGTGCATCATTCGTCTGGGCGATGAGTGTCGGCGAGGAGGTCAACAGAGCCACGGCGGTGAGAGCGAGCAACAAACGCCACTCAGGGCCGATCTGCCGCCGAGTCGTCCATGCTGATGTGCCCATCGTGCGAATTCCCAAGCCGCTGCCGGTCACGCGTGGACCGGCGTCGGCACGAAGTAGCTCTCCTCTTTCAGCGCATCTTTTTCCCAGCCGTGCCTGTGCAGAATCGCCTTTCCGTGCGCGATCATCTCGGGGTGCCCGCACAGATACGCCGTCGTATTCTGATTGTCCAGCGACCATCGATCGGTGTACTTCCGAATCACGTCGTCCACGCGCCCGGTCTCGCCTCCCCAGCCGGGCTCATCCCACGGGCGGCTGATTGTCGGAACATAGGTGAGCCAGGGAACCGCGTGTGCAAGCCGTTCGATCTCGTCCTGATAGCCGAACTCGATAACGCGGCTGGCGCCCTGAATGAGAAAGAGCCGGTGGTCCCCCTTGAAGGCGCCCTCATCCCATTCCTTCTTCAGCGTGCGGGCATAGCTGACGAACGGCGCGATGCCGGTCACGGTGCACAGGAGCAGGTGGTTCGTTCGTCCGCTTGTCCGGTCGAGCAGAAAGCGGCCCTTCGCACGTCTGCGGATGGTGAGCCCGTCGCCCGCGTTCAGCCGATGCAGCAGCGGCGTGGTCTGGCCGTCGGGCACGAGCTCAAAGAAGAACTCCAGTTCCCGCTCGTGAGGTGACGAGACAATCGAGTAGGCGCGCTCGACCAGGCCGTGCGCCGTGCTCGCGCCAAGTGTCGCGTACTGGCCGGCGGCAAACGGAAATTGACCGCCGGGATCCACGAGAATCCGCCACAGGTCGTTCGAAATGTCGACGCGCGTCGTGATCGTTGCGTGAGTAAACGTGTCGGATTCGATTGTCGCCATCGGATTCGTTGAAGGCAACAAGCACGCCAAGTGATTTCACCCGATTTGCCCAGAAGGCGGTCGCTGAAGGGCCGCCGTTGACTCGACAGTGGTTCGACGTTGATCCCTGTGTGCAATCACACGTGTGTCTTTTCACGCAGATCGACCGTTACGCTGCGGATCCCCGGACTCCATGCCCGCACGCCGCAGGACCGGTCGTCCACTCGAGACGGCATTCTCTTTGCCACTCGAGCCGGCATGAAGCTCACCCGTCGACACATGCTGGCTGCAACGGCCGGGGGACTCATGACAGCCGCCGCAGCAGGACACGCGCAAACGAGCGACCCGCCGCAGCCGCGCCGCCCAGGGCATGGCGGCACGGATCCGGGCCCTCGCAATCTCTCGCGAGATCGCCAGAACCCCGACCTGCTGGTCCCGCCCTCGACCGATTCCGGAACCTTGCCGAACCTGCGCTTCTCCTTCTCGGATGCGCATGTCCGGCTCGAATCCGGAGGGTGGACGCGGCAAGTGACCGTGCGAGAGCTCGGCATCTCCACGCCCATCGCAGGCGTCAACATGCGCCTGAACGCCGGCGGCGTGCGCGAGCTGCACTGGCACAAGGCGGCGGAGTGGGCCTACATGCTGTACGGCACCGCTCGCATCACAGCCGTCGATGCCAACGGACACAACTTCGTCAATGACGTGGGCGTCGGCGATCTCTGGTACTTCGCGTCGGGCATTCCGCACTCGATCCAGGGGTTGGGGCCGGATGGATGCGAGTTCCTGCTCGTGTTCGACGATGGGACGTTCGACGAGGACAACACGTTCCTGATCAGCGACTGGTTCAAGCATGTCCCGGGCGATGTGCTGAGCAAGAACTTCGGCGTGCCGGCTTCCGCGTTCGCGCACGTGCCGGGCCCGGACGAGCTGTACATCTTCCCTGCGCCGATTCCCGGCGCGCTCGGGACGGACCACGTGGCGGGCGCCACCGCGGTCGCGCAGAGCCTCAGTTACCGCATGACGGCGCAGCAGCCGATCCAAACCCGGAGCGGCACGGTTCGGATCGTCGATTCGAAGATCTTCCCGGCATCGGTCACGATCGCCGCGGCGCTCGTGGAGGTCAATCCTGGCGGAATGCGCGAGCTGCACTGGCATCCGAATACTGACGAGTGGCAGTACTACATCGAGGGTCAGGGGCGGATGGGCGTCTTCGGCGCGTCCGGCCAGGCCCGCACGTTCGATTACCAGGCCGGGGACGTCGGCTATGTGCCGTTCGCGATGGGCCACTACATCGAGAACACCGGCCCACAGCCGCTTCGATTCCTCGAGATCTTCAAGAGCAGCTATTACGCCGATGTGTCCCTCGACCAGTGGATCGCGCTGACGCCGCCCGAACTGGTCCAGGCCCATTTGCGGCTGGACCCCCAGACGATGAACGCGCTGAGAAAACGGAAAGAGCCCATCGTCCCTGCGTAGTGAGGACCGCATGCACTGGCAGGCACAACGTCGACACACAGATGTGCACACCGCCGGGGATCTGGCAGGCCTCGGGAATCAGGAGCTCGCAAATCGGTAGCGTTCCA
Source organism: Vicinamibacterales bacterium (assembly GCA_035939575.1). Classification (GTDB taxonomy): domain Bacteria; phylum Acidobacteriota; class Vicinamibacteria; order Vicinamibacterales; family CAVVIG01; genus DATKHR01. The sequence goes on along the minus strand of DASZFS010000542.1, from coordinate 9,869 downwards.
AGCGGCACTGCCTTTGCCTTCATGGGCTCTCGGAGGAAGCATGAAGATATTTCTTAGCGCGCTCGTCGTATTCCTGATCGGTGTTCACCCCATGTTCGCGCAGGGCCGAGGCGGTGGCGGCGGCAGCCACGCCGGCGGCGGCGCCGGTTTCGGTGGTGGTCACATTCCATCACACGGTCCTTCGCCAGCCGCGTCGTTCCGCGGCCCTTCTCCGGCCGGCACCGAGAGACATGGACCCGACATGGCTAACAGGGCTGACAGGCCTGACAGGCCTGACAGGGCCGGTCACCCGAACATGCCGCACGTGCACCACGACGACACGTGGATCGGACACGATTCGGGCCGCAACGACTCCCACTATCACCTCGATCACCCGTTCGAGCACGGCCGTTACACCGGCGAGTTCGGGCACGAGTTCAGGATTGAAGGCGGCGACCGGGATCGCTTCAGGTTCAACGGGTTCTACTTCGGCGTCGCGCCGTACGACTACGCCTTCTGCAACGACTGGCTCTGGAACAGCGATCCGATCGCCATGTACGTGGACCCCGACCATGACGGTTGGTACCTGGCGTACAACTCACGGCTCGGCACGTACGTGCACGTGCAGGACCTGGGCACATAGCCGCGACTCATAACGCCTACGAGCACTTTCGCGCCCGCCTGCACGCCGGCGGGCGCGATTGAGGAATCGTTCAAGGCCACCCACCATCGCTTTCCATTAATCCTCAATCCTCAATTTCTACATTGGGTCCGAATGCTCGATGCCGTACCGGCGGAGGCGGACGTAGAGCTGCGTGCGCGTGAGCCCAAGACGGCGCGCGGTCTTCGACTTGTTCCCGTCGGTCTGGCGCAGGACGGTTTCGATCGTATCGCGTTCCATCGCGCCCAGGTCGTGCGGGGACGTGGCAGGAACCGCTGCGGTCGACTGAAAGGACAGATGACAGGGTTCGATCAGGCCTTCGTCGCTGAGAATCGCCGCGCGTTCGAGCACGTTGCGCAGCTCACGGACGTTGCCCGGCCAGTGGTACGAGATCAGGGCCTCTCGCGCCTCGGCCGCCAGGCGCGCCGGCGGACAGCCCATCGACTGACCGAACTCCGCGAGGAACCGCTCCGCGAGCAGCGGCACGTCGCTCGGGCGCTCGCGCAGGGGCGGTAGCGGAATGTCGAATACCCGAAGCCGGTAGAACAGATCCTCGCGAAACGTCCCTTTCTCGACCGCCTGGCGCAAATCGCGGTTGCTCGCGGCAATCACGCGGACGTTTGCCCTCTGCGTCCGCGTGCCGCCCAGGCGCAGGAACTCCCGCTCCTGGAGAAACCGCAGAAACTTCGCCTGCGCGGCCAGGCTCATCTCGCTGACTTCGTCGAGGAACAGGACGCCGCGGGCAGCCAGTTCGATCTGCCCTGGCTTGGCCTGCTGGGCGCCCGTGAACGCCCCCCGCTCGTACCCGAAGAGCTCTGACTCGAGCAGCTGCTCCGGCAGCGCGGCGCAGTTGATGGCGACGAACGGACCGGCCCTCCGCGGCGACGCCTCGTGGATGAACCGCGCCACGACTTCCTTGCCGGTGCCCGATTCCCCCTGCAGGAACACCGTGGTTTCCGTCGCCGCCACGCGCAGCGCGCTCGCCAGCACGCGCCGCCACGCGTCGGATGCTCCGATCACCCGGCCCTGCGGGGACGGCGCCTCTCGGCTGTCGATTAGCGTCCGTACTCGGGGGTCCCAACCACGCTCGGCACGTCTCACGTCGTCGAAGTTCATCGCAGGTACGGCGTTCATCGCTCATGCCCTCCCAGCTGTGATGACCAATGCTGTCGATCGGTGAGCATCCGCCGTTCCACTTCGCAGCCGGTCTTAGTAAGGCAGCCCCAAGGGCTTTCGAAAACAGCGGTTACGGGCATGACGGCTGCAACAGGCGGACACGATCGTGCACGGCCGAGGTGACGACCGGCGTCAGCCTGCGAACATTGATGTTCGTCCGCGAACATCAACCTCTACCCTGCTGCTGACCCGAGGACGAAGTAGGTGGCCAACCTGCCGGGGCGGGGCCAGCGCGCTATGATATCCGTGCGTTTTCTCGAATCGAGCACGAGATCGAGACGGGGCACATGATGGCGCAGGAGCATCATCCATCGCCGACTGGACACGCCGCCATACCCACCGAACCGATCGGCAGTATTCCAAGACCTCCTCACCTGATCGAACGAGTCGCGCAGGTCAGACAAGTCGGACAAGTCCCTCAGGGCGACAGCGACGATCCTGCGCTTGCACCTGCTTACGAGGAGGCGATTCGAGACACCATCGAGCGCCTCGAGGCCGCAGGCTCTCCGGTCGTCACAGACGGTGAACAGAAGAAGTACGACTGCTTCGCGACCTATGCGGTCCATGGGCTTCCGAACACTGCCCCGGATGGATTCGCGATTGCGTTCTCAGACGGTCACACGCGCCGCCTGGCGCGGCTGACGCGAGGGCCGTTCCGCTACCGCCGGTACGCAGATGACTTCCTGGATGTCGCGATGCGTTACGCGCACGTGCCCGTCAAGCAGGCGGTCATTTCGCCGTCGGCCTTGAGTCTGATGTACCCGGCTGACGGGATTGCCGGGTACTCCCGTGACCAGTTCATCGATGATCTGCTGCGCGAGCACGAGACCGAGATCCGGCGCTGCCTCAACAAGGGCGCCCACAAAGTTCAGGTCGATTTTACCGAGGGACGGCTGGCCGTGAAGCTCGATCCTTCAGGGCATCTCCTGAACAGCTTCATCGATTTGAACAATCTCGCGCTGTCCCAGTTCTCGCCGGAGGATCGCCGGCGCATCGGGGTTCACACCTGTCCAGGCAATGATTTCCGAGCCAGTCATAGTGCGGACGTCGACTACGCGGAGCTGCTGCCGAGCCTGTTCGAGCTGAAGGCGGGGAACTTTTACATCGCGCTGGCGGGCGAGCCCGATCGCCGGCACGTTCTGAGAATCATCCGCAAATATCGAAAGCCGGATCAGCGGATTTTCGTCGGGGTCATTGCGCCGGGCGACCCGCGCATCGAGACCGCGGAGGATGTGCGGGACCGCGTTATGGAAGCCTCGGAGTTCCTGCCGATCGACCACCTCGGCACGACAGACGACTGCGGGTTCTCGCCCTTCTTCGATAACACATCCACGAGCCGCGATACGGCTTTTGCCAAGATTCAGGCGCGTGTGCGTGGAACGGCGCTCGCGGCGAACCTTCTGGGAGCCCAGCCATGACGGCGAAGGACGACGAGGACACGCTCCTGCGATCGGTCGCTCTGCAGAACGCCACCAGCATTCTCAACGCGCGGCAGCGCGCCGAGCAGCGTCGAGAGGCGCATCTCGCGGAAGCGCAGAAGCTGAGCAGGACAGGCAGCTTCGGCTGGAGGGTTTCCACCGACGAGATCATCTGGTCAGAAGAAACCTTTCGAATCTTCGAGTACGACCGAACCATCGCGCCAACCGTGGAACGCCTTCTCCAACGGGTCCACGCGGACGACGTGGCCCTCGTGAAGCGGACGATCGAGCGCGCATCGCTGGACGGACAGGATTTCGAACATGAATACCGCCTGGTGATGCCGGATCGCTCCATCAAACACGTCCACGTCGTGGCTCGTGCCCTGAGCGACGAATCGGGCAGGGTCGAGTTCGTCGGAGCCGTGATGGACGTGACCGAGCGCAAGCAGGACGAGCTGTTGCTCGCCGGAGAGAAACGGCTGCTCGAGATGATCGCCAGGGGCGAGTCTCGCACGCTCATCCTCGACGCGCTGTGCCGACTCGTCGAAGAACTGGCGGACGGCTCGCTCTCGTCGATTCTGCTGCTGGATCCCAACGCCGGTTGCCTTCGCCACGGCGCAGCGCCGAGCTTGCCAGCCGCCTACGTCGAGGCGATCGACGGCATCGCGATCGGCCCTTCCGTCGGTTCGTGCGGGACGGCCGCGAACACCAGAAAGCCGGTCGTCGTGGCTGACATCGCGACGGATCCGCTGTGGGGCGATTTCCGCGATCTGGCGTTGGGCCACGGGCTGCGAGCGTGCTGGTCCACGCCGATCCTCTCTTCGGAGGGCAGAGTGTTGGGGACCTTCGCGATCTACTACCGCGAACCGCGGGCTCGCACCCCGTACGAACATAACATCATCGAGCGCGTCACGCACCTGGCGAGCATCGCCATTGAGCGCGAGCATGCCGAAGTCGCGCTGCGTCAAGCGGTGGCGGATCTCGCCCACGTCAGCCGGGTGACCACCATGGGCGAGCTGACCGTCTCGCTTGCGCACGAGGTGAATCAACCGATTGCCGCCGCCATCACGAACGCCAATACCTGCGCGCTCTGGCTCGACGGCAATAGCCCGAACATCGAAGAGGCGCGCGCGGCGGCGATGCGCATCGTGCAAGACGGCACGCGAGCCTCGGAGATCATCAGCCGGATTCGCCTCCTCTTCAAGAAGGGCACGCCGGAGCGGGCGCGCGTGGATGTGAACGAGCTGATTCGAGAGATGACCGTCCTGCTGCGGAGCGAGACGACGCGATACGCGGTCTCGGTTCGGACGGAGCTGGCCGCGGATGATCCCTGGGTCATGGGCGATCGCGTGCAAATGCAGCAGGTGCTGATGAACCTCATCATGAACGGCATCGATGCGATGAAGGAAGCTGAGGGGGCCCGCGAGCTCATTATCACGTCGCAGCGCACCGATCCCGACCACGTGCGCGTGTCCGTCAGCGATACCGGCGTCGGCTTGCCGCCGCAGGCCGATCAGATCTTCAAAGCGTTCTTCACCACGAAACCACAGGGGACCGGTATGGGTCTGTCGATCAGCCGGTCCATCGTGGAGTCGCACGGCGGCCGCTTGTGGGCGACCGGCAACCCGTCGCGCGGCGCCACGTTCCACGTCGCGCTGCCCGCCAATGTCGACACAGAGCCGTGACGCCCGCCCGCGTGTTTCTGCTTTGACACGGCGGTAGCGCATGGCTGCCGTGAGCTTGATTGGCTCGTACAACTACGCGCTGGTGGCGCTCTCGGTGTTGATCGCGATGTTCGCCTCGTACGCGGCCCTGGATCTTGCCAGCCGCGTCACAGCCGCGGGCGGTTGGACTCGCGCGGTATGGCTGCTGGGTGGGGCCGGTGCCATGGGAACCGGCATCTGGTCCATGCACTACATCGGGATGCTGGCCTTCGTCTTGCCGGTTCCCGTCGCCTATCACTGGCCGACTGTTCTGTTGTCATTGCTCGCGGCCATTCTCGCGTCGGTCATCGCGTTGTCCGTGGTGAGCCGTCAGGAGATGGGCGCGTTCCGGGCGTTCATCGGAAGCGTCCTGATGGGCGCAGGCATTGCGAGCATGCACTACATCGGCATGGCCGCGATGCGTGTGTCGGCGATGTGCCAGTTCAATGCGATCCTCGTCGTCCTGTCCGTCGTGCTCGCGGTTGTGATTTCTCTCGTCGCACTCTGGATTACCTTTCACCTCCGGGATGAGAACGCGATTGGGTGGCGGAAAATCGCCGGCGCCAGCGTGATGGGCGCCGCGATCCCCGTCATGCACTACACCGGCATGGCCGCCGCCAGCTTCACGCACTCCATCGTGCCGGCAGACCTGTCTCGGGCGGTCAGTCCCTCCGCCCTTGGTACGGCCGGCGTTGCCGCCGTCACCTTCATCGTCCTCGGCCTGGCTCTGCTGACGTCCTGGGTGGACAGGCGATTCGCTGTCCAGACCTTGGAACAACAGGAAGAGAAGCTCCAGGAAAGCGAGGCCTATCTATCCGAAGCCCAGCGATTGAGCCACACCGGCAGCTTCGGCTGGAGGGTTTCAACCGGCGACATCACCTGGTCGGAGGAAACGTTTCGAATCTTCCAATATGACGGCACGATCACGCCAACCGTGGAACGCCTTCTCGAACGGGTCCACCCTGAGGACGCGGTGCTCGTGAAAGAGACCATCGAGCGCGCGGCGCGGGACGGCAAGGATTTCGATCACGAATATCGCCTGGTGATGCCGGATCGCTCTGTCAAACACGTCCATGTCGTGGCTCGTGCCCTCACCGCTGAATCGGGCAGGATCGAGTTCGTGGGAGCCGTGATGGACCTGACCGAGCGCAAGCAGGACGAGCTGTTGTTGGCCGGCGAGAAACGGCTGCTCGAGATGATCGCCAGAGGCGAGTCCCGCGCGCTCATCCTCGACGCCCTGTGCCGCCTCGTCGAAGACCTGGCCGACGGATCGCTCTCGTCGGTTCTGCTGCTGGATCCCAACGCCGGCTGCCTTCGGCACGGCGCAGCGCCGAGCCTGCCAGCCGCCTACATCGAGGCGATCGATGGCACCGCGATCGGCCCTGCTGTCGGTTCGTGCGGGACGGCCGCGTACCGCGCAGAGGCAGTCGTCGTGTCCGACATCGCGACGGATCCGCTGTGGGCCGATTTCCGCGATCTGGCGTTAGCGCACGGGCTGCGTGCGTGCTGGTCCACGCCGATCCTCTCCTCAGAAGGCAGCGTGTTGGGGACCTTCGCGATCTACTATCGCGAGCCGCGCGCGTACACTCCGTACGAACGGAACATCGTCGAGCACATCACGCATCTGGCGAGCATCGCCGTCGAGCGCGAGCAGGCTGAGGCGGCGCAGCTGCGGCTGGGGGCAATCGTGGCATCCTCTGACGACGCCATCATCAGCAAGACGTTGGGAGGGATCATCACCAGTTGGAACGCAGGCGCCCAACGAATCTTCGGTTACACCGTCGAGGAGACCGTCGGGCGTCCGATTACCGTGCTCATCCCACACGACCACCTGGATGAGGAGTCACTGATTATTGACAGAATAAGCCGAGGAGAGAGCGTCGAGCATTTTGAAACCGTCCGGATCACGAAGGATGCCCGGCGGATCCATGTCTCTCTCGCCATCTCCCCGATCAGGAACCCCGCCGGCCAGATCATCGGCGCGTCGAAGATCGCCCGCGACATCACCGAACGGAAGCGCGCCGAAGACGCGCTTCGGCAGGCGCAGGCGGAGCTCGCCCATGTCAGCCGCGTCACGACCATGGGTGAATTGACCGCCTCCCTGGCGCACGAAGTGAGACAACCGATTGCCGCCGCGATCACCAACGCCAATACCTGCCTGCTCTGGCTCGATCGCGAAACCCCGGACATCGACGAAGCGCGGGCGGCGACACTGAGAGTCGTAGAAGATGGACGCCGTGCAACGGACATCATCAGCCGGATTCGTCAGCTCTTCACGAAGGGCGCACCGCAGCGGGAGTGGATCGACGTGAACGAGCTCATTCGAGAGATGATCGTGCTGCTGCGCAGCGAAGCGGTGCGGGATGGCATCTCGGTCCGAACGGAGCTGGGCGCGAACTGTTCTCCGGTGATGGGCGATCGGGTCCAATTGCAGCAGGTCCTGATGAACCTCATCATGAACGGCATCGATGCAATGAGGGAGGTGGAGGGGGCCCGCGAGCTCGTCATCACCTCGCAGCGCACCGAGCCGGACCAGGTGCGCGTGTCCATCAGCGATACCGGCGTCGGCCTGCCGCCGCAGAGCGACCAGATCTTCAAGGCGTTCTTCACCACGAAAGACCATGGCACCGGCATGGGTCTGTCCATCAGCCGGTCCATCGTGGAGTCGCATGGCGGCCGTCTCTGGGCCAGCGACAACCCGCCGCGCGGCGCCACGTTCCACGTCGCTCTGCCCGCCAACGTCGACACACTGCAATGACGCCTGCCCGCCCTTCCACGGTCTTCGTCGTTGATGACGATGCCGGCATGCGGGCGTCGATCGAAGGCCTGCTGAAGGTGGCGGGCTTGACGTGCGAAACCTTCGAGGACGCGCAGGCGTTCCTGCGCTGCGAGCGGCCGGATGCCCCGAGCTGCCTCGTGCTGGACGTCAGGCTTCCAGGCATCAACGGTCTGGATTTTCAGCACCAGTTGGCCGACGCGGGCATCCGGATCCCGATCATCTTCATCACCGGTCATGGCGACATCCCGATGACCGTGCGGGCGATGAAGTCGGGCGCCGTCGAGTTCCTGACCAAGCCGTTCCAGGCGCAGGATCTGTTGCGCGCCATCCGCCAGGCGCTGGATCATGACCAGGTCGTGCGCGAGGAAGAGCGGCACCTATCGGAGCTGCGACAGCGATGGCAGACCCTGACCGCGCGCGAGCGCGAAGTCATGGGCCTCGTCGTCTCGGGCATGCTCAACAAACAAGTCGCGTCGCAGCTCGGGACCACCGAGATCACCGTGAAGATTCAACGGGGGCGCGTGATGCGGAAGATGCAGGCGGAGTCGCTGGCGGACCTGGTCAGGATGGCCGGGAGGTTGGAACCACGCGAGAGCCGTCATACCAAAGCATGATTGTGCGATGCCCGGCCACGCAGGTATCTTCCAGGCATGGCAAGTCAGGGGAGCACCAAGGTTGTCGCGATTGTCGATGACGACGACTTGATGCGGAACGCCTTGCAGGGCCTGCTGAAGGCCGTGGGCGTGCCGGCGCGGGCGTTTGCATCGGCGGAGGAATTCCTGGAGTCCGGAGAGCAGCACCGGGTGGACTGCATGATCGCAGACATCCGGATGTCGGGCATGTCCGGTCTGGAATTACAAGCCAAACTGAACGCCGACAACATCAGAATTCCGACCATCTTCATCACGGCCCACGGCGACGCGCGCATGCGGATGCAGGCGCTCAGAGCGGGCGCCGTTGAATTCCTTGCAAAACCGTTCGACAACCGCGCGCTGCTCGAGAGCGTGCGAGCAGCTCTGGAGAGCTGAGGCCGACCACGACGGAGGCACGCGGGCACCCGGAGGTCGTCTGTGGCAACATTCGACAGGTTCAACAGCGGCGGTCATGAGACGCGAGAACGCCGATTCGAGCAGCTCATAGGAAACAGTCCTGCGTTGGAATCGGTGCTCGAGCAGGTTGAGCGTGTGGCGCCGACCGACTCCACGGTGCTGATCCAGGGAGAAACCGGTACCGGTAAGGAACTGATCTCGCGCGCGATACACAACATCAGCTCGCGGTGCGGGCGAGCGTTCGTGAAGCTCAACTGCGCGGCCATCCCGCTTGACCTGCTGGAAAGCGAGCTCTTCGGTCACGAGAAAGGCGCCTTCACCGGCGCGATCGCGCAAAAGATTGGCCGCTTCGAGCTCGCCGACAAAGGCACCCTCTTCCTCGACGAAGTCGGCGACATTCCACCGGCACTGCAGCCCAAGTTACTGCGCGTCCTGCAGGAGCAGGAATTCGAGCGCCTCGGCAGCACGAGAACCCATCATGTGGACGTTCGGCTCGTGGCGGCCACGAACCGCGACCTGACCGAGATGGTGCGGCGCGGCGAGTTCAGGGTCGATCTCTATTACCGGCTGAATGTGTTCCCGATCCTGCTGCCGCCGCTGCGTGCCCGCCGGCAGGACATTCCGGCCCTGGTCACGCATTTCGTCGACCTGTTTTCCCGCCGCATGAGCAAGCGCATCGACCACATCCCTCCGGAGACGCTTTCAGCGCTGAGCGATTACCCGTGGCCGGGGAATGTCCGCGAGCTCCAGAACCTCATCGAACGCTCGGTGATTCTTTCAAATAATGGCGTGCTGCCCAATCCGCTGCCACCGGCGGCGGCGGAGGCCATCATCACCTCCCCGCCCCGGACGACACTGAGGGACTCCGAGCGGACCCTGATTCTGCGCACGCTCGAATCGGCGGGCTGGGTGATCGGCGGCGCGCGCGGGGCGGCCTCCACGCTGGGCCTGAACCGCACGACGTTGATCAACAAGATGAAGAGGTTGGGCATTTCTCGACCGTCGCAGGAAGCGCCGCATTTCTAGCCTGGGTTGCAGGCTCTGAGGGGCGGGTTGGAGACTCATGGCCGCGTGCAGTTGCCTCGCCCCAAGATCAAAATTTCC
>DASZFS010000541.1:0-3747 GCA_035939575.1 Vicinamibacterales bacterium | reverse complement strand
GTACCGGCAGCCGCGCGAATCATCGCAGGAGGGTCTGGCTTCGCCGCCGTCCTCTTCGCGTACAACGCGGTCGCGTTCGGCTCGCCTCTCCACCTGGGCTATGCGAGCGAGGAAGGATTCACCCAGCTCCACACGGGATTGTTCGGTATCACGTATCCCCAATGGTGGAGGCTCCGCGAGATCCTCGTCGGCAGCTATCGCGGCCTGTTGCCGCTGTCGCCGCTCATCGCACTCACCCCCGTGGGCCTCGTCATGCTTGGCCGGGAACCTGCGCGACGCCGGCCGGCGATCGTGGCAGCGGCGATCGCGGCTTTCTACCTCCTGTTGAACGCGTCGTACTACTACTGGGAGGGCGGCTGGGCGATTGGGCCTCGCCACGTGACGCCGGCGCTCCCCTTTCTGGCGCTCGGCCTTGCCCCGCTGTGGGACGCCGGCGGGCGCGCGGGCCGGGCCGTGCTGTCTGCCGCCTGGCTGTGGGGCGTGGCGTTGACGCTCGTCGCCGTCTCCACCACTCCACAACCGCCGGCGTCCTTCAAGGCACCGCTGTCGGAGCTCCTCTGGCCCGCGTTTCGTGACGGCGATCTGTCCTTGAACGACGCGACGTTCGTGCATTCGAGCTCCCGCTTCGGCTCGCTACGCGGCAACCAGGTCCCGCACGCGGCGTGGAACCTGGGAGAAATCATCCACCTGCACGGCCACGCGAGCCTGCTGCCGCTCGGACTGGTCTGGGCGCTGGCGGCTGCCGCCCTGTCAAGGACCCCGTGAAACGGAAACGCGCGCACCTGCTGTTTCGAATCGCCAGGTATCGCCGGTGGCTGCCTGTCCGCGCGCTCGCGCGCGGCTCCGAAGGCTTCCTGCGCCTGTATAACAACGTCAACTACGATTCGCGCGCGAACGGCGAAGAGCGGATCCTGGAGCTGCTCGGCCGTCGCGCCATCACGTGCATCTTCGATGCGGGCGCGAGCGTTGGAGAATGGCTCGAGCTGGCGCGGCGGTCGTGTCCCGACGCCACCATTCATGCCTTCGAGATCGTGCCGTCGACGTTCGAGGCGCTCCGGCTGCGCGTTGGCGCGGATGCGCGGTCAGTCCTCAATCAGATGGGCCTGGCCGACGCGCCCGGGACGGTCGACGTTTTCTATTGTCCCGACGATCCGGAGCTCTCGTCGATCTTTCCCTATCCAACGGGCAAAGCCTCACTCCCAGTCCGCTGCGCTGTGACGACCGGCGATCAGTACTGCGCCGAGCGCGGCATCGCGCACATCGACTTCCTGAAGCTCGATGTTGAAGGGCTCGAGCTGCCGGCGCTCCGCGGGTTCGAGGGGATGCTGGCCGAGGGCCGCATCGACGTCGTTCAGTTCGAGTATGGCTTCATCAACCTCCTGCCGAAATTCCTGCTGAAAGACCTCCATGAATTCCTGAGCGCACGCGGCTACACCGTGGGAAAAGTGTTTCCGAACTACGTCGACTTTCGCGCGTACCGGCTGACGGACGAAGATTTCATGGGCCCGAATTACCTCGCTGTCCGACGCGACCGGAGCGATCTCATTGCGCTGCTGGCCTAGACTCGTCATCGCGTGCGCCGCCGGACTCTGGACGACGCAGCTCGCCGGCTGCGGCGAGGCGGCGGACAGCGAGCCGCGCCCGACATGGCAGGTCGTCCGCGCGCCTGGCACGAGCTCGTGCGCAGCGATCGTGCTGAGGGAGCCCGGCGACTTCTCTCACCGCGAGCAGATCGGGCGATACCGCTCACAAGCGGAAGCCGAAGCCGCCCTGGAGCGATTCAGGGCGACGCCGGATCCGATGACAGTCCCGGGAAAGCGGATCTGCCAGTAGCGCCGGGTCACCGCAGGAGGAGGCACGCCAGCAGATAACGAGTGGTCGTACCGCAGCTGTGGCAGAATGATTGGCCACGATGGACTTCAAGAGCCGTTTTCTCTTCCATGGACATGCCTCCGCCATCGGCGGACGGATTGTCAGACACAAGAACAAGCCAATCGATCTGGTTATCGAGAGCGGGTTCGATAGTGCGCTCACGCCGGTGGGGGGGCGGTCACGATCGAACGTGGGAAGCAAGAACTTCGGGGGCCTCGTGAGCTTCGGATCGGCTTCGACGCTCGCGGAAGGGTTGTTCGACAACCACAAGCAGGTCGTCAAAGCGAGCTACGGGCGCCTCGACGAGCACGCGCTGGTGGCCACGACTCGCGTCACCGCTGACATTCACGACGTCGTCGTCGGCACCGGTCCCACGCTTACGGTCAAGCGATTGCGGGGCACGTTGCATTCGCGGAGCCCGTTTGGCAGCGGCCAGCCCTCGATCAAGCCGATCGACACGAGGAAGCAGACAGTCGTCGAGGGCATATTCATCGATGGTCATGAGCTCCTCATCGAGCTCAATGCGCGAGTCTTCGGAAAATACGACACGCACGCGAAGCTGCTGACGGCGGTCGACGACCCGAGATTCGTCTCGAGACACGGGCACCATCTGTTCATGCGGTCGGGCGTTGACAAACGCGCGACGCCGCCCGCGGGGCTGCTCGTCGTGTCGCACAACCTAATTCACAGCACGATCGTCCACAAACTGCGCTGGAAGGGCAAACCGTTTCCGGGCGCGCAGATCGACCACCACTCCGTCAAGATTCCCAAGTTCGGCCGCATCTATTTCGGTGAGCTGCTGATCAGTGACAGGTCGCGGCGTCTCACGATGATGCGTGTGAAGCTGGGCTCGCCGATTGGTGGACAAGTCGCATTTGCCGCCATGGATCCGAATGGCGGTTGGGGGTAGACAGGAGGACAGGCTTACGTGAGGCTCGCCGCCGTTGTGTTGACGGTGCTGGCGACGTGGGCATGCAGTGACCCGTCGGCACGTTACCTCACGCGCATTCATGATGAGGCAGTCCTCGATTTGCGGCGCGGGGATCTGACCGGCGCTCAAACTCTCGCAGAACGCGGCCTCGATCTGACACGGCGGCACCCAGCCGATGTCTGGGCATGGGCCTTTCGGCTTCTCCGCGACGAGAGTCTCATCCTTCAGCTCAAGACCACGGACACGCTCGCTGATCTGAGCGCCGAGCTGCCGCGCGATGCGGCGTTCGATTCGCTCCGGGCGCGACAGAAATACCTGCAGGCGCGGGCGAAGATTGCTCAGGGCCGGTTCAAAGAGGCGCTCGACGCGGCCGACAACGGCCGGCGCACACCTTCGTCGCAGGACGTACGGTTTGATCTGGATGTGCTGAGCGGCCAGATTCGTTTCCGTCTCGGCCAGCGGCAGGACGCCGAAGCCCTGCTGCGCTCAGTGATTTCCGAGGCGGCCTCCATCGGCGATCACTATCACCAGGCCTGGGCGCTCAACGATCTCGGCATGGGCGGGCTCGTCAGCAATCGATTCGACGAAGCCCTCTCCCGGTTCGAGCCTGTGTTGTCGCTGACCGATCTCGAACCGTTCACGATTTACTCCGTATCGCTCTACAACGCTGGAATCTGTTATGCGCAGTTGGGTGAATACGAGCGCGCTGCCGCCCTGCAACGCCGCGCCGTGGAGATCCACGAACGGCGCGGGCCCCAGAGCCGTCTCGGGCAGGCGTTGGGAGCGCTGGGCAGAACCTATGCTTTGCAGGGCGACTTCGAGCAGGCTCTGCCGTTCCTGCGCCGGGCCTTCGACGTCGCATCGGCCGTTCATGCCGATTCGGACGCTGCGCTTCTGGCTGGCAACGTCGCAGAGGCTCACATCGAGCTTCGCCAGTGGGACGA
>DASZFS010000540.1:0-4117 GCA_035939575.1 Vicinamibacterales bacterium | reverse complement strand
TGCTGCTGCGCCAGCCCGACCTGCTGCTGCTCGACGAGCCGACAAACCATCTCGATCTCGAGGCCCGCAACTGGCTCGAGGCGTATCTGACCAGCTATCCACACGCCGTGATCCTCGTATCGCACGACCGGTTCTTCCTCGATGCGGTGGTCACGCGGATCGCCGACGTCACGCTCCGGACGCTGACGGACTACCACACGAACTACAGCGGCTACCTGCTCGAGCACCACGAGCGCATCGAGGCGCTGCGCAAGGCGAAGCGTGAACAGGACGAGGAGGTCGCGCGCGTCAAGATGTTCATCGACCGCTTCCGTTATCAGGCCACGAAGGCAGCGCAGGTGCAGAGCCGGATCAAGATGCTCGACAAGGTCGTGCCGATCGAAGTGCCGCCCGAGCGCAAGAAGATTCACTTCGACTTCCCCGTCTGTGCCAAGAGCGGGCGGACCGTCCTCGAGCTGAAGCGCGCCCGAAAGGCCTACGGGGATCTTGTGGTCTTCGGGGACCTCAACCTGCACATCGAGCGCGGGGATCGCATTGCGCTGGTCGGCCCGAACGGCGTCGGCAAATCGACGCTCATGCGCCTGCTGTCCGGCGAGGAGCCGCCCGACGCCGGTGAGCGCGTGCTCGGCCACAACGTTGTCATGCAGTACTTCGCGCAGGATGAGGCCACGCGCATGGATCCGGCGCCGACGGTCTACGAGACCCTCGCGTCGGGTTCGTCGCTCCACATGGTGCCGGCCATCAGGAACATCCTCGGCGGTTTTCTCTTCTCTGGCGACGATGTGCACAAGCGCGTCCGGGTGCTGTCGGGCGGCGAGCGGACGCGCCTCGCCGTGGCGCGGATGCTGCTCCAGCCCTCCAACACGCTCCTCCTCGACGAGCCCACCAATCACCTGGATCTCGACTCGAAAGAGGTCCTGCTCGATGCGCTCGTCGACTATGGGGGCTCTCTGATCTTTGTCTCGCACGACCGGTACTTCGTCGAGCGGCTCGCTACGAAAATCATCGAGGTCGGCAACGGCACGGCAACGGTTTACCCAGGTACGTACAAGGAGTTCCTCTGGCACAAGGAGCATCCAGGCGGCAACGTAGGCCAGTTGGGACGGGCAGGTCAGCTGGGGCGGGCGGGTCAGGTCGGTCGGGAGGGGCGCGAGGCGTCACGGCCTGCGGCACCGAAGCTCGCGGATCCAGCGGGCGAGCGAAGGCGAGAAGAGAAAAAGCGCGTCGACGCCGAAGCCCGCAAGCAGCAGCGCGCGGCGCAAGCGCGGCAGTCGGAGATCGACCGTCTGGAACAGCAGATCGCCGAGTGCGAAACCGCCATCAAAGCGCTCGAACAAACGATGTCAGCGCCAGGGTTCTACGCGGACCATCACGCTGCTCAACCGGTCATCGACGAGCACCAGGCCCTGATGTGGAAGGTGGGAGACCTGATGCATCAATGGGAAGCACTCCAAAATCGCGCTGCCAGTCCGACGAAGCGCTGACGCGCTGACGCAATCGTCAGGCACTTACAAATTTGTTATCATGTGTGCCGAAGTGCCTCTCGTAACTGGTTGATTTAACTAAACTTTCTCCACTCTGGCGGGCTTCGGCAATGGGCATAGCCTTTGCCCCAGCGCCGCTGAGCTCAAAGTGCGCGTGACCATGTCCGACATACCTCAGGGACCCGGTACACCTCTCTTGCGGCGGTCCGCCCGGCCAACCCCGTCTCCCGTCGAGCCTGTCGAGCGGCGGATCGTGGTCCGACCGCCGGCGTCAGCCGACGACCGGTTCTTCCGGCATCTGGTCAGCAGCATGCGCAACGGCGTCCTCGCCGTGCACCGCGACGGCAGCCTCGCCCTGATGAACGACGAGGCCTACCGCATCTTCAGCCTGATCCGCCGGCCGGAGGACATCGGCCGCAAGTTCTCGGAAGTGCT
This sequence comes from Vicinamibacterales bacterium, assembly GCA_035939575.1. Classification (GTDB taxonomy): domain Bacteria; phylum Acidobacteriota; class Vicinamibacteria; order Vicinamibacterales; family CAVVIG01; genus DATKHR01. The sequence continues at coordinate 2,198 of DASZFS010000540.1, read as the reverse complement.
CCAGTCGCGGCCGGCGGCAATTCGGGTGCTCGGCAGCGCCTTCGAGCTCAGCCACCTCCCGAACCGCGCGGAGCTGCGCTTGAAGGATCTCGATCGGGTCATTGGCTACACGCTTTCACAGGTCAAGAACGACGAGGGCGAGCTCATCGGCGCGGTGATGTATTTCAAGGATCTCACCCGGGTCGAGCAGCTCGAAGAGCGCGAGCGCCTCCGCGATCGCCTTGCATCGCTCGGCGAAATGGCCGCCGGCATCGCCCACGAGCTGAAGAACCCGCTGGCCGGCATCGAGGTCATGGCCGGCCTGCTCCGGCGGCAGGTCCCCGACTCGAAGGACGCCCAGTTGCTCCTGGCCGACATCCTGAGCGAAGCCAAGCTGGCCAACGCCATCGTCGTCGAGATGCTCGAGTTCGTCCGGCCCGTGCGCCTGCAGGTCGAGCACACCGACATGAACGACATGCTGCAGCAGTCGGTCACCATGGCGGAATCAAAGACCCGCCGCGGCAGCGTCGCGGTGACCATCGAGATCGAGGACGAGCTGCCGATGATCGAGGCCGATCACCACCAGCTCTCGCAGGTGTTCACCAACCTGCTGACGAATGCGTTCGAGGCACTCGACGGCCGCGGCAAGATCGCCGTCACGGCCGTGACCGGAGCGATTGACGAGGACCCGGCGTTCGCCGGCCTCCATCCGCCAACGCCCACCGTCGTCGTCGACGTCGCAGACGATGGGCCCGGATTGCCGAGAGACACGACGGACAAGATCTTCGATCCGTTCTTTACGACCAAGCCGCAGGGTTCCGGGCTGGGGCTCGCCATCGTCCGCAAGATCGTCGACGCGCACGACGGCCGGATTGACGTGAGCAGCGTACCGGGTGCGGGCACGCGTTTCCGCGTGACGTTGCCGGTGAAGAGCACGAGCGGGTGGTTCAAATAGTCATCTGGTGATCGGGTTATCTGGCAATCAAATAACCAAATAACCAGAATGACCAGCTAACCAGATACGAAAGGTTCGGTATGGGCCGGATTCTGATTGCAGATGATCACGACGCGCTGCGGCGCGGCCTCGCGCGAGGGCTGACCGAGGCGGGTCATGAGGTGGAAGAGGCCTCGAACGGGAACGCCGCCATCGAGCGGCTGCACGACAGCTACTTCGACGTCGTCCTGAGCGACCTCAAGATGGGCGGCAGCGACGGCATGGACGTGCTGCGCACCACGAAGGCGCTCCATCCGACGACGGCGGTCATCCTGATGACGGCGTTCGGGTCGGTGAACACGGCGGTCGAGGCGATGAAGATCGGCGCGTTCGACTACGTCCAGAAGCCGTTCGAGATCGAGGAGATGGAGGTCAAGATCGAGAAGGCGCTCGAGGTCAAGCGCGTCAAGACCGATCTCGAATACCTCCGCGGCACGCAACAGGACCTGTACGACTTCGACAAGATCGTGGGATCCAGTCCCGCGTTGCAACGCGTGCTCGACATCGTCAAGAAGGTCGCGAAGAGCAATACCACGGTGCTCATCCGCGGTGAAACGGGCACCGGCAAGGAGCTGATCGCCGGCGCGATCCACCACAACTCGCTCCGGAATGCGCGCAACTTCGTCAAGGTGAACTGCGCGGCGCTGCAGGAAAACCTGCTCGAGTCCGAGCTCTTCGGCCACGAGAAGGGCGCGTTCACGGGCGCCGACAAGCAGCGCATCGGCCGCTTCGAGCAGGCCGACGGCGGCACGCTGTTCCTGGACGAGATCGGCGACATGAGCCCGAGCACGCAGGCCAAGATCCTGCGCGTGCTGCAGGAGCACGAGTTCGAGCGGCTGGGCGGCACGCGAACGCTGCGGGTCGACGTGCGCCTCATCGCGGCGACCAACCGCGATCTGCCTGCGATGGTGCAGGCGGGACAGTTCCGCGAGGACCTCTACTACCGGCTGAACGTGGTATCGATCGAGATGCCGCCGCTGCGCGAGCGCAAGGACGACATCGTGCCGCTCGCGAACACGTTCATCCGCAAGTTCTCCGCCGAGCTGAAGAAGAAGATGGACGGAGTCGACCCGGACGCCCAGAAGCTGTTGATGCGCTACAACTGGCCGGGCAACATCCGCGAGCTCGAGAACACGATCGAGCGCGCGATGCTGCTCGCCGAAGGGCGCGCGATTGTGGGCGGGGATCTGCGTCTGGGCGAGACGCCGACCACGGGCGGCATCGG
>DASZFS010000539.1:0-41434 GCA_035939575.1 Vicinamibacterales bacterium | reverse complement strand
CCGTCCCGATGTCGGCGCGCGCACCGCCCGCGACGAGCTGTGCGCCTTCCCGCTTCGCAACCTCGATGTAGCGGAGATCGGTCTCGAGCTGCTTCTTCGAGGCGACCGCGCCCAGACGCGTCCTCGGATCCAAAGGGTCGCCGGGCGTCATCTTGCGGGCCCTGGCCGCGACCTTCTCGATGAACTCGTGCTTGATCGACCGGTCGACGAGCAACCGGGAGCCGGCGGCGCACACCTCGCCCTTGCCGTAGAAGATCCCGGTCGTCGCCCCTCGAACGGCGGCGTCCAGGTCGGCGTCGGGAAACACGATGTTCGGCGACTTGCCACCGAGCTCCAGCGTGATCTTCTTCAGCGAGTCGGACGCGCCGCGCATGATGCCCTTGCCCGTGGACGTGTCGCCGGTGAACGCGATCTTGTCGATGCCCGCATGCTCGACCAGCATCTGCCCGACCTGCGCGCCCGGTCCGGTGATCACGTTGAGCACGCCGGGCGGCAACCCGATCTCCGCGGCGACCTCGGCGAGCGCTATCGCGGTCAGCGGCGTCTGGCTCGCCGGCTTGATGATGACCGTGTTTCCGCACGCGAGCGCGGGCGCCACCTTCCAGGCCGTGAGCAGCAGCGGGAAGTTCCAGGGCACGATCGCCGCGATCACGCCGACGGGCTCGCGCAATGTGTAGGTGAGATAGTTCCCGCGGACAGGAATGGTCTCCCCGTGGATCTTGTCGGCCCACCCCGCGTAGTACTGGAAGCATTCAGCCGCGGCGGGAATCTCGATCTGCCGCGACTCGAAAATGGGCTTCCCGTTGTGCAGCGTCTCGAGCCGCGCGATCTCGTCCGCGCGCTCCATCAGCCGCTCGCCGATCTTCCACACGAGGCGTCCGCGGTCGCGCGCGGACATGCGGGACCACGGCCCCTCGAGCGCGGCGCGAGCCGCCGCGACGGCGGCGTCGACGTCCGCCCGGCCGGCCGAGGCGACCTCCGCGATGACATCCTCGGTGGCCGGGTTGACGACGGCGATCGTCTGCTTCCCATCGGCGTCGCGCCACTCGTTGTTGATGAAGAGCTGCTTCCGCATCACGGCAGTCGTCGACATGCTGACCTCAACCCTTATGCCGCTGTTTCGCCGGGCTTCAACTCCAGCACCTGGACCCCGCGTGGCTCGACCAGGGCCCGCAGCATCGCGGGAGTGCCGGTCAGCGCGGGAAACGTCCCGTAGTGCATCGGCACGACCTGCCTGACGCCCAGCAGCTCGCACGCCTTGGCGGCCTGCTCGGGACCCATCGTATACAGGTCCCCAATCGGCAGAAACGCGATCTGCGGCCGATACATCTCGCCAATGAGCCGCATGTCGCCGAAGACCGACGTGTCGCCGGCATAGTAGATGGTCAGGCCGTCCTCGAACGTGATGACATAGCCGGCGGCCACGCCGAGATAGACGATCTTCCCACCATCCTCGACCGAGCTGCTGTGCTCGGCGTGCACCATGGTGATCGACAGCCCCAGCACACGCAGCGTTCCGCCGGGATTCATGCCGGTCACCCTCTGCAGCCCCTTGGTCCGCAGCCACTCGGCAAGCTCGAACGGCGCCGCGGTCTGCGCGCCGCTCGCGCGGCCGATCGCGACCGCGTCGGCGGTGTGGTCGCTGTGACCGTGCGTGAGGAGCATGAGGTCGAGATCGCCAATCTTCTTCGCAGACTCGGGCGATGCCGGGTTGCCCGTCACCCACGGGTCGAACAGGATGCGCTTGCCGCCCGGGGACGTCAACAGAAACGTCGCGTGGCCGAGCCAGGTGATGGAGAGACTCACGCCTCTGTCCTGACGTACTGAAAATCAACGGGCTGCTGGTTGATCCCGCGTCGCGGTGGCGCGATGTAGTTCGCGAACTTGCCTGGCTCGTAGATCGGCTCAGCCATGATGCTGAGCAAGTACTCCGTGTCTGCCGGCGACGGCAGCCACTCGAGCTTTCGACGCTCCCACTGCTCGCCGGAGAGCGCGAGACCATTCGGATCGAAATGGCAGCCCGAGTACATCCCGATGTTGCGATTGAACTTTCGATCGGGCAGCGTCAGACGATCCGACATCCCGTAGTGCTCGAGGATGCGGTTCCAGCGGACGACGCCGGCGGCGCAGTCGCCGACGTACCAGTCGCGCAGCACCTCATTCATCGCGTTGCGCATGAGGACGTCCTTCGTCACCGCCTTGCCGTTCTCGAAGAACTCCATCTGGTAGGACGTGTCCCGGACGACGTGCTCATCGAAGGTGTCCTCCTTCGCGCGGCCCTTCAGACCGTTCGCGAAGTACGATGCGGCGTTGCTCGACACCTCGCTGCCGTGCAGATCGAGGCTGAGGCTGAACCACTGATTCAGGTGCTTCTGAATCATCGGAATGTCGATGCCGCCCAGCTTGCGCACGTCCTCCGAGTAACCGGCCGCCTTCATCAGCTGACAGGTGCGCTCGAGGATCCGCGCGATACCGGTCTCGCCGACGAACATGTGGTGCGCCTCCTCGGTCAGCATGAAGCGCGTCGTCCTCGACAGCGGATCGAGCGAGCTCTCGGACAGCGACATCAGCTGCGACTTGCCGTCGCGATCCGTGAACATCGTGAACATGAAGAAATCGAGCCAGTTGTCGATCGGTTCGTTGAACGCCTCGAGGATGCGCGGCTTGTCGCGGTTGCCGCTCTGGCGCTCGAGCAGCTCCTCGGCTTCGTCGCGGCCGTCGCGGCCGAAGTAGGAGTGCAGCAGGTACACCATCGCCCACAGGTGCCGGCCCTCTTCGACGTTCACCTGAAACAGGTTTCGAAGATCGTAGAGGCTCGGGCACCGCTGTCCGAGCCAGCGCTGCTGCTCGACGCTCGCCGGCTCGGTGTCGCCTTGCGTGACGATGAGGCGCCGCAGCTGGTTCCGGAATTCGCCCGGCACCTCCTGCCAGACCGGCCGCCCGAAGAAGTCACCGAAGCCGATGCGGCGATCGTACACCGGATCCGCGAGGAAGATGCCCCATCGGTACTCAGGAAGCTTGACGTACTCGAAGTGCGCCCAGCCTTCCGGGTCGACGCTGACCGCGGTGCGGACGTACACCTGGTGGTAGTCCTGGAAGCCTTGAGGGCCCATATCACGCCACCACTGGATGTACTTGGGCTGCCAATGCTCGAGCGCGCGCTGGAGCTGCTTGTTCCCCGATAGGCCGACGTTGTTGGGAATCTTTTCTGCGGAAATCACGTGGCTACCTCAACGCATCTGGTCGTCTGGCTCTCAGGTTCTTTTCCAGTCAAATTCAGGCCGTCCCTGCTGCCCGTAGACCTTCAGCGCACCCTTCTCGCCGACCGCGTTCGGACGCTGGAAGATCCAGTTCTGCCACGCGGTCAACCGTCCGAAGATCTTCGTCTCCATGGTCTCGGGCCCGGCAAAGCGGAGGTTCGCCTCGAGTCCGGTCATGGCGTCCGGTGAGAACGCGGCGCGCGCTTCCACCGCCACACGCACTTCGTCCTCCCAATCGATCTCGTCCGGCGCGAACGTGACCAGGCCGGCGTCGTCGGCATCGCCGGCGGTGAACGGGCCCGCGTGCGCCAGCAGCGCGCGAACGGTATCGGGGTCATCCAGAAAGCGCGCCTGCAGCCGCGTGAGCCCGTTGCTCATCGTCAAGGGGCCGGCGTTCATCGGCGACAGCGCGACGGCGTTCGCGTCGCCGTCGTCGCGCAGCATGTAGGAGCGATCGGCGGCCAGCGCCAGCTCGAAGAGCGACCCCGCGAACGCGGACCCGGGCTCGATGAACGCGAAGAACGTGCGCGCGGTGAGATCGAAGCGCTTGAGCACGCGCTTCATCAGCAGCACGATCTCGCGCACGAGCCAATGATCCCCGTGCTCGACGAGCGCGCGATCGATCGACAGCACGGCGTCGCGGTCGCCGGCGGTCCGGACGATGATGGTGCCGATTTCGGGCTCATTGACCCGCATGCGCAGCAGCGCGTCATCGAGCTCGCGGAAGGCGCGGAGCGGCCAGAACTGGTCGCCCGCCGCGACGATGGCGTCGGGCGTCGCCGGTGCCGCGCCGCTCGGCGCGTGGATCGTGAGCTCGGCGGTCCGCTTGTCCCGCTGCAGGGTGAGCGTCACGGCGGAGTACTGGATCCCGGCGTCGGTGACCGTCGGGTTCAACGGGCCCAGAACGACGCCCGGGCCGCCCGTCGGCCGGTCGGAGGCCGCCGCCAGCTCCTTCGCGCGCGCGGCGACCGCCGCCTTGAACTGACTGGTCGGGTAGACCTTGTCGACGAGCTTCCACTCGACGGCTCGCTTGCCCTTCACACCCTCGACGAGCGTGCTGAAAAAGTCGGCGAGGTCACGACGGACACGGCGCTTGTCGACAACGCGCGTCAGCCCGCCCGTGCCCGGGAGCACGCCGAGCAGCGGCGCTTCGGGCAGGCTCACCGCGGAATTGCCGTCGTCCACGAGATAGATCTCGTCGCAGGCGAGAGCGAGCTCATAGCCACCGCCCGCGCAGATGCCGTTCAGCGCGGCCAGAAACTTGATGCCGGAGTGGTCGCTCGCGTCCTCGATGGCCAGCCGCGTCTCGTTGGTGAACTTGCAGAAGTTCACCTTCCATCCGTGCGATGACTCGCGCAACATCATGATGTTGGCGCCCGCGCAGAAAACACGGTCCTTGAGCGAGGTGACGACGACCGCGTGCACCTCAGGGTGCTCGAACCGGATCCGCTGGATGGCGTCCGCCAGCTCGATGTCGACGCCGAGGTCGTACGAGTTCAGCTTGAGCTTGTAGTCGGGCTTGATCCCGGCGTCCTCACGGACGTCCATTGACAGCGTGGCGACGGGGCCGTCGAACGAGAGCTTCCAGTGCTGGTATCGGTCGGGGCCGGTCTCAAAGGTAATCATTGAAATTGAACGCTCGTTCAAACTACTTTAGAGCGTGGCCATGACCGAGTCAACAGGCGTCTCGCGCCCCGGCCTGCCCGCGCGCCGCCGCCGCAAGCCCGCCCGGCCCCGGAACCTCGACCCGAACGCCTCCACCCGCGTTGATATCCTGACGAGCGCGGCCAAGGCGTTCCGACGGCTGGGCTACCACGGGGCCACCGTCGAGCAGATCGCCGCGGCGCTGCACATGAAGAAGGGGAACCTCTACTACTACTTCAAGAACAAGGAGGAGATCCTCTTTGCCTGCCACCAGTACTCGCTCGACCGGCTCCTCCAGCTCTGCGAGGACGTCCAGGCGGGCGGCGCGCCGCCGGACCGCAAACTGCGGCAGCTCATCGTAGCCTTCGTTCACACGATCCTGGACGAGCTTCACGGCACGGCGTTGTTTCTCGAACTCGAGGCGCTGACGCCGGCGCACCTGAAGGCGGTGATCGTCCGGCGCGACCGGTTCGAGCACGGCGTGCGACAGGTCATTGAGGAAGGCATGTCCGGCGGGACGTTCGCACGCGGCGACGCGAAGCTGCTGGCGTTCGCGCTCTTCGGCGCCGTGAATTGGATTCCACGCTGGTTCAACCCGCAGGGCAGCGCGACCTCTCAGGAGATTGCGGATCGGTTCGCGGATTACCTGATCGCGGGTCTGCGACCTTAGAAGTGAGAAGTGAAAACTCAAGTTCGTGCGGCATCACGAAGGCGGTAACGCTGAATCTTGCCCGTCGCCGTCTTCGGAAGCTCGGGCAGGAACTCCACCCAGCGCGGGCGCTTGTACTCGGCCAACCGCTCGCGGACGAACTGCTGGAGCTCCCCCGCCAGCTCGGGCGACGGACTGACGCCGACACGCAGGACGACAAACGCAACAGGCTTGATCAGGCGATCGTGGTCCTCCCGTCCGACGACACCGCACTCCTGGATCGCTGGATGCGCCGCGAGGGCGTTCTCGATTTCGACCGGACTGACCCATAGCCCGCCGACCTTCAGCATGTCATCCGATCGACCCGCATACCAGAAATAGCCATCCGGGTCCTGCGTGTACTTGTCCCCGGTACGGATCCAGTGCCCTTCGATGGTCTCCTTTGTTTTCTCGTGCTGGTTCCAGTAGCCCGCGCACACCGAATCGCCTCGAATCCACAGGTTGCCGATCTCGCCCGCCGCGACTGCCGCACCCCCATCGTCGAGGATACGGGCCTCGTAGCCCGGCACCACTTGTCCGCTCGATCCGGGACGGATCGCTCCCGGACGATTCGAGATGAACATGTGCAGGACTTCGGTCGACCCGATGCCGTCGACGATGTCCACGCCGAACCGCTGACGGAAACGCTCGAAGAGCGCGGCCGGAAGGGCCTCGCCTGCCGAGACGGCCAGGCGGACGGACGACAGATCGAAGTCGTTCGGTCCAGGCAGTCCTTCGTGCGACCCGGGGAGGTACCGGGGTTGGTCACGCGATGCCGGTGTTGCCGGCGGTCGCGGGCGGGTCTGCGCGAGCAACATGCCGTACCCGGTCGGCACCGAGTAGAGCAATGTCGGCCGATGTTTCTCAATGACGTCGTACACGCTCAACGCGGTTGGCGGCCCCGGCCACAGCACCGTGGTCGCGCCGACCGCGAACGGAAAGTACAGCGCGTTGCCCAGGCCGTACGCGAAGAACAGTTTAGCGACGCTGAACGTGCGATCGGACTCGCGGATGCCGAGAACGCCCTTACCGAACAGCTCCGCGCACACGACCATGTCGTGCTGCAGGTGCACGCACGCCTTCGGCTTGCCAGTACTGCCGGACGAGTACAGCCAGAACGCCGGCGCATCCCTGTGAGTAGCCTCGGCCCGGAGTGCGTCGGACGAGCCCGCACGCCATGAATCCGAATCGCTTCCGGCCACGACCACGTGACGGAGCTGCGCGCGGACCTCTGGGGCCATCCGCTCCACCTGCGGCTCCAACTCCGGACTGACGACGAGTACCTCGGCGCGTGAGTCGCGCACGGCGTACTCGTAGTCCACCGGCTTCCAGAGCGTGTTGAGGGGAACCGGCACCGCGCCGATCTTGATCGCGCCAAAAAACGCGTACACGAACGCGGGGCTGTCGAGGAGGAGCAGCAGCACGCGCTCCTCGGGTCTGACGCCGAACCGATCGCGGAGCGCGCTGCCGAATCGGTTGACGTTCCGCGCCACGTCGGCGTACGAGATCTGCGCGTCGCCGTACTCGATGGCGACCGCGCCCCCGCGGCCGTCGGCGACGTGACGATCCACGAAGTGCGATGCGGCGTTGAACACCTCCGGAACGCCGAGGGCGTCGGCCGTGATGCTCACGACGCCGCGTCCGGAGGAGGTGAGGCCCGGCCGAGGCTTTCGCCATCCGGTCGGCCGGACATGGCGGGCTTCAGCAATGCGACGACAGCATCCGGAAAACCGCGCGGCGTGAATGTCGTCGCATCGACGCAGGCGACACGATACGACGCTTCGCAGATCAATCGGGCGGTGCCGCGCTCGCGGACGTCGAACGCGTACTCGATGCGGCGCTCGGTCATCGATGAGACGCCCACGCCGACCGCAATCTCGTCACCCAGACGCGCCGGCGATCGAAAACGGGACTGCAGCGACGTCCGCGGCATGAAGATCGCGAGATCCCGCAGGAGCGTCGTGCGGTTCTGCCCGAGCCGTCGAAAGAGATCCTCCTCGGCGTTCTCGAAATACCGGAAGAAGACACCGAACCAGACGATGCCCGCCGGGTCGGTGTCCGCCCACATCACGCGGAGGGGGATGTGATGAAAGAGCGGCACGCCCGATATAATAAGTGCACGTGGCCCGGATCATTCCCCTGTCTACTTCGTCGCCCGCGCCAAGCCGGGAGCCCCGGCCCGCCAAGCCGGAGTGGCTGAAGGTCCGCGCGCCCGGATCGCCCGGCTATCTGCGCCTGAAGGGTCTGATGCGCGACCTCAAGCTCCACACCGTGTGCGAGGAAGCGCAGTGCCCGAACATCGGGGAATGCTGGACTCACGGGACGGCGACGTTCATGATTCTCGGTGACGTCTGTACGCGCGCCTGTGCCTACTGTGCGGTCGCACACGGCCGGCCGGATGCCGTGGACCTGGCCGAGCCGGCCCGCGTCGCCGACGCGATCAGAACGCTCGACCTCGCCTACGTCGTGGTGACGTCTGTCGATCGCGACGATCTACAGGACGGCGGCGCGTCCATCTTCGCTGAGACCATTCGCGAGACGCGCGCGCGCCTGCCTCGGTGCCGCATCGAGGTGCTGATCCCCGATTTCCAGGGCAGCCAGGCCGCGCTCCACCGCGTGCTCGACGCGCGGCCGGACGTGCTCAATCACAACACGGAAACGGTGCCCCGGCTCTATCGGATGGCCAGGTCTGGCGGCCGGTATGCGCGGACGCTCGAGCTGCTGGAGCGCGCGCGGCGCTACGCGCCGGAGATCCCGACCAAGACCGGCCTGATGGTCGGTCTCGGCGAGGAACACGACGAGCTGGTCGCGACCTTCCGCGATCTCCGTCGCGTCGACTGTCAGGTCCTGACAATTGGCCAATACCTTCGACCGTCCCCGGCCCACGCACCGATGGTCCGCTACTACCAGCCGGAGGAGTTCGGCGATCTGAAGCAGATCGCCCTCGACCTCGGGTTCGTCCACGTCGAATCGGGTCCGCTGGTTCGAAGCTCGTACCACGCGCACGAGACCGCCGACGCGTACGAGCGCGCCGCGGCGCAGCGCTAGATAAGACGACAACCCATCTCATGAACGGGCTGAAGACTCTGACGCAGGCTGAAGACTCATGGCCGCGTGCAGTTGCCTACGCCCTCTGACGACCCTGTCCAACTCTTGAGAACCCTGATCTTTGGGCGAGGCAACTGCACGCGGCCATGAGTCTTCAGCCCGATCTCAGGATCGAAACCGCTTGGCGTCGATGTTGTACTGGCGCACTTTGTAGTTGACGATCCGCTCGGTGGTGTCGAGCAGCCGCGCCGCCTTCGCGCAGTTCCCCCGGGTCGTCTTCAGCGCGTCCTGGATCAGGTCCTTCTCGTAGCCCGAGACGGCGTCCTTCAACGCCACGCGCGTCACCGTGCCCGACGCTTCGGCCGTCTGCAGCGACGGCGGCAGATGATGGCCGTGGACGACCTCCCCATCGCACATCAGCACCGCGCGCTCGAGGGTGTTCTCCAGCTCGCGGACGTTGCCCGGCCAGTGATAGCTGGCCAGCATGTCGATGGCGGGGGTCGAGATGCGCTTGATGCTGCGGCGGTGCTCGCGGGCGAACTTCTCGAGGAAGTGGTCCACGAGCAGCAGCAGGTCCGCCTTGCGCTCCCGAAGAGGCGGGACGAAGATGGTGAACACGTTGAGCCGGTAGTACAGGTCCTCGCGAAACGTGCCGGCCGCGATCGCGCGCTCCAGATCCTTGTTGGTGGCGGCGAGCAGCCGGACGTTCGCTTTCACCGTCTCGACGCCGCCGACGCGCTCGAACTCCCGCTGCTGCAGCACGCGCAACAGTTTCACCTGCGTCGCGAGGTTGATGTCGCCGATCTCGTCCAGGAACAACGTGCCGCCTTCCGCGAGCTCGAACCGGCCCTTCTTGCGGGATTCGGCGCCGGTGAACGCCCCCTTCTCGTATCCGAACAGCTCGGACTCGATGAGGCTCTCGGGCAACGCCGCGCAGCTCACCTTGACGAGCGGCTTCCCCGCCCGAAGGGAGTTGTAGTGAATGGCGTGGGCGATCAGCTCCTTGCCGGTGCCCGACTCGCCGCGCACCAGAACCGTGGTGTTCGTGCCCGCCACCTGGGCGACCTGCTCGTAGATCTGCCGCATCGGCCCGCTGCTGCCGACCAGGTTGGAGAAGTCGTACCGCTCGCGCAGCTCCTGCTTCAGGTGGGTGTTCTCGTCGACCAGCGCCCGCTTGTCCTCGTCGATCAGCCGGTGGATCTTCAGCGCCTGTGCCACCATCGACGCCACGACGCCGAGGAACTTCGTCGAGCGCTCGAAATCGCGGTCGGCCTTGAACTTCAGATCGATGGCGAGCGCGCCGATCGGCCGGCGGTTGAGCACGATCGGGACGCACACGAAGCTGAGCTCCTGGTGCGACAGCTCGGGGCGCCGCGCCGCGCGGTGCAGAAACGACGGCTCGCGGCTGACACGCGGGACGACGATCGGCTTGCCGCTCTGCACGACCCGGCCGGTGATGCCCTCGCCCACCTGATAGCGGACGCGCGACGCGTCGCCGAGGCCATCCGACGCCTCGACCCGCAGCGTGCCGTCGGCGTGAAGCAGCGACACGATGCCGCGCACCGCGCCGTGATGGCGCGCGAGGATCTCGAGCACGCGATGAAGCGACGCTTTGAGGTTGAGCGTCCCGGACATGGCCTGGCTCACGTCGAGCAACGTCGAGAGACGCCGGACCTCGCTCGCGTGACGTTCCGCCTCGCGAACATTCCTGTCTGCCTTCATGATTGATGAGACATTTTTGTCTCGATCGGGAGCGATCGCAAGCGCTGTTTTGGCCATGTGATCCTACATAAATGTACTGACACAACGATCTCCGAACAACGATGTAAGAACTGGCAGGTGGGGTTCCGGCGCCACCCGCAGAACAGGCGCAATTCCGCGCGCCCCGCCCGCCCGCCGAGTGGTCTGCATCTTGCTGACCAACTGAACATGCCGTTGTCGTTCCGTCGTTCCCTCCCGATCGCGGGCGTCACGGTGCTCATGACGGCGGCGTTGGCGCTGGCGGACATACCCGCCGGCGCCGCGCCGCACGTTCGGCCGGAAACACGCGACGCGCGCCAGTTGCTCGACCAGCTCACCACGCGATCAATCACGGCCCGCTCGCTCGTGGATCGCCTGGACGACTCGGACGTCGTCGTCTACGTCCGTCACCGGGTATTTACGGTGTCGACACTCGATGGTCGTATTGGATTCCTACAATCCACTCAGCCGAGCCGCTATCTGATCGTGGAGTTGGCGTGTGGCCGGCCTCAGCTCGATCAGCTCGTCACGCTCGGACACGAGCTGCAGCACGCCGTCGAGATCGCCGGCGCCGACGCGGTGGTCGACGCACGGTCGCTCGCCGCGTTTTACTCCAGCATCGGCGAGCGGACGTCGTCCATCCGCGAAGCGCAGACGTTCGAGACCAGCGCGGCGCGCGACATCTCGGTGCAGATTCGACACGAATTGCTTGGAACAGCCGTGAGGACAACCCATGAAAGACACTGAAACCGTCGTGCGGCGGATTCGGGAGGAGTTTCGCGAGATGCCCGGGCTCCGGCTCACGCCCGCCCAGGCCACGCGGCTCTGGGGCCTGGAGCTCGATGCGTGCCAGGCCGTGATCGATGAGCTGGTCGCCACCGCGTTCCTGAGGTGGACGCCGGGGGGGACCGTGGCGAGGACGGAGAGCTAGCCTGAACGGGGCTGAAGAGTCATGGTCGCGCCTACGGTCTCTTAGGCCGGTACACGTGCGTGGCCTGACCGAAGAAGACCTCTGCTGATTCCATCATCGTCTCGGTCAGCGTAGGATGCGGGTGGATCGACAGCTTCAGATCTGTCGCGTTCGCGCCCATCTCAATCGCCAGCACACCCTCGGCGATCAGCTCGCCCGCCCCCGGACCGACGAGGCCGACACCCAGGAGTCGCTCGGTCTCGGGATCGATCACCAGCTTGGTTAGCCCGTCGGTTCGATCCAGCGTGATGGCGCGGCCCGAGGCGCCCCACGGGAATTTGGCGACCGTCACGCTGCGGTGATCCTGCGCGGCTTGCGACTCGGTGAGACCGGCCCACGCGATTTCGGGATCCGTGAACACAACGGCGGGGATCGCGCGTGGCGCGAACGCCACGTTCTGGCCCGCCATCACTTCAACCGCGACGCGGCCCTCGTGCGATGCCTTGTGCGCGAGCATCGGCTCGCCCACCACGTCGCCGATGGCGAAGATGGACGGCTCATGCGTGCGCCGTTGCTCGTCCACCATGATGAACCCGCGGCCGTCCACCTGCACCTGTGTCCGGTCGAGTCCGGGAATCTGCGAGTTGGGGCGGCGACCGACCGAGACGAGCACGCGATCGAAGACCTGATCCTTGGGGTCGGCCTTGCCCTCGAGCGTGACGCGCACGCCGTTCGCTTCAGGCGCGACCTTCACGACCTTCGTCTCGAGCAGCACCTGCTTCATCGTCCGGGACACGCGCCTGGCCAGCACGTCCACCAGGTCGCGGTCGGCGCCGGGGAGCAAGCCGGACGTCATCTCGACGACGGTCACCGCGCTGCCGAGCGTGGCGTACACGGTCCCAAGCTCGAGCCCGATGTAGCCGCCCCCGACGACGAGCAGCGACTTGGGGACATCCGGCAGATCGAGCGCCGCGGTCGAGTCCATCACGCGCGGGTCGTCGACCTTCAGCATGGGCGGCACCGCAGGGACGGATCCCGTCGCGAGGATCGCGTGCTCGAACTGCACCTGCTCCTCGCCGCCGTTCGCCAGCTTGACCCGCAACGAGTGTGCGTCGAGCAGCTCGGCGTAGCCCTGCAGGTAGTGGACCTTGCGAAGCTTCACGAGCTGACCGGTGCCGCTCGTCAACCGGCGGACGACGTTGTTCTTGAACTCGCGCAGCTTGGCGAGATCGATCCTGGGCTCGTTGAAGTCGACACCCCACGCCGAAGCGCGGCGCGACTCGTCGATAACCTTGGCGACGTGCAGGAGCGCCTTCGACGGGATGCAGCCACGATAGACGCACACGCCCCCGGGATTGACTTCAGGATCAACGAGCGCGGTCGACAGCCCGAGATCCGCGGCCAGAAAGGCGGCCGCGTAGCCTCCCGGCCCACCGCCGACGACGACGAGCTGGGTGCTGATCATGGAAAAAACGAGTCACGAAGACGCGAGGGCACGAAGGAGAATAAACGCTTTTCGTGTCGTCGTGACTTCGTGGCTACACGGTTGAGCGTCATCCGTTGAGGGCAAGCAGGAACGGCTGCTCGAATGCCTCCGCAACCCATCGCAGGAAGCGGATGGCGTCGGCGCCGTCGATGACCCGATGGTCGTAGGAGAGCGACAGGGGCAGCGTCAACTTCGGCGCGAAGCCGCCGTTCTCGAACTTGGGCTGCATGGTCGCGCGCGAGATCCCAAGAATCGCGACCTCCGGCAGGTTGACGATCGGCGTGAAGTAGGTGCCGCCGATCCCGCCCAGGTTCGAAATGCTGAAACAGCCGCCCTGCATTTCCTCGAGAGCGATCTTGCGGCTGCGCGCCTTCTCTGAGAGCTGCGACAGCTCGACCGAGATCTGCACGATGTTCTTCTGGTCGGCGTTGCGGATGACCGGAACCAACAGCCCGCGATCCGTATCGACGGCCACGCCGATGTTGACGAACTTCTTCGAAATGATCTCTGCGGCCTCCATGTCGACCGACGCGTTGAACTGCGGGAACTTGCGCAGCGCCGCAGCGATGATCTTCACGGCAATGGCGGTGACCGTGAGGTTGCCCCCGGCCGTCTCGACCTGCTTGGCGTACTTCTTCCGAACCTCCTCGAGCGCGGTGATGTCGGCGAGGTCGAACTGCGTGACGTGCGGCACCGTGGCCCACGCGGCGCTGAGATGCTCGGCGGTCTTGCGGCGGACCCCGCGCATCGGCTGACGCTCGACCTCTCCCCACCGGGAAAAATCGGGCAGCGCCTCGCCGACGCTCCGAGCTGTGCCGCCACCGAGCGCGCCCGTCACGAGCCGCTTCGCGTGTGCCTTGACGTCCTCGATCGAAATCCGGCCGGCGGCGCCGCTCCCCTGCACAGCATTGATATCGACGCCGAGCTCGCGAGCCATGCGCCGCACTGAGGGTGCAGCAGGCGCGGCCGGTATCTCGGCCCTTGACTGATCGCCCGCAGCGCCCGCGGCCTGCCGCGAGGCCGGCGACGCGGACGACTCCGCCACTGCGCGCGCGCCCCGATTGATGTCGACGACGTTGTCCAATCCTGGGGCACCAGCCGCGCGAAGGGGCTCGGCTCTCGCGGGCTCGGTTTTCGCCGGCTCGACTCTCGCGGGCTCCACTCTCGCCGCGTCGTCCTTGGGCGCCGGTGCCTTGGGCGCGGCGGCTTCGCTGGGCGCCGGAGCATTCGCCGCAGAGCCGTCCTCAACCGTGAGAATGGCCTGACCGACCGCAACCTTGTCGCCCGCCTTGACCTTGACCTCCTTGACGCGGCCCGCGACCGAGGACGGCACTTCGATCGTCGCCTTGTCGGTCTCGAGCTCCAGGACCGCCTGCTCCTTGGCAAGCGTGTCGCCGGGCTTGACCAGCACGCGCAACACGTCGCCGGCGGTCACGTTCTCGCCAAGTTCGGGAAGTGTGAAATCAGTCATGACGTCGCAGGGTTGCTCTTCTCCGCGTTGATGTTGTGGGCCTTCATCGCCTGCTCAACGATCGACGCGTCGATCTTTCCGTCGCGCGCCAGCGCCGCCAGCGTCGCGACGATGACGTACCGATAGTCGACCTCGAAGAATTCTCGCAGACCCGGGCGGCTCTCGCTGCGGCCAAAGCCGTCGGTGCCAAGCGTCGTGAGCGGCCGCGGCAGCCAGCGGTCGATCGAATCGGGCAGCGCCTTGACGTAGTCCGACGCCGCGATGAGCACTCCGGGCGCGTTCTCGAGGCATTGCGCGACGTAGGGCACCTTCGGCGTGGCCCCGGGATGCAGGATGTTCCACCGTTCGCAGGCGTGCCCCTCGCGATAGAGCTCCCCATAGCTCGTCACGCTCCAGACATCGGCGCCGATGTCGTACTTCGACTCGAGAATCTCCTGCGCCTTGATCACTTCGGGCAGAATGGCGCCGCTCCCGAACAGCTGCGCGCGCAGCTTGGCGTCGGGCTTGCCGGTCGCGCGGAATCGATAGAGGCCTTTCAGGATGCCATCGCGCGCCCCCTCCGGCATGACCGGCATCGCGTACTGCTCGTTCATGACCGTGAGGTAGTAGAAGATGCTCTCCTGGTCGACGTACATCCGGCGGATGCCATCCTCGATAATGAC
This sequence comes from Vicinamibacterales bacterium, assembly GCA_035939575.1. GTDB lineage: Bacteria > Acidobacteriota > Vicinamibacteria > Vicinamibacterales > CAVVIG01 > DATKHR01. The sequence continues at coordinate 26,525 of DASZFS010000539.1, read as the reverse complement.
CGCGATCTCATACGCGAACGCCGGATCATAGGACACCAGGTTCGGCACCGGGTAGGCGAGCAGGTGGCTGTTGCCGTCCTGGTGCTGAAGGCCCTCGCCGGCGAGCGTGGTCCGCCCGGACGTCCCGCCGAGCATGAAACCGCGTGTCCGCGAATCGGCCGCCGCCCAGATCAGATCGCCGATGCGCTGGAACCCGAACATCGAGTAGAAGATGAAGAAGGGGATGGTGTTGACGCCGTGTGACGCATAGGCGGTCCCGGCGGCGACGAACGACGACATCGAACCGGCCTCGTTGATGCCCTCCTCGAGAATCTGGCCGTCCGACGCCTCCTTGTAGTAGAGGAGCGTGTCCATGTCCACCGGCTCGTACACCTGGCCGGCGTGCGAGTAGATGCCGACCTGGCGGAACAGCGCCTCCATGCCGAACGTGCGCGCCTCGTCAGGCACGATGGGCACGACCAGCGGCCCGAGATCCTTGTCGCGCAGCAGCTTGGACAACAGCCGCACAAAAACCATGGTCGTCGATGCCTTGCGCCCGTCTGTCCCCTTGAAGAATTCCTCGAACAGCTCTCGCGAGACCGTCTTGAGCGGCTCGCTCCGGTTCCTCCGGCTTGGTACGTAGCCGCCCAGCGCTGCCCGGCGCTCGCGCATGTACTTGATCTCGATGCTGTCTTCGGCCGGTCGGTAGAACGGCGTCTTGGCTACGTCCTCGTCTGAGACCGGGATGCCGAAGCGGGTGCGGAACGCACGCAGCTCCTCTTCGTTCATTTTCTTCTGCTGGTGGGTGATGTTCTTGCCTTCGCCCGCCTCGCCGAGCCCGTAGCCCTTGATCGTCCGAGCCAGGATGACGGTCGGCGCCCCTTTGTGCTCGACCGCCTGTTTGTACGCGTTGTAGACCTTGATCGGATCGTGGCCGCCGAGAGACATCTTCTTCAGCTGGTCGTCGGACAGATGCTGGACCATGTCGAGCAAGCGCGGGTCCGTCCCCCAGAAGTGCTCACGGACGTAGGCACCGGATTCGACGGCATACTTCTGGTACTGCCCGTCGACGACCTCCCCCATGCGCTTGACGAGCAGCCCGTCGCGATCATTGGCGAGCAGCGGGTCCCATTCGCGGCCCCAGATGACCTTGATCACGTTCCAGCCCGCGCCGCGGAACGCCGCTTCGAGCTCCTGGATGATCTGGCCGTTGCCGCGCACCGGACCGTCGAGGCGCTGCAGGTTACAGTTGATCACGAAGATCAGGTTGTCGAGCTTCTCGCGCGCCGGCAGCGTGATCGCGCCGAGCGCCTCGGGTTCGTCGGTCTCGCCGTCGCCAAGGAATGCCCAGACCTTCGCGTCCGACTTCTGCTTGAGCCCGCGATCCTCGAGATAACGGATGAAGCGCGCCTGATAGATCGCCATGATCGGCCCGAGGCCCATCGAGACGGTGGGAAACTCCCAGAAATCGGGCATCAGCCAGGGGTGCGGGTAGGATGACAGGCCGCCGCCCGCGCGCGCCTCGCGGCGGAAGTTTTCGAGATGCGTCTCGTCAATCCGACCTTCGAGGTAGGCACGCGCGTAGATGCCCGGGGCTGCGTGCCCCTGGAAGAAGATCACATCGCCGTCGCCGTCGTGTCCGTCGTGACCGTGGAAGAAATGGTTGAACCCCACCTCGTACAGAGTCGCCGCCGACGCGAAGGTCGAGATGTGGCCGCCGATCCCCTCTTCGGCCTTGTTCGCGCGGACGACCATCGCTGCGGCGTTCCAGCGGACCAGGCTCTTGATGCGGCGCTCGAGATCGGGGCTCCCCGGCATGAGCAACTGCTCGTCCGCGGGGATGGTATTGATGTAGGGCGTGTTCGCGGTGAACGGCATCTTGACGCCGTTCTGCCGCGCATGAATCGTCAGCTCGCGGAGCAGCCGCGCCACTTTTGCGGGACCGCCGCTCTGCAGCACATAATCGAGAGACTCGAGCCACTCGTGCGTCTCGGTGGCATCGAGCTCCGCCTGGTCTTTGGGGGCGATGTATCGCAAAACCGGATCCTTTCAGCTCGTCGGATTCCCTCGTCCCTCGATTATGCTCGGGGACGATAGTGAGCCCACTCGGACTGTCGGCTCGTGAACAGTACGACTGTAGCCCAACCACCAATTGTACACCCGGGGAGTACACGAAAGGGAAGCCATGCGCCGCACTCGCTCCTCCGTTCTCTCCTCCATGTTTTTCTCCATCCTGTTCTCGGCCGTGCTCGTCGTGGTCGTCGTGGTCGTCTTGCTCGGTGGAGGCGCTCTGCCACGATCGTCCACCTTTGTCACGGCCCAGTCACAGACGCCGTCGATGCCGGCGCCAGCCGGGGTCGAGATCGCGGCGCTCGACAAACGCGCGGATCCCTGCATCGACTTTTATCAGTTCGCGTGCGGCGGATGGATGGCCAGAAATCCGCTGCCGGCCGATCGCCGATCATTCGGGCGCTTCGCCGAGCTGCAGGAACGCAACTTCGAGATCCTGCGTCGCGTGCTCGAGAACCCCGGTGCCAACGCAAGCGCCGACGCACGCAAGGCGTCGGACTTTTACGCGGCCTGCATGAACGAGGACATCATCGAGCGTAAGGCGCTGACACCGGTCGAGGCCGACCTCGCCATGCTCGATGCGCTCCGAAACCCGGACGACCTGCCCGTGCTCGTCGCGCACCTGCACGACGTCGGCGTCCCCGCGTTCTTCCGCTTTGCCGCCGAGACGGACCTGAGCGACGCGACGCGAGCGACTGCCAACGTCGATCAAAGCGGCCTCGCGCTTCCCGACCGCGATCTCTACCTGAAGGACGACGAACGCTCGCGGGGGATCCGCACGAAATACGCCGCCCACGTCGAGAACATCCTGACGCTGGCCGGCCTGTCGCCGGAGGACGCGGCGGGCGGCGCCAGGGCCACGATCGCCATCGAGACGGCTCTCGCCCGCGCGTCGATGGACCGCGTGGCGCGCCGCGAGCCATCGGCGCGGCAGCACCGCATGACGCTCGTGGCGCTGCAGAGCCTCACGCCGGCTTTCGACTGGAAGAAATACGCCGCCGCCGTGGAGGCGCCGAAATTCCAGGTACTGAACGTCTCGGTCCCCGACTATTTCCGCGCGCTCAACGCGCTCCTTGAGTCCACGCCTCTCGACGATCTCAAGTCGTACCTCCGCTGGCAGCTGCTGAACGCCTCGGCTGACGCCCTTCCGAAGGCCTTCGCGGACGCGCACTTCGACTTCTTCAGCCGGACGCTCGCAGGCCAGCAGGCGCCGGATCCGAGGTGGCGCCGGTGCGTCACTGAAACGGATCGCCGTCTCGGCGAAGCGCTCGGGAAGGCCTTCGTCGAGCAGACCTTCAGCGCCAGGGCAAAGTCCGACACGCTGAAAATGGTCGAGGACATCAAGGGCGCCATGCGTATGGACATCGACGGCGTGCCCTGGATGAGCGGTGAAACGAAGAAAGCCGCGATGACGAAGCTCGACGCCGTCATCGACCGCATCGGCTATCCCGATACGTGGCGCGACTACTCAGGCGTCAGCGTGTCGCCCGACGATGCGCTCGGGAATCTGCAGCGAACGGTCTCGTTCGAGCGCCAGCGCAACTTGCAGAAGATCGGACAGGCGGTTGACCGGAACGAGTGGTCGATGACGCCGCCGACAGTGAACGCGTACTACAGCCCGGACCGCAACAACATCAACTTTCCCGCGGGCATCCTGCAGCCGCCGTTCTACCGTGCCGGCCGCGATGCGGCAGTGAACTACGGCGCGGCGGGCGCGGTCATCGGGCACGAGCTGACCCACGCGTTCGACGACCAGGGACGCAAGTTCGACCCCCAGGGCAATCTGCGCGACTGGTGGACGGCCGCCGACGCCAGGGCATTCGAAGAGCGGGCCAGCTGCGTGGCGGACCAGTACTCCGGCTACACAGTGGCCGGCGACGCGCACGTGAACGGCCGCTTGACGCTCGGTGAGAACACGGCGGACAACGGGGGCTTGCGCCTGGCGCTGACGGCTTACCTGAATGGCCCCGGTGGCAAGCCGGGAGGCCCGGGCAACCCTGGCAGTAAAGACAAGATCGACGGCTTCACGCCGGACCAGCGCGTCTTCCTCGGCTGGGCGCAGGTCTGGTGTGAGAACGCCCGCCCGGAGGCGGAGCGGCTGAAAGCGCAGACCAATCCGCATGCCTCCAACAAGTACCGCGTCAACGGTCCGGTGTCGAACATGCCAGAGTTCGCCAAGGCGTTCCAGTGCAAGGCGAATGCACCGATGGTGCGGCCCAATCCGTGCCGAGTCTGGTAACTGTCCGCAACGCCATCGTCACCTGCGAGCGATGCCCCCGGTTGCGCGCGTACTGCGCGCGCGTCGCGCGGGACAAGCGCCGCGCCTATCGCGGCGAGACGTACTGGGGCCGGCCCGTTCCCGGCTTCGGCGACCCGCGTGCGCGGCTCCTCCTGGTCGGGCTCGCGCCGGCCGCGCACGGCGCGAATCGGACCGGCCGCGTGTTCACCGGTGACGGCGTCGGCGGGTCGGGCGACTTTCTGATGGCCGCGCTCCATCGCGCGGGATTTGCGAACATCCCGACGTCGCAGCGTCCCGACGATGGGCTTGAGCTGCGAGACGCGTTCATCGCCGCCGCCGTTCGGTGCGCCCCGCCCGACAACAGACCGCTGCCCGATGAGATCGCACGGTGCCTGCCGCATCTCGACGCCGAGCTCGCGGCGCTGCCGCGCGTGCGCGTCGTTGTCGCGCTGGGAAGGATCGCGTTCGAGGCCTACCTGCAGCTCCTTCGAGCGCGGGACGCTGCTGCCCGGGCCGCCCGACCTGTCGGGTCCCTGGGAAAACGTCGAAAACGTCCCGCCTTCGGCCACGCGCGGACCTACCGGCTGCCGAACGGCCAGACGTTGATCGGCTGCTACCATCCAAGCCGCCAGAACACGAACACGGGCAAGCTCACGGCGCCGATGATGGACCAGGTCTTCAAGAAGGTGCTACGACGCCTTCGCTGACCGCGCCGCGCTTTCGCTGAAGGTGCTCCCGGGTGCGCGAAGCTGCTGGAACATCCCGTCACCGGTGGTGTCCAACGCAGCATAGGAGGCGCCATGCCCCGCACCTTCACGCTCGTATCCGTCGTCGTTCACGCCGTCGTGATTGGAGGCGTGTTGGTCCTGCAAGCCCTCGACGTCGGGCCGCTGCCGCTGCCGCGAGAAGCGATGGCGTTCACCGAGCGGATGGTGACCATCGTCGATCCCCCGTTGCCGGCGGCGCCGCGGCCTGCGGTGGCCGCAACCCAAGCGGCTTCGCCTGCCGCCGCGCCAATCGTTGCGCCGCCGGACATCGCGCCGGAAACGCCCCCCGAGCTCAAAGCCCGCGAAGCCGGCCCGACGCCTGCTCAGAGCGACGTACCGGGCGGCGACGCCCGCGGCTTCGCGGCCATCACGATTCCGGGCGCGACGCTCGCGCCTCCGCCGCCTCCAGCACCGCCTCCGCAGCAGCCTTTCCGGCTGCACTCGGGCATCGAGCCACCGCGCAAGATCGTGAACGTCGAGCCGCTCTACCCGCCGCTGGCTCAGGCCGCGCGTCAGCAGGGCGTGGTGATTCTCGAGACCGTCATCGATGCGCAAGGTGCCGTTGAGACCGTGCGGGTCCTGCGCGGATACCCTCTACTCGATCAGGCGGCCGTGGACGCCGTGAAGCGGTGGCGCTTTACACCGGCACGGCTGAATGGCCAGCCGGTGCCGGTGGTAATGACGGTTACGGTTAATTTCTTTCTACGGTAGGTTCGCGGGGTTCTTCGGTTCGCGGGTGCGAACCGTGCGAACCTCCAGAACACCGAACCTGGAGAACCCCGCGAACCTCGCGAACCTGGTGCGTTTTTAGAGAATCCCCTTAAGCGTCGCCCGGTCGACGTTGCCGCCGCTCATGACGCAGACGACCTTCTTGCCCGCAAGTCGGTCGCGCTCGGCCATGGCCGCCATCAGGGACGCCGCGCCCGCGCCTTCGGCAAGGTTGTGCGTGGTCCGAAGCGCGAGACGGACGCCTTCGGCCAGCTCGTCCTCGGCGAGCGTCACGACGTCGTCCAGGCCCCGCCGCAGGATGTCGAAAGGCAGATCGAACGTCACACGGGTCGCCATGCCCTCCGCAAATGTCTCGGCCTTCTCGCCGACAACGCGTGTGGTCCCGCGCCAAGATCGAGTGAACGCATCGGCGCCTTTCGCCTGAACGCCGACGACGCGCGCGCGGCTGCCGACGCCCGTCCGGGCGATCGTAACAGATTCAACCCTCCGCGGACCTTGAACGCGCCGGTCGGATTGTGGTTCTCATGCTTGACGTAGACGTCGAGGCCGGTCTCCTGCGCGAGCAGCGGGTGCCGCAGGAGCGGCGTCGGCTGGAGAGTGCGGTACACACGCTGGCGCGCGGCAAAAATATCCTTCAGGGTCGGTGGGTGCATGTCCAAGGTGGCCTCCTGGTCGGGTCAGCGGAGCTGCGGCGATGAAGCGCTGCGGACGAAAGGGACGAGGATGTCGGGACGATCTGTGATCAACCCGTCGACGCCCCAGCCGATCAGCCGGCGCGCCTCGTCGATGGTATCGACGGTCCAGACCTGCACCCCGAGGCCAGCGGCGTGCGCGTCCCGCACGAAGCGGTCGGAGACGACCCGGGTGGCGCCCGCGCGCTCGGGCACCTGATACCCGTCGTACGCCGCGCCGGAGGGCGGCCAGCGGCACCACGAACGATAGAGCGCCAATCGGACCTCCTCGCGCGCCGCGCTCGTGGCAAGCGCCGGCTCCAGGCGTCGGACGGCGCGCATGACACGGCAGCCGAACGACCCGATGCAGACCCGCTCCACCGCGTCCGCTCGTCTGACGACCTCCACGGCGGCTGCCGCCAGCTCGCGGTGATTCACCTTGAGCTCCACGATGACGCGCGCGTCCCGATGGACATGCAGCACGTCGGAGAGAGCGGGAACGCCGGCGCGCGCCAGCTCACCGGCCGTCCGGCCCGCGACGAGGCCGCGCAACCCCGTCGTTCGATCCAGCGTTCGGTCGTGGTGCACCACCACAACGCCGTCGCGCGACAGGTGCACGTCGAGCTCGACGCCATCGGCGCCGAGGGCGAGCCCGTGCTCGAACGCCCGCATCGTGTTCTCGGGCGCGAGCGCGGCGCCCCCGCGGTGCGCGAACACGAGCGGTCGCGTAGATGAGAAGAACGGGTGGCGGATCGCGATCACGGCTTCCGCGTCACGAGCCCCAGCTTCCGGCCCCGGTTCGGGATAGAATCGATTTCATGGCGGCCATTCAGACCCTCGGCGAGCTTCGACGATCCGGGTATCGCTCGCGACCCGTCAAACAGGAGATCCGCGACAACCTCGTGTGCAAGCTGCGCGCTGGCGAGCCGCTCTTCCCCGGCATCATCGGGTACGACGAGACGGTCATTCCCCAGCTCGTCAACGCCGTACTGTCGCGTCACAACTTCATTCTCCTGGGTTTGCGCGGCCAGGCGAAGAGCCGGATTCTGCGCGGCCTGGCGGACCTGCTCGACGAGCGCATTCCGGTCGTGCCCGGCTGCGAGATCCACGACGACCCGACGGCGCCGCTCTGCGCGGCGTGCCGAGCCCGCGTGGCGCGCGAGGCTGACGATCTGCCGGTTGCCTGGCTCACGCGCGATGCCCGCTACGTCGAGAAGCTGGCGACCCCTGACGTCACGATCGCGGACATGGTCGGCGACATCGACCCGATCAAGGCCGCGCAGGCCGGCCTCAACCTTTCCGACGAGCTGACGATGCACTATGGCCTGCTCCCGCGCGCCAATCGCGGCATCTTCGCCATCAACGAGCTGCCCGATCTCGCCGGAAAGATTCAGGTGGGGCTCTTCAACATCCTCCAGGAAGGGGACGTGCAGATCAAGGGCTACCCGATCCGGTTGAGGCTGGACGTGCTGCTCGTGTTCACGGCCAACCCGGAGGACTACACCGCGCGCGGCAAGATCATTACGCCGCTCAAGGACCGCATCGGATCGGAGATCCGAACGCATTATCCGGTCACGCGCCACAACGCGCTGGCGATTACGCGGCAGGAAGCCTGGACCGAGCGATCGGGCGGTTTGCGGGTCGAGATTCCACCTTACGTCCGCGAGGTCGTCGAGGAAGTCGCGTTCCAGGCGCGCGCCGACCGCAAGATCGACAAGCGCTCCGGTGTGAGCCAGCGGCTCCCCATCACGACTCTCGAGCTCGTCGTCTCGAACGCGGAGCGCCGAGCGCTCGCGGGCGGCGAGGCCATTGCGGTGCCGCGCGTGACCGATCTCTACGCCGCGCTGCCGTCCATCACAGGCAAGTTCGAGCTCGAGTACGAGGGGGAGCTGCGCGGCGCCGAGCAGGTGGCGCGGGACCTGATCCGGTCGGCGGTGGGCACCGTGTTCACGGGGGTCTTCGACGGGGTCGACACGCGCACCGTCGTCGAATGGTTCGATCTGGGCGGATCGCTCCCGCTTGGCGACACGACGCCGGCCGACGATCTGATCGCGCAGACGAAAGGGGTCCAGGGCCTTCGCGAGCTGGCTGAGGGCGCGGGCCTGCCGCCCGGCGCGCCAGCGCCCCTGGTCGCCGCCGCGATCGACTTCGTGCTCGAGGGGCTCTACGCGCAGAAGAAAATCAGCCGCAGCGAGGAGCGCGGGTACTCGGCCGCCGAGAGCGCCCAGCGGCGTCCGGCGCGCCGTGAGGAGCAGGCACTGGACGAGGAAATCAGGATTCCCGGGTCGAAGAAGAAGTATTACAACTAGCACGAAGCAATCCGCCGAAGCGTGAAACGCGAAGGCGGGCGAGTACCGAGTACCCAGTACCGAGTACCGAATTTTGAAATACAGATACACAAAGTTCACCGGTGACGAGCTGGACGATCTGGATCTCGAGGATCTGGTGTCGAAGCTCTCGGACCTGCTGCTGTCGAGCGGCTTCAGCAACCCGTACGGCGCGGGCGACGAGGAGCGGACGCTGCAGGCGTTGCACGACGCCATCCTGGATGCACTCTTCAACGGCGGCGTGCTTCCGGAAGAGACGATCGAGCGGCTCCTCGGCGACCCGGCCGACGCCGATCAGTCGGACGCCCGCTCGAAGCTCGAGGAGCTGATCCAGCAGATCATCGAGCGGATGGCGCAGGAAGGCTACATCACGACGCCACCCGATCTCGAGTCCGAGCGCGAGCGTCGCCAGGGACGGGGCGGCGACGTCGCGGCACCCGTAACGTTCGAGGTGACCGACAAGGCGCTCGACTTCCTCGGCTACCGCGCGCTGAGGGATCTGCTGGGATCGCTCGGCAAGAGCAGCTTCGGGCGGCACGACACGCGCGAGCAGGCGACCGGCGTCGAGACCACCGGCGCCACCAAACCGTACGAATTCGGGGACACGCTGAACCTGGACGCCGCCGGGACACTCCTGAACGCGGCGTCTCGCGAGGCGCGCGAGCGAAGCCGCACCCCGAGTACCGAGTACCGAGTACTGAGTACCCAGTACCCCGTACCCGCCCGAAGGCCCGTGAGATTGCACGTCACACACGAAGACCTGATGGTCACACAGGGCGAATACCAGAGCTCGTGCGCGACCGTGCTGATGCTCGACTGCAGCCACTCGATGATCTTGTACGGCGAGGATCGCTTCACTCCGGCCAAACGCGTCGCGCTGGCGCTGGCGCAGCTGATCAAGACGCAGTACCCAGGGGACGCCCTGAAGGTTGTCCTGTTCCATGACTCGGCTGAAGAGATCCCGCTCGCCGAGCTTGGCCGGGTGCGCGTCGGCCCGTACTACACCAACACGCGCGAGGGCCTGCGGCTGGCGCGGCGCATCCTGGATCGCCAGAGCAAGGACATGCGGCAGATCATCATGATCACCGATGGCAAGCCGTCGGCGCTGACGCAGCCCGACGGCCGGATCTACAAGAATGCCTTCGGGCTCGATCCGTTCATCGTGGCGGAGACCTGCGCGGAAGTCGCGGCCTGCCGTAAGAGCGGCATCATGATCAATACGTTCATGCTCGCGCGGGACTACGACCTCGTCAGCTTCGTGCGGCGCGTCGCCGAGATCTGCAAGGGTAAGGCGTATTTCACGACGCCGTATACGCTCGGCCAGTACGTACTGATGGACTACATGGACAAGAAGACAAAGACGATTCACTGAGTAGACCGATTTGGCCGATCTTCTTCCGCTTTTCCCGCTTCCGACCGTCGTTCTCTTTCCGAGCGTCTTTCTGCCCTTGCACATCTTCGAGCCGCGCTACCGGGAGATGGTCACGGATGCGCTGTCGACCGATCGGCTCATCGGCATGGTGCTGCTGCGTCCCGGCTGGGAACGCGACTACGAAGGGCGGCCGCGCGTTTATCCGATTGGCTGCAGTGGCGTGATCACGCACGCCGACCGGCTGCCGGACGGCCGCTACAACATCGTTCTGCGCGGCGTCGAACGGTTCCGCATCGTCGAAGAGGACGATTCGCGCAGCTATCGCCGCGCGATCATCGAGCCTCTGCCGGAAGGCGAGCCCGCCCCCCGGGACCGCGCGGAGATCCGTACGTGCCGCGCGAAGCTCGAGTCGATGCTGACGCCGGCCGTCGAAAAAGCCGGCGCGGATCCCAGGATGCCGGCGGCGATGTCCGACGAGGATCTGATCAACGCGCTCGCCCAGTACCTCGACCTCGAGCCGCTCGAGAAGCAGGCGCTGCTCGAGCGGCCCAGCCTCCGGATCCGCGCGGCGTCGCTCGTCGAGCTGCTGGAGATGAAGCTCATGGCGGCGCGCACGCCAGGCGTCTCGAACGTCGCGCACTGAAAGGAAGCCCGAACCGTGACGACCTCGACGATCATCGGCGCGGTGGCGTGCGGTGTGCTGCTTGCGCAAACCGGTATGCCGTCAAACGCGGCATCGGACGATCCGGCGTACGGCCTGGAATCGCGAGCGGCCATCGGAGCGCACCATCTTTGCTCCGGCCTGTGGGTCGTCGGCCGCGGTCATAAGCGCACACCGGAAGAAATCCTCGCCCAGGACATCGCGCCGTTCAAGGACTTCAGCTGGGACAGCCATTTCACGTTCAAGGTGGATCCCGAGCGGCACATCGTGACCGTGAGCGGCCCGGGCATTCCGTCACGCGTCGCGGCGTACAACGGCGACCAGGGTTGCTCGATTCTTCCGCGGGGCGAGAGCAAGGTCCATTTCACGCCGGTTCCGGTTCGACCCAATTTGCCCGACGCGTCGACGCAACCATGGCCGACGGGAGATTCGGGCGCCATGGCGTCCACCGCGCCGGCGCCACGCGGGGTGGACGCCAGGGCGGTTGCGGCGGCGCTCGACTGGGGAATGGCGCAGACCGAGCACAATACGCGCGCTATTGTTGTCGTCTACGACGGCAAGATCATCGGCGAGCGATACGCGCCTGGATGGACGAAGGACACGCCGCAGATCAGCTGGTCTGAGGGCAAGAGCATTACGGCGGCGCTGGTCGGCATTCTTGTCCGCCGGCAGCAGCTCAGCGTGGACGAGTTCGCGCCCGTCAGGGAGTGGCGCGGGGACGGCGATCCTCGAGGCCAGATCCGGGTGCGTGATCTCCTGCACATGAGCAGCGGTCTTGATTTCGCCAACCTCGGGCTGAACGGGCCCGACTCCTTCGTCCGCGCCAACAAGCACATGCGCGTCTATTTCGACGGCCTCAACGTGTTCGAGCATGCCGTGAACCAGCCGGCCGAAATACCGCCCAACACGCAGTGGCGCTATCGGAATTGCGATCCGCTGACGCTCGGACGAATCATCCGCGAAAAAGTCGAAGCGCGCGGCGAGGACTACCTGACGTTCCCCCAGCGCGAGTTGTTCGACGCGATTGGTGCGCGCCACTTCACGCTCGAGACCGACGCGTGGGGCAACTTCGTGATGACCGGTTTCGACTACGGATCGGCTCGCGATTGGGCGCGGTTCGGACTGCTGCATCTGTGGGATGGCGTGTGGAAGGGCGGCCGCCGCGTGCTGCCGGAAGGGTGGGTGCGATTCGTCTCCACTCCCGCGCCGGCTGACGCGAGTCGGGGCTACGGCGGGCTGTTCTGGCTCAATCGTGGTGGCGCCTGGAAGGGCGTGCCGGCGGACGCGTTCATGGCGTCCGGACACATGGGCCAGTACACGATGATCATCCCGTCGCGCGGCATGGTCATCGTCAGAATGGGCCCGAGCCCGCGCGCCTCGGAGTCGCACTTCTCCGAGCTGGTCGCCCGGATTCTCGAGGGCGTGCCCCGTCCACCCGGCTGACGCGTTGAGCCTTCGGCCCGACCTCAGAGTCTTCAGCCAACTTGGAGTCCTCAGCCCGCTTCAGAGTCTTCGGCCCGTTTCTAAGATGGGCTGTAGCGGCGCGCGATGATCTCGATGATCTTCTCGCCGTGAAACCGGCCGTTCTCGATGAAGATGGTGCCGGTATCCACGCCAGCTATCGCACCCCCGGCAATGAAGATGCCGGGGACGTTGGTCTCGAACGTCTCCGGATCGTGAATCGGCGCGTCGCGCTCGTTCAGACGCACGCCGGCGCGGCACATCAGATCCGAGTCCGCGCGGTAGCCCGTCAGGAGGTAGACAGCGTCGGCGGCGATCTCCGCCGGCGCGCCCCCCTCGTCCCGGGCCACCGCCGCGCTCGACTGGACGACCGCTGACGTGGGACGGATCTCCACGATTTGCGTGTCAAAGCGCGCCGCGATCGATCCCTCCTTGATGCGGTTCTCGATGTCAGGGCGCACCCAGTACTTGATGGTGGACTTCAACTCCGAGTGACGGTGGACCAGAGTCACGTGAGCGCCGGCCCTGAACATCTCGAGCGCCGCTTCGGCAGCCGAATTGCCTCCGCCAACGACGACAACCCGCTGTCGATAGTGCAGGTGCGGGTCGGTGTAGAAATGATGGACGTGCGCCAGGTCCTCGCCGGGCACGCCGAGCATCACCGGATGGTCGTAGTAGCCAATGGCAAACACGACATGCCGCGCCAGCCGCACACGATGGACGCCTCGCGAGGATCGTGTTTCCACCTCGAAGATCGCATCCCCGCCCGAGCCGCCCGATTCTCGCGCGACGGAGAGCACCCGCTCGCCGAAGGCGATCTGCAGGTCGTACGTGTCGACCACCTTGCGGTAGTAGCGCAAGGCCTCCAGGCGCGTCGGCTTCTCGTAGGGGGACACGAACGGCAGGCCGCCGATCTCGAGCAGCTCAGGCGTCGTGAAGAAGATCATCTGCGGAGGAAACCGGAAGATGGAGTTGACCAGCACGCCCTGCTCGAGGACCTGGTAGTCGAGTCCGTGCTTCTTGGCCGCGATCGCCGCTGCCAGTCCCGACGGACCCGCTCCAATGATGATGATGTCTCGGACCGACATCTGACCATTGTAGATTGCGGATTGAGGATTGCGGACTTACGATGGTCCACTCATATGAGGAGCCTCCAATGACGTGTCAAACGTCGTGGCCAACGTCCCGTCGGGCGCCGCTTGCCGCCGTCGCCTGCGTCCTGGCACTGTCGGCGTTGTCGATCGCGCCGCGCGCCCAGACCCGGCGCTTCATCACCGAGAAGGACCTGCTGAAGTTCACCTGGATCGCCGACCCGCAGATTTCGCCGGACGGCTCGCAGGTGGCGTTCGTTCGCGTCACCGTGAACGAGAAGGAAAACCGGTACGAGACGTCGATCTTCACCGTGCCCGCGAAAGGCGGCGAAGCCCCCAGGCGCCTGACGTCGGGCTCTCGCGACGTCAGCCCGAGGTGGTCGCCGGACGGCCGGCGCCTCGCGTTCGTGCGAACGACAGCGGCCCTACAGCCACCCCAGGTTTTTCTGCTGGACATGGACGGCGGCGAAGCACGCGCCATCACCGACATGGCGCTCGGCGCAACAGGTCCAGCCTGGTCGCCTGACGGGAAGATGGTTGCGTTCAATTCCCCCACGGGACCTGGTGGCGCCGCTGGCGTCGCTGACCAGAAGCGTGCTGAGCCAGATGGCCGTGGAAGTAGTGACGTGACCAACGTCAGCGACGTCAAGGTCATCACGAAGGCCGTCTATCGGGCCAATGGCAATCCCGGGTGGCTGGACACGAGCCATCACGACCACATCTTCACGGTGCGCATCGCGGATGGCGCGGGCGACAAGCCGACGCCCACAGAGCTCACCGACGGCGAGTTCGATGAGGGTGGACCGGCATGGGCGCCGGACGGATCGGCGATCTATTTCGTCTCGACGCGGGTGGCCGAGCCGTACTACGACGAATCGGGCTCGGAGCTCTACCGCGTCCCCGCATCAGGCGGCGCGATCGTCAGGATGGCGGGCATCGAAGGCAGCATCGGCAACGTGTCTCCCTCGCCCGACGGCAAGCGGATCGCCTTCGTCGGAACGCTCCGCGGCCGGCCAATCCGTTCCTACAGCCAGCCGGATCTCTGGGTGATGGACGCGGTGCCGGGGAGCGCGCCCAGGAACCTGACGGCGGACTACGACTTCGACATCGGCGGGGGGATCGGAGGCGACCAGGCCGCCCCCCGCGGACAGAACCGCAAGCCTATCGTCTGGTCGAAGGACGGGACGGCGCTCATCGTCGTGTCGGCCGAGAAGGGGTCCGCGAACCTCAAGCGCGTCGCGGTCGCCACGGGCAGAGTCGACCCGCTGACCGCCGGCGGCCAGGACGTCAGCGCCTTCAGCGCGACACCCGACGCGTCGGTCATCGCCGCCACGGTCTCAACGCAGACGAACATCAACGACATCGCCGTACTCGACGTCGCGCGAGGGCCTCTGGGAAGCGCTGGCGCACGGCCCTTCGACAGGCTCGGCGGCGTACTCGTCACGCACATCAATGAGGATCTCTTCAAGGACATCCAGCAGAGCGAGCCCGAGGAGATCTGGTACAAGAGCTTCGACGGAAAGAGCATCCAGGGCTGGATCCTGAAGCCGCCCGACTTTGATCCCTCCAGGAAGTATCCCCTGATCCTCGAGATCCACGGTGGACCCCATTCGGCGTATGGAAATGTCTACACGCACGAGTTCCAATGGATGGCGGCGAAGGGCTATGTCGTGCTGTTCACCAACCCGCGCGGCAGCACGTCATACGGCCAGGACTTCGGCAACAGCATTCAGTACCGCTACCCCGGTGATGACTACAAAGACTTGATGGCGGGCGTCGACGAAGTCCTGAAGAAGGGGTATGTAGACGCGACCCGGCTGGGCGTGACGGGTGGCAGCGGCGGCGGGTTGCTGACCGACTGGACGATCACCCAGACGCAGCGGTTCAAG
Source organism: Vicinamibacterales bacterium (assembly GCA_035939575.1). Taxonomy (GTDB): domain Bacteria; phylum Acidobacteriota; class Vicinamibacteria; order Vicinamibacterales; family CAVVIG01; genus DATKHR01. The sequence goes on along the minus strand of DASZFS010000539.1, from coordinate 11,269 downwards.
GCCGCGGTCGCGCAGCGGGACATCGCGGATTGGTACGGCTTCTGGTTCACGGCAGACTTCACCTTGTTCCAGCCGACGTGGTTCCGGAAGGCGCCGTGGGAGGATCCGCAGGACTTCGCCGCGCGCTCGCCGATCACGCACGTCGCGAACGTGACGACGCCGCTGATGCTGGTGCTGGGCGATCAGGACTACCGCACACCGCCTGCCGACGGCGGCGAGATGATGTTCCGGGCGCTCAAGTACCGGAAAATCCCGACTGTCATGGTCAGGTTCCCGCGCGAAAACCACGAGCTGTCGCGATCGGGTGAGCCGCAGCACCGCGTTGAGCGCCTCGAGCACATCGTGGGCTGGATGGACCAGTGGCTGCAGGGGAAGCGCACCGCCGCTTACGCGACCCAGTAGACCTCTCGTCCTGCGCCGGTGGCCCTTCGTCCGTTTCTCGACGCGCCTCTCCCTTCTCGAACGTATCGTGTCGGGAGAGGAGACTTTATGGCGAAGCGGACATGGATCATCAGCTGGATGCTTTCGATGGCGGTGGGCATGGCTGCGCAGGCTCCCGCGCCGGCGCGGTTCGACATGCTGGTCCGATCGGATTTCTTCGCGGGGTTCGGTGGTGACGAGGCACGGCTGACCCGCGGCATGGAGGTCTGCGAGCGGACGTTGGCCGACAACCCGAGGCACGCGGAGGCGCTCGTCTGGCATGGTGCGGGCCTCGCATTCAGGGGCGGCACGGCGTTTCAAAAAGGAGACGCACAGACCGGCGCCGACCTCTGGGGCCGGGGTCTCGCAGAGATGGACAAGGCCGTCGCGCTCGAGCCCGATAGCGTAGGCGTCAGGGTTCCGAGGGGAGCCCTGCTCCTGCAGGCGACGCGCTACATGGATCCGGGCGTCGCCCGGCCGCTCGTGGAAAAGGCCGTCGGCGACTACGAGCGAACGCTCGCGCTTCAATCGGCGTACTTCGACACGATGGGGGAACATCCCAAAGGAGAGCTGCTCTTCGGGCTCGCCGAGGGCTACACCCGCCTCGGTGACACGGACAAGGCGCGGATGTACTTCGAGCGGCTCGTCAAGGACGCGCCAACGTCGGGACAGGCACCGAAAGCCCGAGACTGGCTCGCGACCGGCACGCTGCCGCGCTCGCAGGGACTGGGGTGCGTGGGTTGCCACAAGTGAACATCGGCTCGGCGCCCTACTGGCGCCGGATCGTCGTCGCCAACGTCATCGCGGCGACGGTCGTTTTGTTCCTGTTCAGCGGCGCCTCGTGGCGCACGCCGGCGAAAGGGCTGGCGCGCGGCTACGCCATCGCGTTTCTCTTCTCGTTCTGCATCGGGCCTCTCCTGGGGGTCGTAATGCCAAGGATTGCGCCGTGGATCTGGCGGCGCGTGCCGTTCCCGTTCAACTGGGCGGCAATCGCGCTGGCGATGGTCGGCCTCGCCGTCTGTGGAAGCATCACCGCGATCGGTCTGCTGCTGGCGGCTGGGACGGTGCCGGCCGCCAACTTTCGCTCATGGGTCGAAAGCAGCCTCAGCATCGCCATCGCGATCACGCTGACCGTCGGGCTGTTCATGACGGCGTGGGAGATGATGGGCGCGCGTCTGGCCCAAGCAACCGCCGAGGCGCAGCTCGCGTCGCTCGAGTCGCGCGTGCAGCCCCACTTTCTGTTCAACACGCTCAACTCGATCGCCGCCCTCATCCACGAGGATCCGAAAGGCGCGGAGCGCATGACGGGACAGCTCGCATCGATCCTCCGAACTTCGCTGGATCAGCAGGCGACGCCGTTGGTGCCGGTCCAGGACGAGCTCAAGACCGTCCGCGACTATCTGGCGATCGAGCAGGTCCGTTTCGGTGATCGTCTGCGCGTGGACATCCAGGTGGATCCCCGCGTGAACGGCGCGCGGGTGCCGCGTCTTGCGCTGCAGACCGTGGTGGAGAACAGCGTGAAATATGCCGTCTCGCCCCGCCGGGAGGGCGCGTCAATCCGCATCAGCGCTGGCGAGGCGGTCGGCGGGATCCACGCGACACGCGTCTCGGTCGAGGACGACGGTCCGGGGTTCGACGCGTCGGCGCTGCCGGCCGGCCATGGCCTGGCGCTTCTGCGCGACCGCGTCGCGCTGTTGTTCGGCGGCCGCGCCGCCCTGGAGATCGACGGGGCGCCAGGGCGCGCCCGTGTCACGCTGACGGTGCCTGATAGATGAGCCCGATCCGCGCGTACGTCGTGGACGACGAGCGCCTCGCGGTTCAGCGGTTGTCACGGTTGCTCGACGAGACGGGCCGGGTCGAGATCGTCGGCAGCACCACGGACCCGGAAGAGGCGCTCTCGTTTCTGAGCGCGCGCGCGGTCGACGTGCTGTTCCTCGACGTGCAGATGCCTGGGCTGACCGGATTCGAGCTGCTCGAGCAGCTGGAGCGGCCGCCGCTCGTGGTCTTCACGACGGCATACGATGCATACGCCCTCAACGCGTTCGACACCAACGCCGTCGACTACCTGCTGAAGCCGGTCGAAGTGGATCGGCTCGCGCGCGCGCTCGATCGGATCGAGCGCGCCGGCGAAGGGCCGCGCACGGACGTTCGAGCGTTGGCGCGGGAGCTGGCGACACGGCTGACACCCGCCCGGAAACTTGAGCGCATCGCCTCGCGCGTCGGCGACCGGACGACGCTCGTCGACGTCGCCCGCGTCACGCACTTCGTCGCAAAGGACAGGCTGACGTTCGCCGTCGCCGGCGGACGCGAGCACGTCGTCGATCGGACGCTGGCGCAGCTGGAAGAACGGCTCGACGCGCACCGCTTCGCGCGGATCCACCGGTCGACGATCGTCAACTGCGCCTTCGTGCAGGAGCTGTACCCCGCCGTCGATGGCGGCGTCCTGGTGCGGCTGAAGGATGACTCGCGGACAGAGCTCAGCGTGTCGCGCGACCGCATCCGTGCTCTGAAGCAGAAACTGGGTATCTGACCCGAATGCCGACTGGAATAGTCGGTATTTGACCACCCGGGTCGCCTCCTGCCCGCTCGGTGCGCGCTATTGCCCGTTCGCGAAAATCGTAATCTTCTAAGGCTTTTATCCTCTAATATTTAGCGTATGCACAAGCCGATCAAGTACGTCGAGAAGGGATTGTCGATCGCCGCCAATGGCGCCTGGGTCGTGTTCAACAGTTTGAACAAGATCAACCAGCGGCCGTCGTTCGTGCCGAAGTGGTCCGACAAGCCGCTGTTGAAGTCGTACGAGAAGACCAAGCCGCCGCTTGGCTGGCCGCGCGAGACCGACTCGCTCTGCCCGACGTGCACGCGCGAGGCGCGACAGGCGATCCTGGACGGCAAGAAGGACGTGAGCGTCCTGCTCCACGAGAAGGTCGGCGAGATCAAGGCAACGATTCTCGAGCGCGACGGCAAGATCCTGATGGTGAAGGATTGCCCCATTCACGGCCACTTCGAGGACGTGATGGCAATCGACACCGACTTCTTCAAGCACCTCGAGGAAGTGTTCCCGGGCCGGGACATCCGCGCCCACAACGACGAGAAGCTGCACAACCACGGCAGCAGCACGATTCAGCACGGGCGCGGCTCGGTGTTGACGGTCGACCTGACCAATCGCTGCAACATGATGTGCGACCCCTGCTTCATGGACGCGAACCAGGTCGGCTTCGTCCACGAGCTCAACTGGGACGACATCAAGACAGTGCTGGACAATGCGATCACGATCAAACCGCGGCGTCAGATGTCGGTGCAGTTCTCGGGCGGTGAGCCGACAATCTCACCCTACTTCCTCGACGCCGTCCGCTACGCGCGCAAGGTCGGCTACAACAGCGTCCAGGCGGCCACCAACGGCATCGAATTCGCGAAGGACCCCGCGTTCGCCAAGGCAGCCGCCGAGGCCGGCCTGCGCTACGCGTATCTGCAGTTCGACGGCATCGGCAACGCCGCCAACTCGCATCGCCGGGTCGGCAACCTGTTCGACGTGAAGCTGCGCGCGATCGAGAACCTCTACGGCGCCGGCGTCGACATCGTGCCGGTCGTCACAATTGTGAACGGCGTGAACAACGAGCAGGTCGGCCGCATCATCGAGTTCGCGCTCGACAACCCGAAGAAGATCAACTTCCTCTCGTTCCAGCCGGTGAGCTTCACGGGACGCGATGAGGAAGTGACCCCCGAGCGCCGCGCGGCGCAGCGCTATACGTTGTCCCACCTGGCGCACGACGTGAAGAATCAGACCGGCATCGGCGAGCCGGTCCGCGACTGGTTCCCGATCTCCTTTATGGGCAGCTTCACGGACTGGGCCGACGTCACGCACGGCGCGGAGAAGGAATTCGGCCAGCTCACCTGCGGGTGCCATCCGAACTGCGGCGTCGGCATGGCCATCATGATCGACAAGGAAACGAAGGAAGCGGTCCCGGTCACGGCGTTCCTCAAAGCGGAGCAGCTCGCCAGGGATGTCGCGTCGGTCAGCGACGCGGGCCGCGGACGGGCCCTCTCGGTGCTCGGCATGGCGCTGTCGCTCGTCCGCAACTACGACTCGTTCAAGTCGCCGACGCACTTCAAGCTGACGGACCTCCTGAAGAAGTTCGACAAGACATTCGGCGCGACCAGGAGCGCGGAGAAGGGCAAGTACGGCAAGGTCGAAGGCGACCGGACCATGGACGATATCGCCAAGCGGCGCGCCGACCGCTGGAACTTCCTGTTCATCGCCGGCATGTGGTTCCAGGATCTTTTCAACTACGACTTCCGTCGAACCGAGATGTGCATCATCCCCTACGCCACGCAGCAGGGCGAGATCTCCTTCTGCGCCTACAACACCGGCATCGGCTGGAGAAATATCATTGAGAAGATGCACATGACCGCCACGCTCACCAAGTGGTACGAGGAGCACGGTCGTCACGAGATCTTCGCCGGCGGAAAGGCGGTCCCCCTCAACTCGAAGGAGCACTCGCTGAAGCTGAACGAGGAAGCGGTCCGCGCCGGTGCGCAGACGGACCTCGACGACTTGGGCATCGCCAAGAACTCGCGCGAGGAGAAATTGAAGGCGCGCGCGCACGCCGGGGGAGGGACCCCGGATAAGACAACGACTGAGCTCGCGGCCGAGGCCGCCCGGAACGCCGAGATGGCGAAGCTGTATCGGCAGCACGTGCTGAAAGAACAGCCGACGCTGCAGATTCAGGGTCTGGGAGCGAGCCGCGCGAACGGGGCCGGCTCGACAACGTCGAAGTCACCCGAGCCGGCCGAGGTCCTGCACAAGCCGGTGCTGTAGACGCGAAATGGGCTGACGACTCATGGCCGCGTGCGAGTCTTCAGCCCGCCTCAGAGCTTCAGCCCGGCTACCGTGAGGCCGGAACGAGATGCGGGCGTTCCGGCACGGCGGCGATCGCCTCAATCTCCAGCATGAACTCGGGCCTGGCGAGGCGAACCACCTGCACGAGTGTGCTGGCGGGCGTCGCGTCCCCGACATAGGTCGCGCGCGCGTCGCGGATCGCCTGGATCTGGGCCAGATCAGTCGCGTACATATTCATCTTCACGACGTCTGAGAATCTCGCGCCGGCCGCCGTCAACGCCGCTTCGAGATTCTTGAAGACCTGCTCGGCCTGAGCTTTCATGTCGTTGGCCCCGACGACATTCCCGTCTTTGTTCGTGGACACCTGGCCCGCAATGTAGATGGTCTTCACCGCGCCGCTCACCTCGACGACCTGCGTGTAGCCCGCGGGCGTTGCCAGCGTCGGCGGATTGGTCCGCTTGATGTGCGGCTGCGGCCGCGTCGCTTGCGCGAAGGCTGCCGTAGGAACCAGGAGAACCAAGGCCGCGAGTCCGAATCGCATGAGATCTCTCCGTTTCCGGCGCTACGCGCCGATCTTCTTCACCGGCCTGGTCGGTGTCACCGGTTTCGCCGGCGCCGGTCGATACTCGATCATCACGTTGCTGACGACGGCCACCGGCCGCCCAGGCTGCGCAAACGTGGTTGACGGCGCGTTGATGCCCTCGACGGTAACCTTCTCGCCCAGAAGGCTGACCTGATCTTCGCCCTCGGGAATCGTCACGACGATGGACTCGACGCCGGTCGGGGCGACCGCCTTCACGCCGCCCGGACCGGCCCCCCCGCCGACGCGGTCGAGGAGGTCGGCCGCCGTTCGGAACTCGCTCTGGACAACAGCACGCCTGATCAGCGTGTTGTCCATCGTCATCACGCCGATCGTCGCCGTGTAGAGCGTATACGCCCGCTTCGCCTTGACCTGGTCTTCCGAATACAGATGCAGGTTGTGCAGATCGAAGGTGAGCGTTGCGGGCCCGCGGCGCGTCGGGATCTTGACGAGCACGCCGCCCTGCGGGTCGCGGCCGGCGAGCACCTCACAGAACGACACCTGGGTCTTGACGCCGACGCCGAGCGGCGCAGGGCAGATCAGCGGCGGCGCGATCTTCGTCAAGGCGACCGGAGGAGCCGGAGCCGGCTTCCTCGAAGGCGCCGGCCGCGTCTGGGCCGCAAGCGGCAGCGTCGCGAGCAGGACGACGAACGGCGTCAAGAGGCGCATGGAGACATCTCAGTGGCTGGTCGTCGGTCCGCCTCGCAGATTCGCCTCGAAAAAGTCGTCGACGCGATGCCACGCGTCGCGCAGCACGTGCTCGCGCGTGAAGTAGTGAAATTCGCCCGGATAAGTCATGAACGACACGAGATGGCTCTTGTCCTTCTTCATCAGCTCATCAATCAGGCGGACTGAATGCAGATATGGCACGTTGACGTCGGCGGTCCCATGCAGCACGAGCAAGGGTGTCTCGAGCCGGGCAATGTTTGAGATCGGCGACGCGTGCGCGTACACGTCCGGGTGCTGGTCGGGCGTGCCGATGCGGCTGGCAGTCCACCCGCCGTGATACGGGTCCTCGTAGTACATCGCGTAGTCCACGACGCCGGCCACGTCCACGGCGGCCCGGAACAACTTGGGTTGATCCGTTACGGCAATCAGCGTGAAGAAGCCACCGTAGCTGAGACCCCACACGCCAACACGGTTCATGTCGACGTAGGGCAGCGTCTTCAGGTAGTCCGTCACCATCCACGCGTCCTTGGCATCCTTGCCGCCGACATCCATATAGACGCCCTCGCGCCATGCCCGGCCGTAGCCGATACTGCCCCGGTAGTCAGGGGCGATTACGACGTAGCCCTTCTGCAGCAGGTACTGGTGAAAGCTCGAGTAGACCGCGTAGTTGCGCTGCACGTGCCAGCCATCGTAGTTCTGGTTCACGCCATCGCCATGAATCCAGACGATGGCGGGGTGCTTCTTGGACCGGTCGAGATTCTTCGGAACGTAGAGCCACGCGGGCACCTGCTGACCGTCCGGTCCGGCGTAGTGCACCATCTCCGGGCTGACCAGCGCCGCCCGGTCGATCGACGGCGGCATGGAGTCCGAGAGCCGCACGGTCTGTCGGGTTGCGGGATCGATCACATACAGGTCCGCCGAGTTCTGGGGATCCGTGTGCTGATACACAATCCGTTTCCCGTCAGGCGACCACACCGGCGCGATGTTGGTCCCCCGTCCGCTCGTCAGCGCCGTGATCGTCGCGGCAGCGGGATTGCCGTTGATGGCCGCCACGTATAGATGCCGCGTGCCATTCCGATCGGGCTCGTTTGCGTCGAACGCGATCCGCTGACTGTCCGGCGACCACGTCGGGCGCCACGCCTCGAACTTCCCTTTCGTGATCTGGACCGGCTCGCGCGCCGAAGCCTCGGCGGAGGCGGCCATCACGTACAAATGATCCCATCCGTCGCGGTCACTCAGGAACGCAATCCACTTTCCATCCGGCGACGGCTGCGCGTTGGCGCCGGCGTCGCCCGTCATGCTCCAGAATTTATCCTCGACGTCCTCGTGAAGCACCGCCGGCTCGCCGCCCGCGATGTCGACGAGGAATGTCGTCCGGCGCTTGTAGTCCGCGGACGTGCGATCGAGGATGAAATGCCTGGCGTCAAGCCAGCGGCGGCCCCCGAACCCGCCGGCGCCGGCGATCGGCTTCGGTGCTCCACCCGACGCCGGCACGACCATCGTCTCGCCTGGCACGTTCTCATTGATCGTGTAGATGATTTTCGCGCCCGAGTACGTGGGCGTCTGCTCGTGACGGATGGTTCGAGGGGCGTCGCTGACGACCAGCGACTGCCCGTCCGGCGACCAGCTGATGCTGCCCAGCGAGCGGTTGTCCGCGTGGAGCAGGCGTGTCTCACGGCCGTCGGCGAGCGTTCGCACGACGAGGTCGCTGCCGCCAGCCGTCGCCTGGGCCGCCGGGGACATTGTGGCGCGACTCCCGCGCGTCGTTGCTGGGGCGGCCGCAGCGCTCGACCCCGGGTCGGTGAGCGGCCGCACGAACGCCACGCGGGCGCCGTCAGGCGACGGAGTGATCGCGAGCTCCGCCTGCGGCGTTGTCCAGACCGCCGAGGCCGCACCGCCGTCGATCGGCACCCGCCACAGGTCGCCGTTCCTGGGCAGCATCAGCGCGCGACCATCGGCGCTCCAGAACGCGCCATTCAGCGACGAGCCGGCTTCTTTCAGCTCGCGCGGCGCACCCGAACCGGTCGCAGCGGCGACAAAGACCTGGGAAACGCCCGCGCGATCCCAGACGAACACGACCGACTGGCCGTCGGGCGCCCACATCGGGGTGGATGGGTGCTTGATGTCAATCAGCTGCTCGATGGTCAGCCGCCGGCCGTCACGCTGCTGCTGAACGGCCTGCGCCGAGCAACCGCCCGCGGCGGCAGCAAGGACAGCGGCAACGACGGCGGCGGGGACGGCGGCAGGGACAGTGGCTGAAATTGCTCTCATTGATCGGGCCTCCACGAATGGCAAGGCGAGTATAGCGACAATCAGCTGCTGAACGAGCCCGACGGTAGGCTGACACCGGGCCAACATTCTCGTGGGAATCGAGTTCCAGGCGCCACATTCTTGTCCGAAGTCGTGGCGGGACGATTCAACTTTCCGTAAGTCGCGCGGGCCATCCGCGAATTCTTGCGAAATACCCTCTCCTGTTCGTTGTCTGGCCCGCCCGAACCTGCTAAAACTGGGCGTTTCCAGAACGGATCTACTCGAGGAGGCAACGGAATGAAGCACGTCTTCAGGATTCTCACGGTGGTCGCACTGATTGGATTCGCGACCACCGCACGCGCCCAGGTGCAGACCGGTAGCATTCTGGTCAAAGCGGTGGACCAACAGGGAGGCGCAACCCCTGGGGTCTCGGTCACGATCAGCAGCCCGGTGCTCGTCTCCGGCACGATGACTGGCGTCACCGATGGTGGCGGCGTTTACCGCTTTCCCTCTCTCGTTCCAGGAACCTATGCGGTCAAGCTCGAGCTGTCGGGGTTCCAGACGATCGTTCGCGAAGGCCTCGTCGTCCTGGTCGGTCAGACGACGCCGATCGATGTCGCGCTGAAAGTCGCGACCCTGGCGGAGACCGTCACGGTCTCCGGTGACTCGCCTGTCGTCGATACGACAAGCGCCAACGTCAACGTGAACCTCAGCGAACAGCTGCTGCAGGGAACGCCCGGCGGGCGTGACATCTGGGCGCTCGTCGAGTACAAGGTTCCGAGCCTCACGATTACCCGGCCCGACGTGGGCGGCACGTCAGGCGGGCTGCAGGGCACCTACAGCGCGCGCGGCACGACCAGCGGCCAGAACTCGCAATACCTCAACGGCATCAACGTCGGCGACCCGAGCGCCATCGGCGCGGCGGGCTACTACTACGATTTCGACGCGTTTGACGATATCCAGGTCTCGACCGGCGCGCACGACATCACGGTCCCGACCGGCGGCGTGTTCCTCAACATGGTGACCAAGAGCGGGGGCAATACGTGGTCCGGACGGACGACGCTCGCCTGGGAGGGCAGCGGCACGCAGAGCGGCAACATCGATGACTACCTGCTCAAGTACGGTTTCCTCCCAACGACGAACAAAGTTGATTTTGTCTCCGACGCGAACTTCAGCATCGGCGGTCCGGTCATCGCGAACAAGCTGCGCGTGTTTGGCTCCGTTCGCGACTGGCGCGTGCACGTCAACGTGCCGGCCGCGTTCTCGACCACTGTGCTCGATCAGACGAACATCGATTCGGGCCTGGTGAACCTCACGTACCAGGTCAATGACAAGAACCGGATCACCGGGTTCTATTCGAAGCAGCGCTATAACAAGCCCAATCGGTTCCTCAATTCGCCGACGACGACGCTGGTCAAGGACTCCACCAGTGACGAAGAGGACAAGTTCAGTGTCTATCAGGCGTTGTGGAACAGCGTCGTCACCAAGAACTTCTTCGTCGACGCGCGGCTCGGTTACAACACGATTCTCTTCCCGACCTACCTCAACGGGAACGCGCAGTCGCTGACCGACAACGCAACCGGGAACATCACGGGCAACTACACCGCGAACACCGTGCGCCACCGGCCGCGCCTGCAGACCAACGTGACCGGCAACTACTACCTGGATCAGGCTCTCGGCGGACGGCACGAATTCAAGTTCGGAATCGACGTCACACACGCCGCCGGGCAGGTCGAAACGACCCGATTCGACGACCTCACCGCCAACTGGAACAGCCAGACCAACCAGGCAGTGAACGTCACGCTCTACGCGACACCGTTCCAGACAGCGTCAACGCTGAACAACGCCGCATTCTTCGTCCAGGACAGCTACTCGGTCAATCGCCTCACGGTGACCGGGGGCCTCCGGTACGAGCATCTGCATGGATACCTCCCGGATCAGTCGAGCCCGCCGACGCGGTGGACCGCCCTGGGCATTCCGGCGTTCCAGAACGTGCCCCGCACGCTGTCTCAGACCGACGTGGTCACCTGGAATACGACCGGACCTCGACTGAGCGCCGTGTACGACCTGAACGGCGACGGCAGAACGGCTCTGAAGGGATCGGTCGCGCGTTACTACTACATCATCGCGACGACGGGCACACCACTCGACTCGTTGAATCCGAACTTTACCTACCAGGCAACGTACGGGTGGAACGACGCGAACCACGATCTGGTGTTCCAACCTGGAGAGCAGACAGGCACTCCGGTCATCACCTCTGGCACGACGACGTCGGTTGATCCGAACTACCGCCGCCCGTACACCGACGAATACACGATCGGCATGGACCACGACCTCGGCCGTGCACTGAAGGTCAGCGCCGTCTACTCGTATCGCCGCGAGAAGTATCAGCAGGGGACGCTGAACACGAGCGGTGCGTTCGCGACGACGCTGTCGACGGGAGTGGACACGGGTCCGGACGGCATCGCCGGCACGGCCGACGATACGACGTATCAGTATTACAACCGCAT
>DASZFS010000538.1:0-10001 GCA_035939575.1 Vicinamibacterales bacterium | reverse complement strand
GCCGCAGTCGGGCCGCGAGACGCGCGAGTTCCTGGGCGATCGCGCCACCGACGCGCGGGCCCGTGCGGCCGAAGCCGCCGCCAAGGGCCGCGACGTGCTCAACCAGGGCCGCGAGACGCTGACGACGGCCATCGAGCGCGGGCGCGAGGCCTACCAGCAGGCGCGCGCGCGGGACAACGCGTGAGCGATCGGTCGGAGGTCTTTCTCGGCCTCATCGCGGCGGCCTCGCTGGCCACCGCCCTCGCGCAGATCGGCGTCGTCGTGTTCGCCGGCCTCGCGGCGCGGCGGGTCACCCGGCTGACCAAGCGGATCGAAGACGAGCTGAAGCCGATTTTCGGGCACCTCGACGCTATTGGCCGCGAAGCGGCGCGTGCCTCGGCGCTCGCAACGGCGCAGGTCGAGCGCGTCGACGCCATGTTCACCGATGTCGCCGTTCGCATCGATCAGGCGATTGGCAGCCTGCAGTCGTCGATGGAGGCGCCAGCCAGGGAAGGCCGCGCCATTCTGAGCGCGTTCAAGGCCGCCCTTCAAGCCATCCGTGACATCCGCCAGAACGGTCGCTCCCGCCAGGGTCGGGGCGACGACGAAGACGCGCTCTTCATTTAGCGTGGGGCTCCGCCCCACACCCCCGCCTCCGCTCTCCAGCTCCGGCGAGGCTCGTCGAAGCCTTGCGAAGGCGGCGGCTCGGTCGCTTGCGGGGCCACAATAGCCCGCGCCGGTTCCGCGCGGGCGCGCTGTACGCGCCGACATTGACCTTTGCAGCCGCCAGGGTGTAAAACGGCTCATCCGTAGGGTTCCGCACGGACACGTGTGGTCAGACTTCGTCGGACTTCGTCAGATGTCGTCACCAGGGGGGCCTATGCCGTTGACGCGAGTCGCCGCTCTCGGTTCGCTGGCTGCTGTTGCGGTGCTGTCGGTGGCGTCGAGCGTCGCGGGGCAGGACGGCAAGTCCGTCGCGCTCGCCAAAGAGCTCTCAGCGGCGCTCGATGCCGCCAAGCTGGACTGCGTGGCCGCCAGGAGCCCCGACTCTCCTGATGTGTTCGTTGCTGCGCTCTACTACCCCGGTGCGCAGCTTCTGGTCGTCTCGGCGAAGTACAGCGTGCCGCAGCTGCTCGATATCCGCCTCGGGAAAAAGGAATATCGCGACACGTATATCGATCTCAGCAGCGCCTCCGTGCCCGAGACAAAGATCTTCGTCCAGGATGCGGGCGCGGACGGTATCCGCGCGAAGCGCGAAGAGAACCAGTCCTTCGACATCTACGAAGTCGCGGGCAAGCCGATGGCGTTCGATGGCGACTGGAAGAAACAGAAGCTGTCGGAGCAGGAGTACATGAAAGCGTTCACGACAGCCGACGATCGCTATGCGGCGATGCTCGCGGCGCTGATCGCCCAGCTCAAGAAAACAACATCCTAGTACTCCGCGAACGCGTCGTCCGGATAGCAGTACAGCCATCGCTCTCCCGGTTCGGCCGAGGCGACGACGGGATGGCCTGCGGCGAGGGCGTGGTGGCTGGCGTGGCGCTTCGGCGACGAGTCACAGCACAGCGTCGCGCCGCACGTCTGGCACGTGCGCAAGTGCACCCAGGTCGATCCGATCTTCACGCACTCGTCACATTGCCGGTGCTTGGCGTGGCGGACGCTCGTGATGGCCCCGATGTGATCGCAGCTCTTGTCGGTCATCCATTCACTATACAACCCATCTCATCAACGAGTTGAAGGCTCTGGGGCGGGGTGAAGACTTTGAGGCGGGCTGAAGACTCTGAGTTGGGCTCGGAGTCGTCGTCAGTGCAACGGATTTTTGCGTCCGTGCCGGCAACGCGGTGATGCGACAATGGGCCGATGGACCACGTCAACGGCCTGCATCACATCACAGCCATCGCGGGGCCGGCGCAGGAAAACCTCGATTTCTACGCGGGCGTGCTCGGCATGCGCCTCGTCAAGCGCAGCGTGAACCAGGACGATCCAGGCACGTATCACCTTTTCTATGCGGACGCAGAAGGGCATCCTGGATCGGACCTGACGTTCTTTCCGTGGTCGCAGATGGCGCCACCGCGCGCGGGCCATGGCCTCGCGATGGAGGTCGGCCTCGAGGCGCCGGTGGGCAGCCTTGCGTTCTGGAATGAGCGGCTGCAGCGTTACGGAATCCAGACCGGGCCGCCGGAGATTCGATTCGGGCAGCGGGTGATGACCTTCGACGATCCGCACGGGCTCCACCTGGCGCTCGTCGAGGCAGGAAGCTCGCGGCCATTCACACCGTGGCAGGGTAGTCCCGTGTCCCCCGCGCAGCAGATTCGAGGCCTCTTCGGCGCCCAGCTGTGGGAGCGCGATTCCTCGGCCACGGCGGCGTTTCTGACAGCGGTGCTGGGCTTCCACGCGCAGGCGACCGAACGCGGCTGGACGCGGTACGGCTTCCCGGACGGCGTGGGCGTCGTGGACGTGCGCGACGCGCCCGAGGCGAGGCGGGGCCTCTGGGGCGTCGGCGCTGTCCATCATCTCGCCTGGCGAGTTGCGGATGACGAGCAGCAGCTGCGGATGCGCGCGAGCATCGAATCCGCCCACGTTCAAGCGACCCCGGTGATCGATCGCTTCTGGTTCAAGTCGGTCTACTTCAAGGAGCCGGGTGGCGTGCTCTTCGAGATCGCGACCGACGGCCCCGGCTTTGCGGTGGACGAAGATGCCGCGCACCTGGGCGAGACGCTCGTCCTCCCGCCCTGGCTCGAAGGTCATCGTCAGACAATCGAGAACGCGCTGCCGCCCTTGCGGCTGGACGTGGAGGCCCACTCGGCCCGCCCGCCCCTCCCGCGATGACATCGGTCCTCCGGGCTGGCCGGCCGCCCGCGTCGGCGCGTCTGACCGCGATCATGGTGCACGGCCGCGGGGCGTCAGGCCATGACATCCTGGCGCTGGCGGCCGAGATCGGACTGGATGATGTGGCGTACGTCGCCCCGGAAGCGCCGGGGCACACGTGGTATCCGTACTCGTTTCTCTCGCCAATCGAGCAGAACGAGCCCCAGCTGACGCACGCGCTGCAGGCGCTCGACGAGATCGTTCACGACCTGATGGCCGAGCAGACGCCGCGCGACCGAATCGCGCTCATCGGGTTCTCGCAGGGGGCGTGCCTGTTGCTCGAGTTCGCTGCCCGGCATGCAGGACGATATGCCGCCCTGGTGGCCTTCAGCGGCGGGCTCATCGGCCCGCCCGGCACTCCCCGGGACTATCCAGGATCCTTCGACGGGACGCCGCTGTTCATCGGGTGCAGCGACGTGGATCCGCACATTCCGCTCGACCGCGTTCGGGAATCGGCCGAGGTCTTCAGGCGAATGGGCGCGTCCGTCGACGAACGTGTCTACCCGGATATGGCACACACCGTCAATCGAGATGAGATTGCGGCGGCGGCTGCGCTGCTTCGCGGAAAGGGCAGGCCTACTCGTTCTGCGGTGCCGGATACCGGACGCCGGTAGTTGGCCCGAATGACGGCGGGTCGCTGGCAGGGAACGAGTCCTCAGAGGCTTCGTCGACCAGGTCGTGCGGCTGTTCGGCCCGCCACGGGCGGTCGTACGCGAGGCGGAACAACTGGATGACGCTCTCGATGTCCGCGTCGCGGCGGATGTAGCAGCTGATCCAGCCCGAATGCGGCATGACGTGGTGAAGCGTCGCACGGCCCGCCGCCACCAGCTCTTCGCGAATCTTGACGGGAAACGGAAGATCCGCGAGCTCGTTGCCGTGAAGATGTCCCAGCTCCCGTTGACCGACGCGAAACTCCAGGCCACCGAACCGGTGTGGAGCAATGCTGACGCCAGGCCAGCTTCCGACTTCGTGGCGAATGCGTTCGGCGGCAGTTTCCATGACAGCTGGAACGATCGCACCCGCCGCCCTTTCGCGCAAGCTCATCCTGCGGCGGCGCGAACCCTCAGAACCCTGTGGAACGCCGTGAACCTGTCGAACCCAGCGAACCTGTCGAACCCCGAGAACCCAGCGAACCTTCCGAACCCCGCGAACCAATTCTGCGATTTCGGCACTACAATCGCAGGGTTGGCCCTGCCACCCACGCCGGAGCAAGCCGCGGGCGACGTGCGCGCCCTCGTCCTCGCGCTCGTCGTCTTCGTCGCGTTCATCGCGCAGAGCACGCTCATCGCGGCCCTCCTTGTCCAACGCGCGCGGCGCCGCCGCGCGGAGACCTCCCAGCGCGCCACGGCGGCACAGAACAGCGCCATCCTGCGCGCGATGCCCGATTTGATGTTCGTGCACGCGAACGACGGTACGTATCTGGAGTACTACACCAGAGATGCCGCCGATCTCTATCTGCCGCCGGAGCGGTTTCTCGGCAGGAAGATCCCGGAGGTCATGCCGTCAGGGCTGGCGGAGACGTTCATGGACGGCCTCGATCGCGCGCGCCGCTCCGCCGAGCCCGTCATCATCGAGTACTCACTGCCGATTCAGGGCATCCTGCGCTACTACGAAGCTCGAATGGTGTGCGATGAGCGTGACCGGATCGTCACGATCGTCCGCGATGTCACCGAGCGCCAGGTCAATGTGGAGATGCTCCGCCGCCGCGAAGCGGATTTGCGCGCCAGCTACGAGCGCAATCGGGATCTCGCCGGGCGGCTGATCGCCAGTCAGGAGCTCGAGCGCGAACGGATTGCCCGCGATCTGCACGACGACTTGAGCCAGAAGCTCGCGCATCTCAACATCGAGCTCGAGCAGCTGACGGCGCGGCTTGCGCTCCGCGATGAGGCGCTCGCCGATCGCGCGCGGGAGACGTCGCGGCGCGCGGCGGAGATCGCCGGGGATGTCCACACCCTGTCTCACCAGCTCCACCCATCGCGGCTGCGCGTGCTGGGGCTCGTGCAGGCCATTCAGGGCGTCTGCAACGAAGTCGGGCTGCAGCACGGGATCGACGTCGATTTCTCGTACGATCGCGTGCCGCCGGGTGTGCCGCCGGCGACGGCCCTCTGCCTGTACCGAATCCTGCAGGAAGGCCTGCACAACGTGGCCAAGCACAGCGGCGCGCGCAGAGCAGCGGTTCGGCTGTCGCGCGAAGACGGCTTGTTGTTTCTGCAGATAGCGGACCAGGGCATTGGCTTCGAACCCGACTCGTCACAGGGAAGCGGGCTCGGCCTTGTCAGCATGCAGGAGCGCGTGCACCATCTCGGCGGCCGCATCGCCATTCGCTCGGTCCCGGGCGGGGGCACGCGGATCGGCGTCAGGGTTCCGTGGGTGCATAGCGTCTCGACCGAATCGGTCACTCTCTCAACCTAGTCCCTTATGAGCGCTGCGCCATGAATGTCCATTTCAGGTTTGCCTGTCACCGTGCCGTAGGGCGCGCCGTCGCGATGACGGCCGTGTGGATCGGATCGGCCGGCGTGGCCATCGCCCAATCCCCGCCGGCAGCAGCGCCGGCCGCACCCCCCGAGCCGCCGCCGATCTGGGACGTGCAGCTGGGCGCGTCGTTTGTCGGCACGAGCGGGAACTCCGACACTTCGTCGGCTGGTGGGAATCTCGACGCGCACCGGCGGTGGCCGTTGTGGATCGTGGACGTGGCCGCCAACGCCGTGCGCTCGAGCGAGAACGGCATACAGACTGCGGAGCAGTACATCGGCGGCGTGCGGGCGCGGCGGAAGCTCAACGATCGGCTTGCCGCCACGACCGGCGTCAAGCTGGAACGGGACCGCCTGGCGGGTCTTGATCTCCGATCGCTCGTCGACGGCGGTCTCGCATACGTGCTGGTGAAAGAGCCGCAGTGGACGTTGGACGGCTTGTCCACGCTGGCGTGGAGCCGTGAGGCGCGCGTCACCGGGGAAACGCTGAACGAAACGCAAGGGGTGCTCGGACTGACGAGCAAGTACCTGTTCGGCACGGCAGGGGATTCGACCCAGCGGTTCGCGTTCTACCCGAACTTCACGACGAGCACCCGCTACCGGTCGGAAGCGGAGATCACGGCGCAAGCGGCGATGAACAAGCGCCTGGCTCTGAAGCTCGGGTTTCTCTGGAGATATGCCCACAATCCCGTACCCGGATTCAAGCAGAGCGATACGACGACGACCGCGTCAATCGTCCTCCGGCTGCGCTCCGACAAGCCGGCGCTCTGATCGGAGCCGGCAGCCGGGCTGAAGACTCTGAGTCGGGCTGAAGACTCTGAGTCTTCGGCCCCTTCACACGATGTGGTTCCGGATCGCGAACTTGATCAGCTCCGCCGTCGTTTCCAGGTGGAGCTGTTCCATGATGCGGTACTTGTGAAAGGCGACGGTCCGCGGCGCGATGCTGAGGATCGACGCGACCTCCTTCATGGACCGGCCTTCCGCGACCAGCTGGACGATCTCGCGCTGACGGGGCGTCAGCTCCCGCGACCGCGCCTCCGGCGTCCGGAGCAGCGAATCCACGAGGCGCTCGGTGACGAGCGGCGTGATGTAGGAACGGTGCTGCATGGCTTCGAGGATGGCAGTCATGAGCTCTGAGGCCGCCGATCGCTTGAGGAGATAGCCGCACGCGCCGGCCCGAAACGCTTCAGCCGCCACCTCGGGGTCCTCATTCATCGTCAGGACGATGATCCGGGCGTCCGGCTGCGCCTGCTTGATCTGTCGCGTGGCGTCGATGCCGTTCAGCAGCGGCATCGCCACGTCGACGACGATGACGTCCGGGCGGAGCGTGGCGGCCGCGGTGACAAGGGTCCGGCCGTCGGACACCGCGCCGACGACGTCACACTCGTCGGCCAACAGCTTCTGAAAAGCCTCGAGAAGCATCGTGTGGTCATCTGCCAGCAGAACTCGCGGCTTGCTCATGCTGCGCCCTCTCGTCTGGTTATCGGGCTATCTCGTGATTAGTTATTGGACCGCAATGAGCAGTTCAGCAATAACCCCAAGAACCCAATAACCAAATAATCAGATAACCAGATGTCCAAATATCCAAATTCTCAAATACCCCCGTGCCTGAGCCTGCTTCCGGTTATACTGCGAAGCGTACCGCCAGCGTCGGCCGCATTCTTGGTAGGTATGGGCTGTTCAAATGGTGAAACGCTGCCTGGTCGTCGCGGCGCTTGCGATCGTCGGATCGGCCGCGCCCCAGGCGTGGCAATCCAGCCAATATGGAAAGATGCAGGCCGCGGACCTGCTGGCGCGTTTCTTCGCCCCCGACGAGCGGCCGCTGGTGCAGTACCGCGCCCTGCGGACGTTGACGGCATCGACCCGCGGCGGGCAGATGCACGCGTCGATGCGGGCCTGGACCTCGCTCGATCCTGAGCGCGGCTTTCGATTCGAGGTAGTCTCCGAGGACGGTACCGCGATCATTCGCCGGAAAGTGCTGCTGGCGGCGCTCGAGGCTGAAGAAGCGGCGGCAGGGCCCGGCGCTCGCGAGCAGGCCGCGCTCACGACCGCCAACTACGAGTTCCTCGGCGTGAGCCCGGTGCCGATCAATCTCGTGCGCGTGGACGTCCGGCCGCGGCGCAAGCACGTCATGCTGCTGGACGGCGCGCTGTTTCTGGAGCCGGAATCCGCCGATCTCGTGCGGGTCGAGGGCGTGCTGTCGCGACGACCCTCGTTCTGGACGCGCAACGTCCGCGTGATGCGTGAGTATGCGCGCATCTCCGGCGTTCACGTGCCCGTGGCCATGCGCTCGACGGCGGACGTGCTGGTCGTCGGCTCGTCCACGTTCTCCATGACCTACCAATACGCCGAAATCAACGGCGTGTCGGTCGAGACCCACTGAGGCGACGGCCTCTTCGGGAACAAGACGACGCTGGCAGTGGTCGGGCATTACACACCAGGTGTCACCTCCGTGACATACACCGGATAAACGCGCCGAATGTCTGGCAATTCCGCCGTCCCGCGCGCGCACGTTCTTTGCTGTCATCCCGTCTTGCGGGGTATGGTCATGAAGCGACTCGTAATTGCAGGGTTTGTGGTATCCGTGGCGTCGCAGGGCGTCCTGATCGCCCAGACCGCCGGACGTGGGGCCGTGCCGGCGACCGGTGGGCGTGGCGCCAAGGCTGCGCCTGCGCCGGTTCGCACGACGACCGTCAGAGTGTCGGTGAAGGATCCGGCAGGCGCGAGCCTCGACGGCGTGAAGATCACTCTCTCCGGCGGCGCCGAAGGGGAGTTCTCCACGGCGGCGGCGGGGACTGCCGTGCTCCCGAACATCAAGGACGGGACCTACCGCATTCGGTGCGAGTTCGGGGGGTTCATCACGCTCGAGCGTGAATTCCAGGTTCGGGGAGGCGCTCTGACTGTCGTCGATGTCGTCTTGAACCCGGCGCCCCCCCCGCCCCCGCCGCCACCTCGGGCGCCCGAGCCTGCGCCGGCGACGATGGCCGCCGCGGGACCGCCAGTGACCCTCTCAATACCGGATTTTCTCGAGAAGAACTTCATCGGGCGGGACGCGATCAAGGAATCGATTCTCGCGTGCAAACCAGCCGAGACGGTTCGACTCCTTCAGATGCGGGACGGCGTGGCGCAGCACGTCCACGACAAAGTGGACGAAGTCATCTACGTCGTCGCCGGAGACGGAACCATTCGCGTCGGAGACCAGAGCACGCCAATCAAAGCCGGGTCGCTGGCCGTCGTGCCTCACGGCGCGCAGCATGCGCTCGAGCGCAAAGGGAAGACGCCGCTCATTGTCATCTCGACGCTCTCAGGCACGGCCTGTCAGCCCGCCGGCCAGCAGACGCAATAACCCGGCGACCGCTTCAGCGCGCGTGACCCGGCTGTGCCGGCAATTCGACCACCCTCCAGGGCGACACCTCCGGCCACGCCCTGAGCGCCTCGACCGCCCACCTGTTGGTCTTGTCCTTGTGACAGTCGACGCAGGGGTTGGGTACGTGGAGCCGCTCCGAGTCCGACGGCGAAATGAAGCGGAACGTGTGGCTGCGCACATTGACGTCGCCGATGGTCTGCTCGATCTTGGGCATGTGACACGCGATGCACTGGCTGCCGGGGCTGCCCGGCGCGTGGTGCGTGTGCTGCTCGAAGGTCGCGGCGCGCGGCCCGTTCGGCGAGCCGGGCGCGTGACAGGTGAGGCACAGGTCGCGAGCCGGCTTGATCAGGTCGGCATCGTGCGACGTTCCGTGGACGTCGTGACAGCTGAAGCACGCGACGCCGCGCCGGTACATCAGGCTCTGCACGAAGTCATTTCCCTGCATCCTGTTCTTGTGTGCCGTGCCGTCGGCGAAATGGGTGAACGAGGTCTCGCCGAGCGTATGCTCCTCCAGGCGCCAGAAGTCCTTCAGGCGGAGACCCTGGTGAAATCCAACGGGCCAGTCGTAGTACTGCCCATCGATCGGATTTGCGAGCGGTTGCCCCTGTGAATGGCACTGGATGCAGGTGTCGTTCGCCCGAACGAAGTCGAGCCGGGCCGGATTCAGGATGTTGACGACCGACGGCTGCCGGACATGGTCGCCTCCCGGCCCGTGGCAGCGTTCGCAGCCGACGTTCCATTCGGTGACCGCCTTCGTCTTGACGTCATAATTTACCGAGTGACAACCGTCGCAAAGCGGACCCGTCGGCCGCTTCATGTTGTCCGCCGGATAGAATCGGACCCACCAGTCAGTGTTGGGCTGCACGAAGTACGGGCGCCACACGCGATGCGTGACGTCCCATTGCGCCGGCAGCGGATAGTAGTCGTTCCCGGCTCGCGTGAAGTACCGCTGCTTCCACTTGCTGCCGTAGACGAACGCCACATCGTCCAGCTTGAAGGTCAGAAGCGGGTCGGTCTTCGAGAAATCCGGCAGCACCGCGTCGGGGTGCTGCTTCGGGTCGCGGACGACGTTCGCCATCCGCGTCTTTGCCCAGCGCTCGTAGGTGGCGAGGTGGCAGCGACGGCACGCCGAGGATCCGACATACGCACCCTGAACTGTGGGTGCCTGGGCAAACTCCGGCGTGGCAGGAGCATCGAGCCGCGCCGCTGACGCCCGGGCCATGAGCACGAGCGCCGCGGCCAGCGCGACGCACCCAACAGCGAAAAGGCGATGAGTCACGGAATGGTGGAGGTCGCGCATACAGTGCCTTCGATTC
>DASZFS010000537.1:0-28271 GCA_035939575.1 Vicinamibacterales bacterium | reverse complement strand
CTGGTTGGCGATGATACGATCGTGCTCCGGCATTGCATTCCCGTGCCGTCGGGACCGCCGAACGCGAGCGACCCTCCGGCGACGGGTCACTCCAATCTCGGGGGAGACCGAAGTTACCTTTTGCGTTCGGGGAGTAGCATCACCGCTGCTGGCGAATATCTATCTGCACTATGTCTTCGATCTCTGGGTCCAGCGCTGGCGCAAACGTCAGGCTACGGGCGACATGATCGTCGTCCGCTATGCCGATGATATTGTGCTTGGGTTCGAGCATCACACCGACGCCGAGCGGTTTCTCCACGACTGGCAGGACCGCTTGCGCAGGTTCGGGTTGGAGCTCCACCCGGACAAAACGCGCCTGATTGAATTCGGGCGCCACGCAGCCGACAACCGAAGGCAGCACGGCGAGGGCAAGCCGGAAACGTTTGATTTTCTGGGCTTCACGCACATGTGCGGGATGACCCGGAAGACCGGCCGGTTCATCGTCCGACGTCAGACCATCCGGAAGCGCCTTTCCGCCAAACTCAAGGCGGTACAGGAGGAACTTCGGCGCCGTTGGCACGCGCCGGTTGCTGAGGTGGGGACGTGGTTGAGGGCCGTCGTGCAAGGCTACTTCAACTACCACGCCGTACCCGGCAACATGGATAGGCTGAACTGCTTTCGGGCTCAGGTGATCTGGCGGTGGTACCGCGCGCTCCGGCGACGGAGTCAGCGGAGCCGGATGACGTGGGAACGGTTCTGGCGGTTGGTGGATCGCTTTATCCCGAGCGCGAAGATCCTGCATCCGCATCCGAATGTGCGGTTCGACGCCACCCATCCAAGGTAGGAGCCGTATGCAGCAATCCTGCATGTACGGATCTGTGCGGGGGGCGCCGGGTTAACTGGCGTCCCTACCGCGACAATTGGAAGGTTCATGACGACATCAGTGGTCGATTCAAGAGTGTCTGAGTCTTTCCAACGGATCACAATCGTTGTCGATCAACGACGCTCGGCCAACATATTTCAGCGATCGCCGGGACTGGAGCCGTGCTGTTGAACGGGAGGAACGCGCCATTTACCAAAGTCGGCCGTAACTTGCCGAACCCGATCAGCCTTGCCGCGTGTATCGTGGAAGGGCGTCGGGGTGTGACCCCAGCGTGACCCGAGGGATTTTTTGACGCGCTTGTTGTGGCGCTTCGAGTCGCTCTAAGTTATTGGTTGTTATGGATCTAATGAGTGGTGGCGAGGGACAGAATCGAACTGTCGACACTACGATTTTCAGTCAATTTTTGGCGCAATTTCCCGAAAAGCATTGAACGCGATTGCAGGGAGCGGCTGGCGCAGATCAAGTGCGCGAAGCGCCGACGGAACGGAGGGAAGGCTTGAACTGCGCCAACGCTGCCGCAGAATGAATGTTCGGAGCGTCGTTTCCGGAATCAGCTGCGCTTCGGACCTGGTCGCGCGATGAACCGGTGCGTGAAGTCGGAATCGACCGCCAACGCCTCGCGGATGGCCAGCTTGTCCATGACAATGAAACTCAAGCAGTCCACGAGGCTGTACGCCTGATCGCGGTGGCGCTTGAAGTAGTCGAACGCGGCTCGCTCTTCATCCGCTGTTGTCCAGTGGATCGACGCGAGCTTTTCTCCGTACAACTGGTCACCAAGTCGCGTCGCCTGGTCGTGTCCGATCTTGCGGGTCAAAGTGATCGTTTCCGCTACGACGTGGTTCGTGGTCACGAGATGATCGCGCAGCCTGACGTTCTGGAAGGTCTGAAAGACCTCGACGACGCGGGCGTGGTGCTCGTCTTTCGACGATGCCAACGCGAACAGAAATCCGGTATCGACGAATGTCACTCGCGCGGGCGGCCGTACAGGTAGTGGTCGTGATGTTCGGCCATGTCTACTGGGGCGTTGTCGATGAATCCGATCAGAGCTCGCGCCGCTGCCCATCCTGTCGGATCATCATCAGCCGGTGACTGGGTCGGGATCAGTACTTCTACCTCGGTGCGCTCCTGCAACTGGAGCGGTTCCTTCGGCTTGAAGACGCCGTTCTCGTAGATGGCCTTAACCGCAGTGGTCATGATGCGTCCAGTATAAGGCACCGGTGGGATTGGCACGTGCCCTGACTCCGGCACGGACAGGGCGGGCTACCGAGTTGCAGGGACCTTGTTCTATGTGGATCCAGCTCTGATCAGATCCCTCTTGGAGGAAGACGATCGGCGTCGAGGACAGCTGTCATGAGGCTTGTCTCGGGTTATCGGGACCTCGGAGCCTCGTCGGCAGTCATCGCGCGCTCGCCTTGGCTTGCATCCAGTCGACCACATCCTGCTCAACCCACGCGACCGCATTCGCTGAGATGCGATGGCCAGGAGCACGAGGTCCTCGCCGAAACGCTGCGCCATGGCCGTGGGCGGATTGCGCTGGCGGACGCCAAGGGCGTGCTTGGGCTGGAGGAGTCGTCGGGCCTGATCCTGCGGATCGGACATCAGGTCGCAACGCTTGAGAGTCTCGAACGCGAGCGGCAGATGATCGCCGTTGTCAATCGTGGCCTCGGCGCCTTCGAGGCGGGCTGGGCGGCGATCACGCCTTCGTGGCGTCCTTTCGGCTGCGGCCTGACCAGCAGCACGCCGTGCACCAGGTGCTCGCCTCCCGCGACGGCGGTTAGCCTGCGCGGCGCCGCTGGAACAGGCAAGACGGCCACGCTGCAGGAGCTCCACCGCGGGTTGGGGGAGAGTGGACGCGACGTGCTGGCCGTGGCGCCGACGAGGAGCGCCGTGCATGAGCTCCAGCACGTGGGGTTTGCGGAGGCGATGACGATTCAACGTCTCCTTGTCGATCCCCAGGAGCAGGCGCGCCTGCGCGACCGAGTCTTGATCGTGGACGAAGCGGGAATGGTCTCTCCAGCGCCAGACGCCGGACGCGTACCGGCAGGCGATCGAAGCCTTGCGGGAGCATCCCGCGCGCGGGTTCACGCACCTCGAACAGATGGGTGCAGTCCGGGAGGTGGCGTGGCCGGATCGGTCGCGGTGAGTGGCCGAGGCGTGGCGCGAGGCGCAGGCCCACCTGAACGCGCACGGCCAGCCACGGTCCGTGTTGGTCGTCTGCGCGACGCACGACGACATCGCGCACGTGACCGCCGCGATTCGCACCGAGCGGCAGCATGCCGGGGAGCTGGGCGAGGGCGTCAAGGTGGATCGCTGCGTGGCATTGCACTACACGCTGGCGCAAACGACGGACCCTCGGCAGGTCCACGAGGGCCAGGTGCTCGTGTTTCACCGGGACACGACGGGCGTGCGCCGGCACGAGGCGCTTGAGATCGTGCGGGTGGGCCCGCACCAGCTCGTGACGCGCACGGAGGCGGGCCAGGAGCACGTCGTCGCGGCCACGCAGGCGCAGGCGTTTGACGTGTACGAGCGGAGACCGATCGAGATTGCGCCGCACGATCGCCTCTTGCTGACGCCGAATCGGCAGGAGCTGGGCCTGCGCGTCACGAATGGGGAGATGGTGACCGTCTCGCAGGTGGACGAGCGCGGTCGGGTGCACCTCGAGGATGGTCGGACCATTCCGTCCTCGTACAAGCACTTCGACCACGGCTACGCAGTGACGGCTCACCGGAGCCAAGGACAATCGGTGGATGCGGTCGTGATTGCGGGCGAGACGATGAGCCGGGAGCTGTTCTACGTCGCCGCATCACGGGGCCGCGAGCACCTGACGGTGATCACGAGCGACAAGGCGCGGCTCGAGGAGTCCGCGGGGTAGGTTGACCGATGGTCTCCAGCCAGACACGTCGCGAGGGTTCGTGCGCGGACTCCGTGCGGTGGTTGAAATGGCTCGCCAGTCGGTGGGATTCGAGCAGGATGCCCACGGGCATGCGGTCCGTGCGCCCGTCCAGAAGCAGGCCATCCAGCACGTAGTGAGCCATGAGCAAAGGGAACCGGCACATCAGCTCGAACGAGGACGAGGTCATGGAATCAGTCGGTGACAAGAAGCCGTGGGCGGTCGATCGAGAGCGGCGCGCGTACGGCTTGCGGGTCGTGCTGCCGAAGCCACGTACGTGCTGCCATGGGCGCAGTTCCTCTACGCGGAAGAACGCTCGTCATGCGGAGAGGATGGACGGCGCTGAGCACAGCGCGAGCATCGAGGCGGTGATGGCCGGGCAGCATGCAGCCGCATACGGTTTCGCCGGACCAGCCACAGCAGCCAGGGGCAGACCGCGGACCGCGTGCTCGTGCATGTGGACACCGCCAGCCAAATCGCCTTCACAAAAAGTCGAACCATCTCGAGAACAGGCGGTCCTACACACGATCGGCTTCGGGATGTGATCGCAGCGTCGCGACCTTTCGATCAGCACCGCGGATGGTGCGATCCAATGCGCGTGTTCGTCGTGTGCCGGGCCCCGGGCTTCCCATTCACTGCACTTGCGTGCACTGCAGATCGGCGCCAATGGTCAGTGGGCCCGCGTAGAACTTCTTCAGTTCAGCGATCGCAGGATCAAGATCGAACTGCCCGATGTGACTGACAATCAGTCGCCCAACGCCTGCGTCGTGCGCGACGCGACCAACGACTGACGGTGACGCGTGAAGAGGACTCGTTCCGCCTGCCTCGATCATGAGATGCATGATCAAGACATTCGCTCCCTTCGCGAACTCGATAAACCTTGGATTGGTCCCGGTCTGGTCGGAGCTGAATACCACCGAGACGTCGCGCGTGTGCACGCGGAACGCCAGAGTCGGGAGATGCCCGTGTGGTATTCCCAACGCGGTCACGGTCACTCCTTGTTGGTCGAACACGGTAGACGGTTCTGCCTTCGTCACATCAACGACGCCGACATCAAGACGAACGCCTCCCCCGAAATCGCCCTGCTGCGATCGGCGCGGCTCGGATGTGGAGAAGCGCGTGCCACCCAGCGTAGCGCCCAGCAAAGGGAATGCGCCATTCTCCTCGTCGAAAAGGCGACTGAGGAAGGTTGAAAAGTTCGGCGCCACATCATTACCGGAGGGACCAAAAATGGGCAACGGATCCTTGCGAATCGACTGGCTCAACCAAAGGAGGGCGGGCAGGTCGGAGACGTGGTCAGGATGAAGATGGCTGATGGCGACCATCGACAGGTCGCTGAGCTTTGCTTGGGCCTGGCCGAAGCGAAGGAAGGCCCCACCGCCCATGTCGACAAGAATCCTCGCCTGGCCGCCGATCCAGAGCAGATAACTGGTTGACGCGCGATCACGGTTGATACTGGCGTTGCTGGCATTCTGGGTGACCAGCGCGGTAGCCGCTGTTCCGGGTCCACCCGAACCCAGCACTTGGACAGCCACCGGATTGCCCACGCAGCTTTGTGCCGATCCGTTGGATGGAGTCGAGAACAGCACGAGCAAAGAAGTCATCACGCATCGAGTCATGGCTGCAGCCCTGTGTGATCCAGTCTCATCAGTGCGGAGTTCCGTAATCGGCATTTTGATTCGCAACGTTATACACCAAGCCCATCGTCCGGCCCGTTCGTTCGCATATCTTCAAGAAACGCCTTCCGTGCATTGCGCGACATGGCGCGTCCGTAAGCTCCTCATGATCACGAGGCTCCCGTCGGTGTTCGAGCTGTTCGATGCCGAAGGCGAGGCGGTGAAAGAGCTTCGGGGTCGCGAGTAGCGAATAGGTATAATCCGACCGCCGCGACAACCGATGACGCTGGCCTCCGGCACTCGCCTCGGCCCTTACGAAATCCTGGGCCCGCTCGGCGCGGGTGGCATGGGCGAAGTCTATAAAGCGCACGACTCGCGCCTCGATCGCATCGTCGCCATCAAAATTCTCCCCGCCGCCGTCGCCAGCGACCCGGATCGGCGCCAGCGTCTCGAGCGCGAAGCGCGCACGGTCGCGGCCCTCAATCATCCGCACATCTGCACGCTCTACGACATCGGGCATCAGGAGGGCACCGACTTCCTGGTGATGGAGTACCTCGAAGGCGAGACTCTGGCGGAGCGACTGACGAAGGGCGCGCTGCCGCTCGGTCAGGCGCTTAGGTTTGCAATAGAGATCGCGTCGGCCCTCGACAAGGCCCACCGCGCGGGCATCGTGCATCGAGATCTCAAACCCGGCAACGTCGTGCTGACGAAAGCGGGTGCGAAGCTGCTGGACTTCGGCCTCGCGAAGACCGTCGTGCCGGTCGTCGCCGGTGCCGAAAGGTCCATACTGCCGACTACGCCGCCGAACCTCACGGCCCAGGGTGCGATCCTTGGTACCTTCCAGTACATGGCGCCGGAGCAACTGGAGGGGGACGACGCTGACAGCCGGACGGATATCTTTGCGTTTGGCGCGATGCTGTACGAGATGGTCACGGGCAAGAAGGCCTTCGAAGGAAAGAGCCAGGCGAGTCTGATCGTGGCCATTCTCGAACACGAACCGGCGCGGATCTCGAGGCTTCAGCCGCTGACGCCGTCAGCGCTCGATCGCGTCGTGAAGAAATGTCTCGCGAAAGATCCGGGCGAACGATGGCAGAGCGCGAAGGATTTGCACGACGAGTTGACGTGGATCGCGGACGCCGTCGCGACCGGCTCGGGCGTGACCGCGATGCCGGCGGGGGTAGTTGCGCGCGCGCCACGCGGGCGCCTCGACTGGCGGCTGACCGCGGCCTCGCTGGTCGTCGCGGTGTTGGCGGTGGCTACAGCGCTGATCGCGGTGCGTCGACCCACGCCGGAGCTCCCGCTGACCCGCCTGGAGCTCAGTACGCCTCCAACAACTGACCCGTTCTCGTTTGCCCTCTCGCCCGACGGCCGTCAAATTGTGTTCGTCGCGACCGCCGAGGGCGTTACGAAGATGTGGGTGAGGCCGCTCGATCAGGCGACGGCACAACCGCTCGCGGGGACCGACCGCGCCACCGCGCCGTTCTGGGCGCCCGATGGCCGCGCGCTCGGCTTTTTCGCCGACGGCAAGCTGAAGCGGATCGATCTGAGCGGCGGGGCGCCACAGGTGCTCGCAGACGCCGCGGTCCCGCGCGGCGGGACGTGGAACCGCGACGGCATCGTCGTGTTTGCGGCGACGACGGGTTCAGGACTGATGCAGGTCGCGGCGACAGGCGGGACCGCGACGGTGCTGACGCGGCTCACGGGCGGCCAAAGCTCTCATTGGTGGCCGCAGTTCCTGCCTGATGGGCGGCGGTTCC
Organism: Vicinamibacterales bacterium; assembly: GCA_035939575.1. Taxonomy (GTDB): domain Bacteria; phylum Acidobacteriota; class Vicinamibacteria; order Vicinamibacterales; family CAVVIG01; genus DATKHR01. The sequence continues at coordinate 21,146 of DASZFS010000537.1, read as the reverse complement.
TGTTCTTCGTCGTAGGCCCGCCGAACACGCAGGGCGTGTACGTGGGGTCGCTCGACCGGGGCGAGCCGACGCGCGTGCAAGCAGCCGACTCGGCCGCTATGTACGCGCCGCCAGGGTATCTGCTGCTGGTCTCGCAGGGCGTGCTGGTGGCTCGTCGCTTCGATGCGGCGCGGGGGGTGATTAGCGGCGACCCCGTGTCGATCGCGCAGTCGGTCGCCGTTGATACGACCGCTCGTCACAACGCCTTTTCGGTGTCGGTGGCGGGTGTGCTGGCGCATCGGAGTGGCGCGGTGAGCCGACGGCAGCTCGTCTGGGTCGACCGCGCCGGCAAGATGCTTGGCGTCCTGCTGCCGCCGGAGGACACAGGGCTGTCCTACGTCGAGCTTGGGCCTGACGAGCGGCAGGTGGCGGTTTTGCGCATCGTGCAGGGTAACCTCGACGTCTGGCTGATCGAGGTAGCCCGCGGGATCGCGAGCCGGTTCACGTCCGACCCGGCCGTCGATACGGCACCCCTCTGGTCGTCCGACGGAAGCCGCCTCGTCTTCCGCTCCAACCGTCACGGCCAGTTCGACCTCTTCGAGAAGCCGGCAAATGGGGCCGCGGAGGAGCAGCCGTTGCTCGCCACACCGCAGGCCAAGGCGCCGCTGGCGTGGTCACCGGACGGCCGGTTCCTGCTCTACGCGGTCCAAGGTCCGAGGACACAGTCGGACCTGTGGGCGCTGCCGATGTTTGGTGACCGCAAGCCGTTTCCGTTCGTGCAGACGAGCTTCGAGGAGGTCCAGGGACAATTTTCCCCAGATGGGCGATGGGTCGCGTATGCCTCGAACGAAACGGGGCACTACGAGGTGTACATCCGCCCGTTTCCGGGCCCGGGCGGCAAGTGGCAGGTCTCGACGGCTGGCGGGGTCACGCCACGCTATCGGCACGACGGAAAGGAGCTTTTCTATGTCGCGCCGGACAACCGGATGATGGCGGCCCCGATCCAAATCGCTGCGGACGGCATGCCGAGTCCGGGTGCGCCTGTCGCGCTCTTCTCGTCGCGCATCACGACCGGCAATACCGGAAACGGCGGATACACCTCCAGGGCGCAGTATGCCGTCGCAGCGGATGGCCGGTTTCTGCTGAACGTCAGCGCAGATGACGACGCCGCGTCGCCGATCACGATCGTGCAAAACTGGACGGCCGGGTTGAAACCATGAGCCTCGCAGCTGGCGCGAGACTCGGGCCCTACGAGATTGTGTCCGTGCTCGGGGCGGGCGGGATGGGCGAGGTCTACTGTGCCCGCGACACGCGGCTCGATCGCGTCGTCGCCATCAAAGTCTCCAAAGAGCCATTCTCCGAACGGTTCGAGCTAGAGGCCCACGCCATCGCGCAACTGAATCATCCGCATATCTGCCAACTCTACGACGTCGGGCCGAACTACCTCGTCATGGAGCGGGTGGAAAGCACGCCGCTCAAAGGTCCGCTACCGATCGACAAAGCCGTTGAATACGCCGGACAGATTCTGGATGCACTGGATGCCGCGCATCAGAAAGGCATCACCCACCGGGATCTGAAACCGGCCAATATACTGGTGACCAAGCAAGGCATCAAGCTGCTCGATTTCGGGCTGGTCTGGGCTTCGCGCTCGAAGCGCGAGCGGCCTTCGGGGTCGGAGGCGGTGGTTGGTTCTCCGCGCGCAGAGCGTTGAGCTGCCGCCGCTGGCGCTCAATTTCACCGCGCTGCTCGTGGAGCTGGTCGAGTGACGCCCTAAACCAGCCGCGGTACACGTAACACTCGTATCTGACCTCGCGCAGCTCACGGAGCGTTTGCACGAGCAGATCAGCGAGGTCCGCGCGCTCGCTCACGCGGCGCCTCGATCGCGGCGGGGGAGTTCGATGATCGTCGGCGCGGTGGCCGTCAGCCAGGCGTCGAGCCATTCGCGGCGGAAAATCAGTTTGCGACGGCCATCGACGTGCGCCGCGCGCAGACGTTTTTCAGCGACCGCCCGATATAGCAACTTCGGCCCGACATGGGCGTATTCGCAGGCCTGTCGGCGGTCGAGCCAAGGCGTTGGTTCGTCGGCCATGACTCAGACGTTGCCCCGTCGCATGAGCTTTTCGACGTTGCCGGCGTTCTGGGCTTTCTCGACTGGCGCCCGCCGGATTGCTTTCGTCACAGCGGTTGCGACGCGGGCCCGGTCCGCGTCACTCGCGCCGCGCAGCACGATCTCGGTAACGCTGAGGAGCTCGCCGCGGCGTGCGGGATCGCACTGTTCGATGACGTCGGCGAACTTGGCGGCAATGGTCGAGGGCGAGAGGCCCTCGAGTGTTTCGCCGAGCCCCATCGCCTTCGTCAGCTGCAGCAGATCGATCTTGTCGGCGTCGAAAAAGCGCTGACCGCCGATCACTTCGACAACGGGGAGGTCCGTTCGGCCGCGGACCGTGGCCTCGCTCCGTTCAAGCTTCCGAGCAGTCTCCGCGGTTGTGTACTTCCTCACCATCACGCATAGCAGGATGCGCCATGCCGCATAGCGTCGACGGCGACTTTGTCAGAACGATAAGGAAGGTATTACCGAGGCGAGGCGGTCGGTCGTTTTCGCGGGCGCCCTCGAGCAGATAGACCCCAGGGACGAAGAACCAAATCCAAAATCCGCTGGCGCCCCAGGTGCCCGAGGTCGCGCGTCCGTCGGAAGCGCGAATCAAGGCGCGAGAGCGTTTCCTGAATGAGCGTTGGACCGTCGGCCCACGGCGAGAGCCAGGCTGGGTCTGTTTCGAGCGCGTCCCACACTTCCTCTCGAAGGACCTGGCTCTGAAGACTGTGACGCCTGGCGAGCCGAGTCACCGCCTGGGTCAAGCGGCTGTCGAAGAACACAGGCGGCCGGAAGGCTGAGACCGGAGAGGTCAGCTTTTCGAGATGGGCGAGATGTCCCTGAAACGCGTGCGACGTTCGAATGCGCGCAGATCGCGGCCGACACCATCGGGCCAACCGGTCACAATGTGCCCGATAGTCGTCGTCCGTCATCACTTCAACGACTCGTACTTCTCGGTGAGTCGCTGACACACCGCGTGAATGGATTCCCGGTCGTTCGTCATGATCGCGCGCCCGTTCGCTTCGATCAGTGGAGGCGGCTCCTTCGCCATCGGATACCGGCCGGCCCAGCGCGTGTACAGGCTGAGCCGTCGCAGAAGGACAGTTTCCTCAGCGGACAACGTCCCGAGTTCTCGGCGCGCCATGATCTCGTACGTGTGCGTACTAGGAACCTGATTTGGAGAGTTGCCGAACTCGATTTTCCTCCCTGCCAGCACTAGCCGTTTGATGCGAACCGCCTTGAGAAGGTTCTCTACAGCGTAGCCGGCATTCATCAGGTAGGCGTTACAGTATCCGGAAAATTCCTTCAGGCCATCCATCAGAATAGGCGGCGTAACGATCATTCCCAAGCGCTCATCGTTGGGACGCATGCCTCCGCCTGAGGCCTCTCGAACCGCGGCCGCGTGTTGGTGTAGCTGCAGGAACCCATCGAACACCTTCGGCCAAATCAGGTCGGAGGACCTGAGCATGGCGAGACCTGAGTCGCGCCAGGATTCATGGGCCGCCAGTCCCGCGTGGAAGGCGTCGGCACTCATTGCCGACGGATCCGTCGGCTTCATGTCGATTCATCTCCGCGCGATGCAATCTCGATGCAATCTAGGATGGTTTTATGGTGGCGAGGGACAGAATCGAACTGTCGACACTACGATTTTCAGTCGTATGCTCTACCAACTGAGCTACCTCGCCACGGCAGAGCGCAAACGCTGATTCTAGCGTCTCCTCTGCGTACGGCGCAAGCCGCTCTGAGCTATTTCCAGAGCCCGCCGTTCTTCAGCCGCACGAGCTCCTCCGGATCCGTCGTCGTGAAACCGCGCGCGCGTGCGTGGTTGACGAATCCCGGCGTGATGCCGTGGTCGCGCATGCGGACGATCTGCGCGAGGGTGAGGTCCTTCAAGCCGAGCGCCTTCATGTCCGCGACGTAGTCGGCGCTGACGCCGTGGTCGTGCACGCGAATCAGCTCCTCCGGGGTCAGCTTGTCGTACCCGGCAGTCTTGAGGTCGTTCACGAACGCCGCGCGAACGCCGTGGTCGCGGAGACGCATGTAGCCGTCGAGCGTGGAGACGGTCAGGCCCAGGCTGCGAATCTCCTGGACGAACTCGGGCGTCACGCCGTGATCGCGCGCACGCACCAGGTCTTCGACGGCGGCGCTGCTGAATCCGGCGCGCTTCATCTCCTGCACGTAGCTGGCCGTCACGCCGTGGTCTTTCAGACGCACGAACTCCTCGAGCGTGGCGCCGTTATATCCCTCGGCTTTCATGGCCTTGATGAAGTCCCCCGTGACGCCATGATCGCGCGTCCGAACGAGGTTCTCGAGCGCCGCGGCCCGAAACCCTTGCGCTTTGATGTCACGGATGTACTCGATCGTGACGCCGTGCGTCTTCGCGCGTTGAATCTCGTCCAGCGTCAGCTTGTCGTACCCTTCAGCCTTGAGGCCGCCGATGTATTTCGGTCCGACATCATGGACGGCCAGCTGGTAGCGGCGCCAGAGGGGGAGATCGTCGTTGAACCCGAGCCGCTTCATCTCGGCGGGGAACTCGGGGCGCGGGACGAACGCAAAGAGGCCCGCGCCGCGGCCGTCCCGGAATGCGCCGTCGAAAGCCAGCGTCCCGGCTTCGCGCCGCATCTCGAACTTCAGGGCGGAGACCGTGAGCTGCTCGTCGTTTCCCCCAGCCGCCGGAAGGCCGGTCAGCTCATCAACCTGAAGCGTCTGTCCCATGCTCCAGTCGCCGTTCCAGCGGTCGCCGTTCCAGTCACTGGGCGCCGGGGCGCGCACCTGGAGAAACACCCTGCCGTTCCGCAACTCCGCAGTCCAGGTGCCATGAATATCAGCCGGCGCCTGCGCCCGGCCAGCGACAGACCCAACGAGAACGACAAGACCAGGCGCGACAAGACCAAGCGCGCGAGTCGTGAACAGACGCATTTGCAACCCCCCCAATCACGAGGTTGGATGGGGAGAGCCCGCGGATGGTTGAAAAAAACCTGTCAGGCCTCTCAGGCCTGTTGGCCGACGCCTGAGGCATCAGCCCTGACAACATTCTCTAACTCTATGCAGGGACAGGTTCGACTTCCCGACTCAAGCCCAACTCGCGGCGGACGCGATCTTCAATCGTCTTGTAGATGTCCGGGTTGTCCTTCAGAAACTGCTTGGCGTTCTCGCGTCCCTGGCCGAGACGTTCGCCGCCATAGGCAAACCAGGCGCCCGACTTCTCGACGATCCGCTTGTCAACCGCGAGATCGAGCAGGTCGCCGGTTCGCGAGATGCCCTCGCCGTACATCACGTCGAACTCGGCTTCGCGGAACGGCGGCGCCACCTTGTTCTTCACGACCTTCACGCGCGTCCGGCCGCCAACGACAACGTCGCCGTCCTTGATGCTGGCGATGCGCCGGATGTCCATACGCACCGACGCATAGAACTTCAAGGCGCGCCCACCGGTGGTGGTTTCCGGGTTGCCGAACATGACGCCGATCTTCTCGCGCAGCTGGTTGATGAAGATCAGGCAGGTCTTCGATTTCGAGACCGCGCCCGTCAGCTTGCGGAGGGCCTGCGACATGAGGCGCGCCTGCAATCCCATCTGCGCTTCGCCCATCTCGCCTTCGATTTCGGCCTTCGGGACGAGCGCCGCCACCGAATCGACGACGACGACATCGACCCCGTTGGAGCGGATGAGGACCTCGACGATCTCGAGCGCCTGCTCGCCGTTGTCGGGCTGCGAGACGAGAAGGTTGTCGATGTCCACTCCGAGCTTCTGCGCGTAGGCCGCGTCCAGCGCGTGCTCGGCGTCCACGAACGCCGCGGTCCCTCCCAGCTTCTGCGCTTCGGCTATCACCTGGAGCGCCAGCGTCGTCTTGCCCGACGACTCCGGGCCGAAAATCTCGACGACCCGCCCGCGCGGCACGCCGCCGACGCCGAGCGCGAAATCGATGCTGATGGCGCCGGTCGGGATCGCTTCGATTGGCTGGATGGCGCCTTTCTGCCCCAGGCGCATGATCGAGCCCTTGCCGAATTGCTTTTCGATTTGCGCGAAGGCCAGTTCGACGGCCTTCGCCCGCTCGCGGTCCTGTCGTTCGTCACGTTCAACTGGCGGCATGCAATAACTCCCTCCGACGCGCGACGCGATCCCAAATGACGCGCCTTCTTGAAGCCGAGCTATTCTAGAATCGTGCCTGGCGAAAGTCAATGGCAATAATGCGCATCGACGTCTGGAACATATTGCAATATATTGCCTTACGACTCATGTCACTTTCGCCTCATATCCCTCGCACCTGCAGAATCTGCAATCATATGGCGCCCCGTGCCTAGCCCAATCGGCCACATCCTTGCCGGCGCCACGATCGCCTGGGTGTCAGATTCCGCCGCTCAAGTCAGCACGCTCTCTCCAACGCCTGGCGCCAGCACCCGGCTCCGGAACCTGACGCTCGTGTGTGCCGGGCTCGCGGCCGCGGCGGACCTCGACCTCCTGCTACCGGGCACCCATCGGACGGTGACGCACAGCATCACGGCCGTCGCCGCCGTCGCTATTGTGGCGATCGCCGTGACAGGGAAGGTCAATCCCGTCGGCGTTCGCGGCAGCCACGGGAGTGATATCGCCTGGCGCATCGTCCTCGCGTGCACCGCGGCGTACGCGTCGCACCTGCTGCTCGACTGGCTGGGCACCGATCCGACCCCGCCCTTTGGGCTTCAGCTGCTCTGGCCGTTCAGCGACCGCTGGTTCATCTCGAACCTCGATCTGTTCAGAGGCACCGCGCGCATTCGCCTCTTCTCGGCGGCCTCCATCCGAATCAACGCGCTCGCCATTCTCCAGGAAGTTGCGATCCTGGGGCCGATCGCGCTCGCCGCGTGGTTAATACGAGTAAAAGCCGCGGCCGGACTTGCGACCCAGTTGCCCGGCCGCCACCAGGCGCCGGAGTAGCGGACACGGCCGGTACTTCGGATCGCCCAGCCCCTCGTGCAGGACGTTGAGGATGGCGAGGCAGACATCCAGGCCGATGAAGTCAGCGAGCGTCAGCGGGCCCATCGGGTGATTCATCCCGCCTTTCATCACCGCGTCGATGGCTTCCGGCGTGCCGACGCCTTCCATGACCGCGAAGATCGCTTCGTTGATCATCGGCATCAGAATGCGATTCGCGATGAAGCCAGGGAAGTCGGCGGCCTCGACCGGCGTCTTGCCCAACGCCGCGCACAGCTCGGACGCGGTCCGCATCGACTCGGTCGAGGTCGCTTGCCCCCGGATCATCTCGACGAGCGTCATCAGCGGCACCGGGTTCATGAAATGCATCCCGAGCACCCGATCGGGCCGCCCGGTCGCGGCGCCGATGAGCGTGATCGAGATCGATGACGTGTTGGAGGCGAGGATGGCTTCCGGTCTGGTGATTTGGTCCAGGGACTTGAACAGGGCGCGCTTCGCCTCGGCGCTTTCGACAATCGCCTCGACCACGTAGTCGGCATCCGCCAGCTGGTCCAGCCCTGTGGTCATCGTCAGACGCGCGAGCGCGGCATCCCGCTCTCCGGCGCTCGTCTTGCCCTTCTCGACAAACTTCGCGAGGCTCTTCTCAATCGTTCCGCGCGCGCGGTCCAGCAGCGGCTGGGCCACGTCCACGAGCGTGACCGCGAACCCGGACTGCGCGAACACTTGCGCGATCCCATTGCCCATCGTGCCGGCGCCGACGACGCCGACGGTCCTGATCGTCATTACTACGCCCGCTCCACCGCGAGCGCCACACCGTTGCCACCGCCGAGGCACAGCGTGGCGACGCCGCGCTTCAGATTGCGATGCTTCAGCGCATACAGAAGAGTCGTCAGCACCCGCGCGCCGCTGGATCCGATCGCGTGGCCGAGCGCGACTGCGCCGCCATTGACATTCACCTTCGCCGGATCGATCCCAAGCTCATGCAGCACGGCAACCGCCTGCACGGCGAACGCCTCGTTCAGCTCGAAGAGATCCACGTCCCTGAGCTTCCATCCCGCCTTTTCCACAACCCGGCGGACCGCCTCAACCGGCGTCATCAGCACCAGCTTCGGCGCAAGTCCACTGGTCGCCTGCGCGACGATCCGCGCGAGCGGCGTCAGGCCGAGCGACGCCGCGCGCTCGGCGGCCATGACCACCAGCGCCGACGCGCCGTCGTTCACGCCCGGCGCGTTGCCCGCGGTGACCGTGCCATCCTTCTTGAACGCAGGTTTCAGCGCCGCCAGCGCGTCGGCCGTCGCGTCGGCCCGAATCGGCTCGTCGCGATCGACAACGAGCGGATCGCCCTTGCGCTGCGGAATCGAGATGGGCAGGATCTCGTCCTTGAACGCGCCTTCGTTGGTGGCGCGCGCGGCCTTGAGGTGACTGTTGACCGCGTAGTCATCCTGTGCCCGCCGGTCGACGTGGTACCGCTCCGCGACGACCTCGCCCGCGTTGCCCATGTGCCAGTTCTCGAACGCGCACCAGAGACCGTCGTTGATCATGGAATCGACGACCTCGCCATTGCCCATCCGCAGGCCGTCCCGGACTCGCGGCAGCAGGTAAGGGCAATTGCTCATGGACTCCATGCCGCCCGCGACGGCGATATCGATATCGCCGACGCGAATCGCTTGATCGACAAGCATGACCGCCTTCAGCCCGGACCCGCAGACCTTGTTAATGGTCAGGGCCGCCACGTGGTCCGGCAGCCCGCCCTTGAGCGCCGCCTGGCGCGCGGGGTTCTGTCCCTCGCCGGCAGAGACAACGTTGCCCATGATGCACTCGTCGACGACGGCGGGGTCCACGCCGGCGCGGCGCGTCGCCTCCGCCACCACCATCGCCCCGAGTTGGGGCGCCGTGAAACCCTTGAGCGCACCGAGAAACTTGCCCGTCGGCGTCCGCACCGCGCTGACGATGACCGATTCACGCACGACGAACCTCGATACGCTCGACGACTCGGTCGCCGAGCAGCTCCTGAAGTTTTTTGAGAATGACCGGTGACGACCGCATGATCTCGCGCGACCACTCTGCGCTCGTCGTATCCACGAGCAGCACCGTTCCCTCGAGCCTCACGTACGTGGCGCGCTCGACCGCCGGCCCGACCGCCGCCCGCCACGCGAAGCCGACCTTGCCCGGAGAAAGTGGCGTGTCCTGCAGCAGCCGGCGCAGCGCGCCAGGAATGACGTGCGACAACGGTCTCATGAGGCATTTCGATCCTATCACTGCCGTATCATGACGTCGTGCGCCTGATCCTTGCGTCCGCGTCGCCGCGCCGCGCCGATCTGCTCCGCGCGGCCGGTTTCGCGTTCGAGACGATCGTGGCCGACGTCGATGAGCGTATACGCGACGGGGAGACACCCGCGATCTACGTGCGCAGGCTGGCGGCCGAGAAATCCGCTGCCGCGCTGGCCGCCCTCGCGGCCCTGGAGGCATCGCCGGGATCGCCGGGGATCGGCGACGCGGTCGTGCTGGGCGCCGACACGGTCGTCGTGGCCGACGACGGGGCGACCCTTGGCAAACCTCGGGACGCCGCCGACGCCGCAGCGATGATGCGCCGGCTCTCCGGCCGCTGGCACCAGGTGATGACCGGTGTCAGCCTCCGGAAGGGTGCGTACGAGGTCGGGCGCGTCGAGACGACGCGCGTCGAGTTCACGACCCTTACAGAGGCCGACATCGCGTGGTACGTCGCCAGCGGCGAAGGGCGCGACAAGGCAGGGGCTTACGCCATTCAGGGCCTGGCGTCGCGCTTCATCCCCCGCATCGACGGATCGTATGCGAATGTCGTCGGCCTGCCAGTCGCGGCCGTGCACGCACTGCTGGCTCAGCAGGTCTGACCGGCCTCCGACGCTCCTTGCATCGAGGTTGCGGTCGGGCGTATCCTGACAGAAGGTCTTTTCCCGGAAGTCCTTATGACACATCGAAATATCAAGATAGGTGTGACGGCGACGGCGCTCGCGCTGACCTTTGCTGTAATGATGTGGTCAACGCTGCGTGACGGCACCGAGTATTTCAAGCACGTGGACGAGGTGATGGCGAACCGCGGCGCATGGGAGGGCAAGTCGCTCCAGCTGCACGGCTACGTTGTGCCGGGCTCCATCATGATCAAGTCCAGCACACTCGAGTACAAGTTCAAAGTGCAGAACAACCCCGCCCGCTCGAGCGACGCCGGCAACGTCGTCGAAGCCTCCTACAAAGGCATCGTGCCGGACACGTTCAAGGACGAAGCCGAGGTCGTGTTGCGCGGACGGCTGACGCCGGAAGGCTTCCATACGGATCCGAACGGCGTCGTCGCGAAGTGTCCCTCCAAGTACGAGGCGAAATCCGCAGGCTTGGGCACGTAACGCCATGGCTTCCCTGGGCTCGCTCCTCCTCCTCGCCAGCTTCGTCGCCTGCAGCTATTCGGCGGTGGCCGCGGTCGTCGGCGCGCGGCGCGGATCGAGGCGGCTGGTCGAGAGCGGCATCGGGGCGTTCTACCTGATCGCCGCGTTCATGACGTGCGCATCCGCGGTCATCATCAACGCGTTTCTCACCAACGACTACACGATCAAGTACGTCGCGCACAACTCGGACAGCGTGCAGCCGCTGTTTTACAAGATCACGTCGTACTGGGGCGGGCTCGACGGCTCGATCATGTTCTGGGTGTTCCTGCTGTCGATCTTCGGCAGCATCGCGGTCTACGTGAACCGCGAGCGCCATCGCGAGCTGATCCCGTACGTCGTCGCGACGATCTCCGTCGTCCAGATGTTCTTCCTGTATCTGATGGTGGTGCACAAGAATCCGTTCACCACGTACCTGACCAACGCACCGCAGGAAGGCGAGGGCCTGAACCCGCTGCTGCAGAACTACTGGATGGCAATCCATCCGCCGTCGCTCTACACCGGGTTCGTCGGCATGACCATCCCGTTCGCGTTTGCCATCGCGGCGCTGGTCACCGGGCACCTGGACGACTCGTGGCTGCGCGCCGTTCGCCGCTGGACCATGTTCAGCTGGCTGTTTCTGTCGTTCGGTCTGACGCTCGGGATGATCTGGGCGTACGAGGAGCTCGGGTGGGGAGGCTACTGGGCCTGGGATCCGGTCGAGAACGCCGCGCTGATCCCCTGGTTCACCGCGACCGCGTTCCTGCACTCCGTGATGGTCCAGGAGCGCCGGAGCATGCTCCGCGTGTGGAACGTGACGCTGATCATCCTCACGTTCTTCCTGACGATCTTCGGGACGTTCATGACGCGGTCTGGCGTGGTGCAGTCGGTCCACGCGTTCGGGCAGGACACCGTTCTTGCCTGGCTGTTCACCGGGTTCATGGCCGTGATTCTCGTGTTCAGCTTCGGCCTCGTCATCTACCGGCTGCCGCTCCTGAGAGCGCGCAATGAGCTGGACTCCTGGCTGTCGCGCGAGGCGGCATTCCTCGCCAACAACTGGATTCTGCTGTTCGCGGCGATGCTCGTGCTGTTCGGGACGATGTTTCCCACGCTCAGTGAGGCGGTGACGGGCCAGCGGTTGACGGTCGTCGGGCCGTTCTTCAACAAGTGGCTCATTCCGGTCGGACTGGTGCTGCTCGGCCTGACCGGCATCGGCCCGCTGCTCGCGTGGCGGCGCGCGGCGATCAGAAACCTCGTCAATCAGTTCGTGTGGCCGGTGATCTCAGGTGCCGCGGTACTGGCCGTCACGCTCGTGCTGAGGATTCCCGTCTGGTCCGCCGGGCTCTGCTTCAGCCTCTGCGGCTTCGTCGTCGGAACAGTCGTTCAGGAGTTCTGGCGCGGTGCGCTCGTGCGCCGGAAGAACACCGGCACCGACCTCTTCACAGCGCTCGTCGGCCTCGTGGGACGCAACAAGCGGCGCTACGGCGGCTACATCGTACACGTCGGCATCGTGCTCATCTTCTTCGGGTTCGCCGGCAACGCGCGCAAGCTGGACGAACAGGTGAGCCTGAAGCCGGGCGCCCAGGTCACGATTGGCCGCTACACGATCCGCAACGACGGGGTCAAAGTCTCGGACGACGGCCAGAAACAGATGACGACCGCCTACCTCTCGGTCTTCGCGGGAGGCAAGCAGATCGACCATCTCTACCCGGCCAGGTGGTACTACCGCCGGCACGAGCAGGAGCCGACGACCGAGGTCGACATCCGGCGCACTGTCGGCGAGGACCTGTACGCGGTGCTGGGCGGATTCAACCTCGCGGATCAATCCGCGACGCTCGAGCTCCACGTGAACCCGCTCGTGAACTGGATCTGGTTCGGGTTCGGCATCCTGGCCCTGGGGACGGGCATCGCGATCCTGCCCGAGCGCTCGTTCGCGTTCGCGCTCTCGAAGCTGCCGCTTGAAGCCGCGGCCACGACGCCGATCGCCTTGCTGGTCGCGTTCATGCTGGTGGGCGGCGCAACCGCGGTGCGGGCCCAGCCAGGCGCAGGAATGGGCGGAACCGAGGACACGCGGTCCTCGTATTACGCGCGCACGCCGTTCGAGAAGCAGATGCAGCACGAGATCGTGTGCACCTGCGGGGCGTGCGGCCATCAGAACCTCGCCGAGTGCCGCAAGGACAACTGCTCCACGTCGCACGCGATGCGCGGCGAGCTGGCCGCGCTCATCGATCAGGGCAAGTCGCACGACGAGATCATCCAGGCGTTCCTCGCGAAGTACGGCTCCGAGGAAATGCTGGGCGCGCCCCTCGACAAGGGGTTCAACCGCCTCGCGTGGCTGTTCCCGTACGCCGCCGGCGCCACCGGCGCCATGATGGTCGGCCTTGCCGCCATCCGCTGGTCCCGGCACCCCGAGAGCAAGCCGAGCGCCGCGGCGCCTGCCGATTCCGATCTCGAGGAGCGCCTCGACGATGAGCTCCGAGATCTCGACTAAGCGCGTGGTCGCGCCGGACCAGACCTCGATCCCCAAGCCCCAAACACTAGAAGCGTGGCAGTTCTTCGTCCTGGCCGCGCTCGGATGTGCCACGGCCGCCACATTCCTGGCGCGCGGACAGGGCATCACGGCCGTCGTGCTGATCTCGCTCCTCATGGCGGCCGCGGCTTTCATCGGCCTGGCCGCGCTGCGGACGGTTCGGCCCCTGGTGTCGAGCGGAGACGATCGGACCGTGATGGTCGGACACCGCACGCGCGCGGCGCTCGAGCGTGAGAAGCTGCTGACGCTGCGCGCCATCAAGGAGCTCGAGTTCGACCGCGCGATGGGCAAGTTGTCCGAGAGCGACTGGAACGAAATGTCCGGGCGCCTGCGGGCGCGCGCGACCCGCCTCATGCGCCAGCTCGACGCGGGCACCGGCTACCGCGAACAGATCGAGCGGGACGTCGCGCGGAAGATGGGGGAATCCGCGGCGCGTGACGCGGCGCTTGACGCGGCGCGCGATCATATTGCGCCTGCTCCCGCCGCCGGGCGTACGTGCGCGGCGTGCTCGGGGTCGAACGACGCCGATGCGAGATTCTGCAAGAACTGCGGGGCCAGGCTGTGAAGGCAACGTCGTGAAGAGGTTTGCCGTCGTTCTTTGTGTCCTGTGCCTGCTCCGAAGCGGCCCGCCGCTCGCTGCGCAGTTCCAGATGCCCGATCCCAAGCAGATGTCGGGCATCCCGCGCCCGGTCGACGATCTCCCGGCCGGCAGCATCTCGGTCCGGCTGATTCGCGGCAGTCTCTCCAACAACATCGCAGGTCATCCCGTCGAGCTGCGCGTCGGCGGGAAGGTGCAATCGGTCAAGACCGACGAAAACGGTCGAGCGCAATTCGACAAGGTGCCACCCGGCGCCACCGTGCAGGCGACGGCCGATGTGGACGGCGAGCACCTCGAGTCGCAGGAATTCCCCGCGCCGGCGCAGGGCGGTATTCGGCTCATGCTCGTCGCCACTGACAAGAATGCCAAGAATGCGGCGCCCGAGACGAGCCCCGGCGCGCCGGCCGCGAGCGGCCAGGTCGTCATCACGAACCAGTCGCGGATCGTGATTGAGGCCGGCGACGAGGCGGTCAATGTCTTCTACCTGCTGGACATCGAGAACACGGCCAGCGTGCCAGTGAATCCTCCCTCGTTGTTCGCGTTCGACATACCGAAAGAAGCGGTCGGCAGCGGGATTATGGAAGGCTCGACGCCGCAGGCAACCCTGGCGGGCCGGAGGGTCACGGTGCGGGGACCCTTCGCGCCGGGACACACGTTCGTGCAGGTGGGAATGGCGATACCGTCGGCGAGCGGCGCGATCGAGATCAGCCAGACGTTTCCCGCCAATCTCGAGTCGCTGGCCGTCGTCGCGCAGAAGATCGGCGACACGGCGCTCGCGTCATCCCAGATTCAGAACCAGCGCGAGATGGCGGCCGACGGCCGGACGTTCATCGCGGCGACCGGCGGCGGGATCGCTGCCGGACAGCCCATCGTGGTGTCCCTGACCGGCTTGCCACATCACAGTGGTGTGCCGCGAGCCGTCGCCCTCCTCCTGGCGCTTGGAATCGTGGTCGTCGGCGTCGTGGCGTCCAGGAAGCCCCTCGAGCCGAAGGCCGGCCGCGCCGTCGAGCGGAAGCGCCTCGTGGCCAGACGCGAGAAGCTGCTGGCCGAAGTCGTGCGACTGGAGGCCGACCATCGCAATGGCCGCGGCCCCTGGGCCGACGATCGCCGCTACGCGGCACGACGGGAAGAGCTGCTTACCGCGCTCGAGACCGTGTACGGCGCTCTCGACAGCGATGACGACGGTCCAGAGCGTGCCGATCGCGCCCCCCGGCAGGCCCAGGACGCCCTGAGCCTGTCGAAAGGCGCCGCGACCTCCGCGTGACGTTCGACTTCGACCGGGTCGAACTCGCCGACGTCTCTCGGCACTTCGGCCGGCGTCGCGCCCTCTCGCACGTCTCTCTCACTGCCAAAGCCGGCGATATCGTCGGGCTGTTCGGCCCGAACGGCGCAGGCAAGTCCACGCTGATCGGCATCCTCGCGACCCTGGTGGCGCCGAACGCGGGAGAAACCCGGTATGGCGGTCAGGCCGCCCGCGAGCTCGGCCCGAGCCTCCGGCGCCGCATTGGCGTGCTGGCGCACGAGCTGTATCTCTACGCGGAGCTCTCCGCGCGGCAGAACCTCCGGTTCTTCGCGGAGCTGTACGGCCTTGACAGTCGGGCCACCGTCGACGCCGCGCTCGAGCGCGCCGGCCTCGCCGACCGGGGCGATGATCCCGTGTCGGGCTTCTCGCGAGGCATGCGCCAGCGTCTCGCGCTCGAGCGGGCGCTCCTGCACGGCCCGCGCCTCGTGCTCTTTGACGAGCCCTTCACCGGTCTTGACGATCACGCCGTCGGTCTCGTCGCCGCGCGCCTGCGGCAGGCCGCCGCCGACGGATGCATCGTCGTCATGGCGACTCACGACCTCGATCTCGCCGACGGCCTGGTGACGCGTGTCGCCCTGATGCGCGCCGGAAAGCTCGTGTCCGACGAGCCGGCGGATACGGGCTTGCGCGCGCGGTATCGCGAGCTGGTGAGGCAGGCGTGACGACGTTCGGCCGTGTCGCCCTCCTGGTGCTGCGCAAGGACGTCGCGATCGAGATCAAGAGCTTCGAGATCCTGTCAACGACGCTCTTTTTCGCGGTCTCGTGCGTCATCGTGTTCGCCTTTGCGTTCGTGAAGGATGGCACGGTGGTCGCCGACGCGTCGGCTGGTATCCTGTGGATCGCCATTGCATTTGCCGGCACGCTGGCGATGGGGCGGACGTTCGAGCGCGAGCGGTACGCCGAGACCGTGCGCGCGCTTCTGCTGGCGCCGGCGCCACGGGCGGCGATCTATGTCGGCAAGCTGCTGGGCATCGTGCTGCTGCTCGTGACGGCCGAGGCGTTTCTGGTCCCGCTGGTCGCGCTGCTCTTCAGCGCGCCGCTCTTCACGAGCCCGCTGCTGCTGGTCGTTCTGCTGCTGTCGGGCACCATCGGCTTCGCGGCGGTCGGGACGCTCTTCGCGGCGATGCTCGTGCGATCGCGGACTCGTGACATCATGTTGCCGATCCTGTTGTATCCCATCACCGTTCCGGTGATCATTGCTGGCGTTCGTGGAACAGCGGCCCTGGTTCTGCCTGCTCCGGACGAGGCGACGGCGGGTATGTGGATCGCCCTGCTGGCGTGCTTCGACGTCGTGTTCGTGACGCTTGCGCTGTGGACGTTCGAGCCGCTCATGACGGAGTAACAAAATGAAGAGAGCGTTTCTGCCCTTGTTTCTCGTCGCGACGGCGATGTTTGCGTACGCGCCGGTCATGATCGCGAACGCGCCGTACGAGTCGACGATGGGGCTCGTGCAGAAGATCTTCTACTTCCACGTGCCGTCGTGGTTTGCCATGTTCACGGCGGTCTTCGTGTGCGGCATCGAGAGCGCGGTCTTCCTGTTCGGGAAGCGGCCGTCGGCGGATCGGATCGCGTGCGCGGCGGGGGAGGTAGCGGTGCTGTTCGGGCTCATGGGCCTGGTCACGGGGCCACTGTGGGGACGCAAGTCATGGGGCGTCTGGTGGCCGTGGGATGCGCGGGTGACGATCGCGCTTCTCGTGGAGCTCACGTTCGTCGGCTACCTGCTCGTGCGGAAGTTCGGCGGCCCCGGGTCGGACAAACTCGCCGCGGCGATGGCGATCTTCGGGATGTTCAACGTGCCTTTTCTCTATGTGTCAGTCGACATCTGGCGGACGATCCACCCGAAGACCAGCGTCGTACCGACGCTTCCAGGCGGGATGCCCGGTCCGTTCTGGTTCAGCGTGACGGCGTTCCTGCTCCTGTGTACGCTGCTCATCACCATGCGCGCGCACCTCGAGCACCAGCGCGCCGCCCTCGACGCTTTGTATCTGGAAGAAGAGTAGCCGTCATGATCAGACGCATTCTGCTCCCGCTATCGGGGTTGTGGCTGCTGGTGCTGCCGGTCTTCGCGCAGCCCGCGCAACAGAACGAGTTCGTGCCGATCGACAAGCTGCCGCCGGCGGACCAGCTGCCCTCGGCGCCGCTGCTCGTTGCCGCGTACGCGTTCGTCTGGCTGGCGACGATGTTCTACATGTGGACGATCTGGCGGCGGCTCGGAAAGGTCGAGGCCGATCTGCACGCGCTCGAGCAGCGCGGCCGGGGGGTAGGGGCCCCCGGAATGAGTGACCGCCGGGAAGGGGCCCCCGGAGTGAGCAAAGGAACGGGCGCGCGGCCGTGACCGCCGGGCATTTCATCTTCATCCCCGCCGTGTTGCTCATCGGGCTCGTTGCCGGATGGGTCCTGGGCGGCCGGGCGGCTCGCGATGCCTACGCAGCGGAACTGCGCCGGCGGGAAGAGCGCGAAGAGAAGCGGCAGAGGGCAAAGATTTAATGAGTCCTTCAGACCATTCTGCATTTGTGAGATCAGCGTCTAGTTCATGGGAGCGGGACAAATGGCAACATGCGCCTCTCGACTGGCTGTGGGCGTGGCCTTGCTATCGCTTACCGCCGCCTCTACCGCCGTCAGCGACGCGCAACGGCGCGTTGGGGCCCCCGGAACGAGCGGCGCAACTGATTGGCCAAGCACCAACTATGACCAGAGCGCCAACCGCTACAGCCCGCTGACCCAGATTACGGCGAGGAATGTCGGCACGCTCCAGCAGGTCTGGAGCTTTCATCTCAAGCCAGCCGGCTTCGTCGGCCGCATGCGCGAGGACGAAGCCATTCCGATCGTGATCGGCAACACGATGTATCTCGCGTCGCCATATGGCGCCGTCATCGCGTTGGACGCCACGACCGGCGCGGAGAAATGGAGATTTCAGCTTCCCAACAACGACACGCCGTCCAAGCGTGGTGTTGCGTATTGGCCAGGCGGCGGCAGCACGCTGCCGCTTCCGCCATCGATCATATTCGGGACCGCCACGGGCGGCCTGTACTCCCTCAAGGCCTCGGACGGGAGGCCCAACGAGTGGTTTGGCGAGAATGGCGTCACGACCCTGAAGACGCCTGAGGTGATGCAGACCGGGACGAATACGCCCTATTCGCTGCTGTCGTCTCCGACGATCTACAAGGATCTCATCATTACCGGCGCGGGCACAGGCGAAGGGCCGGGCGGCTCGAATGGCGGGGCGGGACCTGCCGGCGATACGCGCGCCTGGGACGCCAGGACGGGCAAGCTGGTCTGGACGTTCCACACCGTGCCGCGGCCTGGAGAGTTCGGCTCCGACACGTGGGGCGGGGACAGCGCCAGGAACCGATCTGGCGTCAACGTCTGGGGCTATACCTCGCTCGACGCTGAACGCGGCATTCTCTACATGCCGCTCGGCGCCCCGAACAATGACCGCGTCGGCATCGACCGTCCCGGCAACAATCTGTTCTCATCGTCGGTCGTCGCGGTCGACGCGAACACCGGGAAGTATCTCTGGCACTTCCAACTCGTGCATCACGACATCTGGGACTATGACGCCGAGTCCGCGCCGCTTCTTGTCGACCTCCGCCGGGACGGACAAATCGTCCCCGCCGTCATCATCGTCAACAAGACTGGCCTGATGTTCACGCTCAATCGCGTCACCGGCAAGCCAATCTTCAACATCGAAGAGCGCCCGGTGCCGAAGAGCGACGTGCCAGGCGAGCAGGCGTCTCCGACGCAGCCCTTCCCGGTCAAGCCTGAACCGCTGACGCAGAACACGATCTCGCGGAACAATCTGTACAAGGGCGAGCCACAGCTTCAGTCTTATTGCGAACATCTCGTCGACGATAACAACATGAAGCTCGGTGGGCCGTTCATGCCGATCGCGCTCAACCAGTACAGCATTTCTCCTCCGGGTCCGGCGGGCGGAATCAACTTCTGGGGACCGTCGTACGATCCCGATCTGCATTTGTTTGTTTCGAATACCAGCAACATCTTTCAGCCGATGCGCCTCATTCAGCGCCCGGACGGCAGTTACATCAATTCCGGGCCGCTCGCCGGCACTCGCCGGTTCGGCGACCCCGACCGGCATCTGCTGTGCGGGCCAACGCCGTGGGGCGAGCTCGTCGCGGTCAATATGGATACGGGCGACATCGCGTATCGCAAAACGCTTGGTGTCTCCGACGCGTTGCCGCCGGGCATGCAGGACACCGGACGCCCCAGTTCCGGCGGCGTCATGTTGACCGCCAGCGGGCTCACCTTCGTGGGCGGGACGGACGATTTCAGGTTCCGCGCCTTTGCAACCGCGACTGGCGAAAAGCTGTGGGAAATCAAGTTGTCGTCATCGGTTGAAACAACGCCGATCACGTATCAGGGAGCCGACGGCCGGCAATTCGTCACCGTGGTGAGCACCGGCGGCGGACTCACAGGGTCCCAGGTCACCAACGACGAGATCATTGCCTTCGCCTTGCCGAAGAAATAAGCGGACCTCGGTCGCCACAATCCATTTCATAAACGGGCTGGCCGGGGCCGAGGACTCATGGCCGCGTGCAGTTGCCTCGCCCCAAAGATCAAAGGTTGTCCAGGATCGTCAATGGGTTGTAAAAGGTCGTCAGGACTCGAGGGCGTAGGCAACTGCACGCGACCATGAGTCTTCAGGCCGATCATGGCTTCAGCGGCCAAGGCCTAACCGATGCGCCAGCACCTCGGGAAGCCCGGCGCGGATCACTTTGGCCTGCGCATCTGCGACCGAATATGCCAGGCGATAGAGCTCGACGCTGCGCCGCTCGACGTCGACGATCCCATAGCCAGCGCGTGGATCCCCGTCCCGCGGCTGCCCGACGGATCCGGGGTTGATCAGATACTTCGACCCGGGCTTGAGATCGACGCGCGTCTCCCCGGACAGGGCTGACGGCGCAGCCCCCAGCGAGTCAATGGCGCTGCCGGACAACTCGAACGTGATCGGGCAGTGGGTGTGGCCGAAGAGGCACACCTGACGCGTCGATACTTTGAGCGCGCGAACGGCATCCAACTCGTCGAAGACGTAGGCATCCTCGTCGAACGGCGACCCGTGGCAGATCTCGACCAGGTCGTCTACCACGCGCGGTCCCTCTGGCAGCGCGGCCAGCCAGACGCGGTGTTCCGGCGTGAGCGCCTCGAGGGTCCATCGCGCAGCGCTGCGCGCCACGATGTTGAAGCCATCCGCCTGCTCGATCCCGCATGCCACCTTGTCGTGATTGCCCCGCACGATCGCGATCGGGTCGAGCGCGCGGACGCGATCGATCACCGCGTTCGGGTCCGCGCCGTAGCCAACGAGGTCTCCGAGCACGACGACCCGGTCGAAGCCCCGCGCAGTCGCATCCTGCACGCAGGCGTCGAGCGCTTCGAGATTGGCGTGGATGTCGGTCAGGACCAGGTAGCGCATCGGTCAGCGCTCGAGCCAATCGAGCAACTGCTCGACCAGCGCATCCACGCCCGCGCGGCCCGCATCGAGGCGCAGGTGCGCCTGCTCGTATGCGGCGCGCCGCTGGTGGTACAGGCGTTCGAATCCGGCACGGTCGGCGGCCAGCGGCCGGCGCCCGTCCGCCGGGACCCGCGAGACGAGTCGATCGAGCGGCACGTCCAGCCACACGGACACGCCATCCCGGTTGATGGCGGCCCGGTTCTCCCCGTCGGCGAACGTCCCGCCGCCAGTCGCGACCACGAGATGGCGCGCCAGCAGGTGATCGGTCAGAACGGCTCGCTCCACCGCGCGGAAATAGGGCTCGCCGTGGCGGGCGAAGATCTCCGACACCGTCAGCCGCTCCCTCTCCTCGACGAGCTCATCGATATCGATGTCCCGCCAGTCGAGCCGCTTCGCAAGCGCGCGTGCCAGCGTCGTCTTCCCGGCAGCCATGAAGCCGACGAGATAGATTTTGTCCGACTTCACGCGGTCAGCATCCTCGCGGCGTTCCGTAAGTCATGAGGATCTCAGCTGTCATGAGGGTCTCAATTGACGAGGCGCTGAAGCGTCTCGAAGAAGCCTGGATAGGAAATCCCGACGGCATCAGCATCTGCAATCGTGGACGGCTGTTCAGCGGCCAGCGCCGCGATGGCGAACGCCATGGCCATGCGGTGGTCGCCCCGCGCGTCGGCGACGCCGCCGGAGGGCCGAGACGTTCGGCCGCCGGCCCCCGCGACGACAAAGCCGTCGGCCCGCTCCTCGGCGTCGAAGCCCAGCGCCCGGAAACCCGCCACCAGCGCCGCAATGCGATCGCTCTCCTTGACGCGGAGCTCCGCGGCGCCGCTGACGCTCACGTCGCCGCCATGAACCGCCAGGGCGGCAAGCGCAGGCAATTCGTCG